>DATNJF010000170.1:0-5012 GCA_035604035.1 Allostellaceae bacterium | reverse complement strand
GTAAAGCTCGCCAGGCGCCGGGATGCGCAGCGCCGATAGCGTGCCTGCCGCATCCCGGCCGAGGATTGGGCCGTCTGGCACGTCGGCAAGACAGGCCACGGCCAGCGTTCCCGCGCGCATATGCTGCGCGAGGTCACCGCTGGGCAGCGCTTTCGACGAGATTCCGGTCTTGCCGCCATGCGTGTGGACATCGACCGAGATCGACCGTCGCAACAGCGCCAGCGCCGCCGCCGCGTCTTCGGCCGTTTTCGCCGCGGCCGTCGAGCTTCGTTGGCCGGTTTCGCCCGCAAGCATCGCCTCGACGGAGGTCAATACCGGGCCCCACATCCCGTGATGATGCCCGACGCTGTGGGCGTGGCCGCAACAGTCCATGTCATTTCCTCGAATGGGACCCGCAATCGGCCGATTAGAGCCTCAGCCGCGGTCGCCTTCGAGGGCCGCCCCTTCTGAAGGATCGACCGAGGCGGCGTGCGAACGGCCACCTCGCCAAGCGGTTTTCTCTGAAGCCGCCTTGCAACCTATTTGCCGATTTGTTCATCGGCGTATCCTGGGACAGTCCATGGTCGTTGGATCAGCGATGATGCCCGGTCGCCCGCCGCGAGTCGGCCGATCGTAGCGATCCCAAGGGAGGAGTACATGCCGGCACGCCGCGCCTACGGGATGGATCAGGACTTCTATCCCTGGTCACCGATCATCACGCGGCCCGTTCTGAAGTGGCCGGACAACGCCCGCGTCGCCCTTGCTGTCATCGTCAACCTGGAACACTGGGACTGGGAAGTGCCGGCGGATACACGGCAGGCCGTCAGTCCGATGGGGGGACCCGAAGGCCTGTGGACCGGGAACCAGCCGCAATTCCCGGATATCGGCGGCTACGGCAACCACGAATACGGTAACCGGGTCGGCATCTTTCGCTTGCTTTCGGTGCTCGACAAATACGGCATCAAGCCCACCCTGGCGCTCGACAAAACAGTTGCCGACCACTACCCGGCGCTCATATGCGAAGGACTGCAACGCGATGCCGAGTTCATCGCCCACGGCCTGTCGCGTCGCCGGATCATTCATGCCGGCATGTCCGAGGACGAGGAACGCGCTTATATCCGCGCCTCGATCGAGGCCGTCGAGCGGGCGACGGGCAAGTGGCCGCTCGGCTGGTCTGGCCCCGATTTCCAGGAGACGCCGAACACCCCGAACCTGCTCGCCGCGGAAGGCATCCGCTACATCTGCGACTGGGGTAATGACGAGCAGCCCTACAAGATGACGCCGAAGATCGGCGAGCTCTATTCGCTCGGGGTGAACGCCTATCTCGACGACAACTACATCCACCTGCACGGCCGCCGCACGATCAACGAGACCAACCTGCTGTGGCGCGAGTGGTTCGACGGGCTCTATGCCGACGGCGCGACCACCGGGCGGTTGATGGTGCTGCATTTGCACCCGTGGATCATGGGGCAGCCGTGGCGCATCCGGCATCTCGACGAGGTGCTGGGCCATATCTGCGCTCATGCCGGCGTGTGGAAGGCGACCGGGGCGGAGATCGTCGAATGGTTCGCGGCCCAGTCGGGCCAACCAAGCCGGACGGCGGTCGTGTCGCCTCCAGCCGCACCGCCGACGGCGAAGGATGCAGCGCCGCGGCCGCCCGGCCGCTTCGACTACGCCCCGATCAGCGAGCGGCCGGTCATCCGATGGCCCGGCAACGCGCGCGTCGCCTTTTGGGTCGCGCCGAATATGGAGTTCTTCGAGTACCTCCCGGAGAACCGCCCGACCCAGCCGGACATCCCGCATTATTCGCGCATGGATTACGGCAACCGCGTCGGCTTCTGGCGCATGCTCGACGTGCTGAACAAGCACAAGGTACGGGCGTGCTGCTGTCTCAATCTCGAAATCCTCGATCATTTTCCGGAGATCAAGGATGCGATGGTCGCCGCCGATTGGGACTACATGGCGCATGGCCTCTACAACAGCCGGCCGATCTACGACCTGACCGAGCAGCAGGAACGCGCCTACTGGCAGGACTTCATCGCGCACGTAAAGGAGATGACCGGCAAACGGCTCAAGGGCCGGCTGGGCGGCGGCGCCGGCTATACGGTCAGAACCGACGACTTGATGGCCGAGGCGGGTTGCCTCTACCACACGTCGTGGATCATCGACGACCAGCCATGGCCGATCAACGTGCGCGGCGGGCAGAAATTCATCTTCGTCCCTTACACGGGCCAGACCAACGATGCCGGCATGCTCGCGTGGAACCGTGAGGCCGACAACTTCCAGCAGATGATCAAGGACCAGTTCGACACGCTCTATCGCGAGGGTGCGGAAAGCGGGCGCGTCATGTGCCTGTCGCTGCACCCGCACAATATCGGGCGGCCTAACGCGGCCAAACACCTCGACGAGGCGCTCAAGTATATCCTCGGTCACGACGGCGTCTGGAACACCACCGCCGATGACATCGCGGAGTATTACCTCGCGAACTACTACGACCAGGTGACCGCCTGGATCGCCGATCGCAAGCGCCGTAGCGCGGCGTAACGGAAGCGCGGCATATGGATCTCAAACTCGCCGGCAAGGTTGCGCTCGTCACCGGTTCGAGCCGCGGGATCGGCCTCGCCGCCGCCAGGGCATTTGCTGCCGAGGGCTGCCGGCTGGTGCTCACGGCGCGCTCGCCGGGGACTCTCGCCGCCGCGGCGGCCGAGCTGCGTTCGGTTGACGCCGAAGTCGCCACTCACGCGGCCGATGTCGGTAAGCCGGAGGACGCCGCGGCACTGATTGACGCCGCGGTCGTGGCCTATGGCGGCATCGACATCCTGGTCAACAATGTCGGCGGTGGTGGCGGCGGCGCTCGGATCGCCGACAGCAGCGACGACGATTGGCGTGGAGCGCTCGAGCGAAACCTGGTCCAGACTGTACGGATGATGCGCCTGGCCCTGCCGCACATGAAGGGCCGCCCCGGCGCCGCGATCGTCAATATCGCCTCGATCTCGGGCTGGACACCGCAATTGGCGATGTCCGGGCAATACGGCGCGGCCAAGGCGGCGCTGATCTTCGATACCGAACGCTGGGCATTGGAGTTCGTGCCCTACGGCATCCGTGTCAATACGGTCTCGCCGGGCTCGATCCTGGTCGACGGGAACGGCTGGGACCGCTATCGCCTCGCCAACCCCGAGTACTACGCCGACTACGCGCGTCACGGCTTCCCGATGGGCCGGCTCGGCACCGCTGAGGAGGTGGCGGACGTGATTGTGTTCGCCGCATCGCCACGCGCGCACTGGATCAACGGCCGGAACATCCCGGTCGACGGCCTGGAGCAGCCGCACGCGCCGCTCGACCGCCGAGCTTTCTAACGCCGGGCCGGCCTCAGTCCGTCGCCTCGGCGGGGGATTGGTCCTGTAAGGGACGCCGGGTTACCCGGCGGATAGCCAGCGCCAGCGGTATGCAGAGCAGCAGCATGAAGCCGCCGAGAATGATGAAGCTCTGACTGACCCCCCAGTGGTCGGCGATCGCGCCCATCAGCGGGGGAACCATGATCGAGGTCAGCCGCTGGCCGGTCTGGCGCAAGCCCACCACCGCGCCCTGCTGGTGGCGGCCCGCAGCCCGCGCCTGCACCGACAAGACCACCGGTTGGATCACCCCTTCGAGCCAGCCGCGGATGATCTGGAACAGCAGCAACAGCGCGAGCATGCCGCCGGGGAGCGGGGTCACCGCGATCAGAAAGATGGACAGCGCTGTGCCGCTTAGCATCGTGCGCTGGGCATTGCCGAGCTTCATCGCCCGCCCGGCGAATAGCGCCCCGAAGCCGCTGGCGATCTCAGCGGCTGCGAAGAGGGCGCCGATCGTCGTGCCGACCAGCCCGACCCGGTGGAGATAGACGACGTAGACCGAGGTCTGGATGCTGTAAGTCGAATTGCGCATCGCCATGATCGCCATCGACAAGGCGATCGCCGGGATCGCGAGCAGCATGAACGAGTCAAGATAATCGGCCAGGCGCGGGAACACGTCGCGGGCTCGGAACCGTGCCCGTACCGCGCCCTCCTCTCGCGGGGGCGCGAAGAATTCGGCCTCCGGCGCACACAACAGCGCCACGGTCAGCACCCCGCCCCACGCGGCGCCGAGCAGATAGGCGGGCCAGGCGCCGCCGAAATCCCACACAGCGCCACCGAGGATCGGCGCCGTGGTCGAGCCTAGGCGGGCGCAGAAGGTGAACTTGCCGAGATGCCGCGGGTCGCCCTCGGCGATCTGGGCGATCAGCGTCTGCGCGCCGGACCAGGCAAAGGAAACCGCGGCGCCGTTGACCAACTGCAGCAGTAACAGGCTCCCGAACCACGGCACCAGCGGGAACAGCGGCGCCAGCACCATGCCGGTCCAGACGAAGAACAGCGTCACCTTGCGCGTGCCGAACCGGTCCATCAGCACGCCGGCGTGGATCGACAGGAACATCGCGACGAGCGAGCGGGCGCCGACGAGGATGCCGACCTGCGCCGCATCGAACCCCAACGACAGCGCGTAGAGCGGGATCAGGAACGTGTAGAAATCGACGTAGCCCATGCTGAACGGCGCGGCGACGTAGAGCGCGGCCAGCGGTCGGGTGCGGGAATCGTTCATGCCGGGCAGGGGTTTGGGCGGGTCGGGCTCGGGGTGCGGGAGCGGCAGCTTAGCAGCCTTCGCCCGGCGCGTACTCGTCGGCGCACCGACGCCAGGATTGGTCAGCCATGCGTCGACCGTTCATAATGGCGCGGCGCCGATCCGCACTGGTAACCCAGGGTTGGCATCGGCGAATGGCTCAAATGGGGCATGAAGAGTAGTTCCCACCGCCGAGGCTGAGCGTCGGTTGTGGGTTCAGTAAAGAGACCTTCGCCGGGACTAACGGCAGCGACGGGGTTGCGCCGAGAGATCCCATGGGCGTCTGGCTAGCGACCATCGCTCTTTGAGAGTGAGGTCGCTGACCCACCCACTCTGGAGGCGACGATGCCTGAAGACGCACCCCGGCCTATGCAGGCCGCTATCCGCACCGATCTTGGCGC
>DATNJF010000169.1:0-19189 GCA_035604035.1 Allostellaceae bacterium | reverse complement strand
TCCGCCGAGGCCGCCGAATGGTCCCAGGTCGTCGGCACCTTCTTGCGCGCCATCGAGGCCGGCGAGATCGAGGCGCGGCTGCAACGGCTCGAAAGCGCCAACGGCCTTGCCTAGCGCCTCGTTGCGGCGTCGGCTCGACCGGGTGACCGGGGCCACCCGCGCCAAGGTCCGCCATCGCCAAGGGCTGCGCGATCACGCCATGGCCGCGCGCGCAATCAGGATCGCCGCGCTCACGGCGAAGATCGATCCCGGGCAAATCCGTGGTCTGGAGCGGCTTGCCTATTCGCACAGCGCGCTGGCGCGGCTGGGTGAGACGCCGGAAACCGAGCGCGCCAACGCCGAGTTCATCGCGCATGATCCGGAGCTCGCGCGGCGCGAGAGCTGGGCGGTGCGGGTCGCCGACTGCATCCCGCGCTTCGCGCGCACGCCGCCGCACGGCCGCGACTCGTCGCTCGACGATTGGTACGCTTGGGCGCTGGCTCAGCAGCGGCGGCAAGTCGACCCGGTGCCCTTCCGACGCGAACGTGCCCCGGTTCGGCTATCGGAGCGCAGCGGTCACCGTTGGCGGCGGCGGGCGACGCGCAAGACCCTGCACGCCGCGCTGGACCGATTGAACCGCGAAGCGCGCAGCGGTCTCGTCAGCCGCTTTGCCATCTGGGCGCGGACTTTGCGGTGAATGACTTCGCCTGCTTTCACGCCCCGGTCGCGTCGAGCAGGTACCCCGTGCGTTGCTCGTGGCCGGCCTGCTAGTTCTTCGTCTGAAAGCTGTATTGGCAGCTCGGCGAGACGATCGACGCGGTCAGAGTGTTGCCGTCGGCGACGTGCCCGTTCATGACGACGAAACCGTGCTTGGTCCGGCCGGTTGCCTGGAAATTGCCTTTGGCGTCAACGGGCCCGGTCAGGGTCGTGTCGAATCGCGCGACATATTTAAACCGCACGACGCCGCCGGATATGGTCAGCGGGTAGATCGCGCCGAGCGGCGGCTCGGTGCAGTCGCCGTTGATGATCCCTTTGAGGGTGAGTTCTCCGGCGTACTGGCCGTCAAACCGGGACGAGCCCTGCGCCCAGGCGGCGCTGCAAAGTCCCGCCCCGAGTAGGAGGCCTAGTGCCAGTCCTTTCAACATTCCGTTCTTCCTGTTCAGGTCTTGCTTGCGGGTCGCGGTGTCGCATTATGCAGCGAGCGGCAATGCGCCGCCATTGACGCGCCGCAATCGCGAGGTCATTTCCAGGTTGGCCGCTTTTCTGGCAGCCACTCTTGAGGTGATTGCGGAATGAACTGGTTCTGGCAATTCTGCTGCGCGTCGACGACCGCGCTGTTGCTCCTGACCGCGCCCCACCATGCCAGCGCTGCCGCACCGCCGCCGCCCGCCGTCCAGCTCGCGCCGCAGGACGCCGCCGTGCTGCAGCGCGTCGCCGCCTATCTTCAAGGCATTCGCACGATGACCGCGCGCTTTGACCAGGCGGTTGAGGGTGGCGGCGGGGCCACCGGCTATCTCTGGGTGCAGCGCCCGGGGCGGATGCGCTTTCAGTACGATCCGCCCAACAAGCTGCTGATGTTCGCCGATTCGTTCAACGTCTACTACTGGGACCCCGAATTGAAGCAGATGTCGACGGTCGCGCTCAAATCGACGCCGGCCTGGTTCTTGCTTCGTGACCCGATCAGCTTCACCGATGGCGTCACGGTCACGCGTTTTGAGCATACCGGGAATACCGTGCGGGTCACGGTCGTTCAAACCGCCGAGCCTGATGCCGGGTCTTTGACGATGGAATTTACTGAAAATCCACTAGTTTTGCGGCATTGGACGGTAGTGGACCAAAAGGCCAGGGTCACCAACGTCACCTTGTCCGAAACACAGTACGGTATGGCGCTCGACCCCAATCTGTTCCAATATCATGATCCGAAATGACCATGACAAACAACAAGTTGAGCCGCAACTGATGTC
Organism: Allostellaceae bacterium; assembly: GCA_035604035.1. Classification (GTDB taxonomy): domain Bacteria; phylum Pseudomonadota; class Alphaproteobacteria; order ATCC43930; family CGMCC-115725; genus DATARH01. Next base: position 17,246 of record DATNJF010000169.1, on the reverse strand, counting down.
GACCAGGACACCGCTCGTCGGCATTCCGACCTGTTTCCGCGAAGTCAACGAGCGCGTCATGTACACCGCGGTGGTGCGCTACCCGCACGCCGTGGTCGACGCGGCCGGTTGTCTGCCGATGCTGATCCCGGCGATCGGCGACAAGCTCGACATCGACGCGCTGCTCGACACGATCGACGGCTTGCTGCTGACCGGCAGCCCGTCGAACGTCGAGCCGCACCACTACAACGGCCCACCCAGCCGCGAAGGGACGCTGCACGATCCCGACCGCGACGCGACGACCTTGCCGATGATCCGCGAGGCGGTGCGCCGCGATCTGCCGGTGCTGGCGATCTGCCGGGGCATCCAGGAATTGAACGTCGCGCTCGGCGGCACGTTGCATCAGCGCATCGGCGAACGGCCGGGCGGCGAGGTGCATCGTCGCGGCCGCGACTTCAAGCGGATCATGCAAATGACCATGGACGAGCGCTACGGTCCGTGCCACCCGGTCAAGCTGACCCCGGGCGGCTATTTTGCCGCGCTGGCCGGCACCGACGAGATCATGGTCAACTCGCTGCACGGCCAGGGCATCGACCAGCCGGCGCCGGGTCTGCGGGTCGAGGCGGTGGCGCCCGACGGCCTTATCGAGGCGGTCAGCCTGCCGAGCGCGCGCTTTGTCGTCGGCGTGCAGTGGCACCCTGAATACAAGCCGCTCGACAACCCGATTTCGCGCGCTCTCTTCGCCGCTTTTGGTGAAGCCTGCCGCGCGGCGCGCTCCGGCACCGCGGCAAAACGGCGCGCCGCCTAGCGCACGCTCTCGAAACTTTTTGGTTCCGTCGCGAAGCGTGCGTTTTGCGCTTCGGAGCTATGCGTCTTCTGCATTTGGGTATGTGTGGGCCATCCCCACCTGACTCATCCAGAAGCGGAGAGGGCGCCAAGTCCTCTTACTTCCGGCCCCGTACTCCCCTGCGGGTCCGGATCTCCCCCAAGCGCTTCTGACAAGCTGGCGCCCGGTCTTCCCCCCAGACCGGGCGCTACTCGTTTACCCGCGATTGCACGGCCCAGAAGCGGCGTGGTCTATTCGCCGCCCTCACCCTTGAGTTGATGGGATTGGCGGCATGCGCTTGGTGACCTGGAACATCAATTCGGTGCGCCTCAGGGCCGACAATGTCTGCCGCCTGCTCCAGGAAGTGCAGCCCGATATTCTCTGCCTGCAGGAGACCAAGACCCCGGACGAGCTGTTCCCGCGCGAGCCGTTTCATGCGCTCGGCTACGAGCACATCCACATGCACGGGATGAAGGGCTATAACGGCGTCGCGATCCTGGCCAAGACGCCGTTTCCGAGCGTGGCGACGCGCGCTTGGTGCGATCGCAGCGATTGCCGTCACGCGATTGCCGAATTGCCCGGCGGGATCGAGTTGCACAACATCTATGTCCCGGCCGGCGGCGATATCCCCGACCCCGACGCCAACCCAAAATTCGCTCACAAGCTGCAATTCCTCGACGAGCTGACGGCCTATTTCACGGCCGAGCGCAGGCCGGGGAAGAAGATGATCGCGGTCGGCGATCTCAACATCGCACCGCTCGAAAACGATGTGTGGTCGCATAAGCAGCTGCTGACCGTGGTCAGCCACACCCCGGTCGAGGTCGAGCGGCTCGGCAAGCTGCAGCAAGCCGGCGCCTTCGTCGACGCGGTGCGCCATTTTGTGCCCGCGGACCAGCGGCTTTACACCTGGTGGAGCTACCGCAACCGCGACTGGTCGGCGAGCGATCGCGGCCGCCGCCTCGACCACATTTGGGTGACCCCCGACCTCGTCGGCGCGCTCAAGGGTCAGCGCGTCTACCGCGAGATCCGCGACTGGGAAAAGGCCTCAGACCATGTCCCGGTGATGGTCGATTTTGCGCTTTAGCTACACCCGCCGGTAAAGGTGATACCGCCCCTCGGCGACGCCGTCAGGCAGTGGTAATTCCGCAAGCTCAGGGCAATCCATCACCGGGTCGCTGGCGAGGACGGCGCCGGCGCAGAGCAGCGGCATCACGAGCGGCAGCAATTCGGCAGCAAGCGCCTTGTTTCCCGCGGCGTCGCCGGTGCCGACATCGAGATGGGCGAGCGCCACCCGGCCTTCGAGCCACGACCGCGCTTGGGGCAGCGTCTCACGCAGATCGCCGAGCAGCAGCCGGTCGGCGGGCGGGACGCAATCCGGATGGGCCGCCACCTGGCGCTCGCAGACATAGATGTTGCGGTCCGGGAATAGCTCGCGCAGATGATCGTAGGTGCGGCCGTTCCCGAGCCCCAGCTCTAGAACCGCGCCGTCGACCCGGCGCACCAGTTCGGCGGCGCGGTTAAGGCAGGCGCGCTGCGCCTGGAGCCGGCGGATAAAGCTGTCGAGCCGGCTCACGCGCCCATCATTTAAGCAGCAGGCTGGGCGCCCGAGCCCGCGCGCAGCTTTTGCACTTCGGAGAGCGCGGCGCGCAGCTGATTGTTGGTCGATTCAATCCGGTGCGCCAGCTCCTGCATGATTGACACCGCCATGTTGGGGAACTCGCGCACCATCCGCATAAACGGGTCCTTGGCGATGCGTAGAGCGACGAGCCGGCCTTTGGCGCGCACCGTCGCGTTGCGGGGCGCGCCGGTCAGGATCGCCATATCGCCAACGATCTCGTTGGCGCCGAGCGTCGCGACGGTGACCGGCCCGGCCGGGCCCTCGAGCACGATCTCGACCTCGCCATCGATGATCAGATACGCCGCGTCGCCGGGATCGCCCTGGCGAAACAGGACCTTCCCATCGTCGAAGCCGGCGCGCTCGCTCATGAAGGCGAGCAACTTCAGCTTCGACGGCTCGATCTCGGCGAAGAACGGCACCCGCCGGAGCACCTCAAATTCCTGCTGTAGGCTCACGTGTATCCTCCCGCGTTCACGGCGCTTTGCGCTCTTTCAATTTTCATTCCGCCGCCATCAGCATGGTGGTGAGCGAATCCTTGTGGTCAAGCTCGGCGAACTTGCCCTGCTCCTGCAGCTTGCCGCCGCTCATCACCAACACCCGGTCGAAATTGCGTGCGAGGCTCGCCCGGTGGAGCACCCAGATGAGACACCGGCGGGCGAATTCGTCGCGCAGGCCCTGCGTCACCTTGAGCTGCGCCTGACCGTCCAGTGCCGAGGTCGCCTCGCTGAGGATCAAGAGATCGGGCCGCTTCAGCACCACCCGCGCGATCGCTGCCCGTTGGCGCTGGGCCAGCGACAGCCGCGAGCCCGCGGTGCCGACGTGGTAGTCGAGCCCGACATTGATCACCGCCGGGCGCAGCTTCAGCTCGTCGAGCACCTCGCCCAGCACCGCCGGGACGCGCTCCATCGCGTCCGACTCGCCGTAGGCGATCTTGCCGAAGAGGATGTTGTCCTGCAGCGAGGCGGCGGCGTTGTATTCGGCCGGGTCGAAGAACGCGACCTGGTGGCTCGCCTCGGCCGGCAGATCGGCACGGAACACGCGGCGCGCCTCCAGCAAGCGCTCCTGCATTCGCTCGTCTAGCACGTCGAGGCGGTGGCGCGCGGCGATCAGCTTGAACGGCAGCGACAGCAGCTTGTGGCGGTGTTCCTCGCTGAGCGAAGCGATGCCGCTGCCGTCGATAGCGCTGAGGATAGCGGTGAACTCGGGCAAATCGTCGGCATTGATGAAGCTGAATTGCTCGAAGAATTCGTGGCCGGGCGGCAGGTCGGCGAAAATCTCCGTCATCGTCGCCGCGACCTCGCGTCCGGCCTCGATCAGATCCTCGGTCAGCCCGACCTTGTCGAGCACCTGCAGCACGTAATGGTTCTCGGCCAGCGCATCGAACTCGAACACCGGGCCGATCGGCGTGCCGAACAGCAGGTTTTCGGCGACCGTCGCGTTGGTGTTGTAGCGTTCGGGATCGTAGGTCTCGACCAGCTGGGTGATGCCGTCGCGGATCAGGCGTCGCGACAGCGCCTTGCGCGCCTCGAGCAACCGCGCTGCCGTCTCGGGGCTCGCCTCCGGCTCGACGCGGCCGCGCAGCCCGAAAGTGTAGACATCCTCCTCGAAGCCGAGTTCGGCCAGCACCTCGGCGATGCGCAGCGTCAACTCCTCGACATTCGTCACCCCGGCGCTTTCGTAGTCGATCCAGTCGGCGTCGATGTCGAAATCGATATTGCCGGCGCGGCGCGCCTCGGCGAGCTCTTTGGCGCGCTTCTTCGCGGTCTCCTCGCTGTAGGTCGCCTTAACCACTGGATGATGGCGCAGGCCGAGGAGCAGGTTGTCGCGCAATGTCCCGGTGAACATGTACGGGGTCGCGTTGACATAGCCGATGCGGCGGCCGATGACGGCGAGCGGCGCGGTGGCGAGGTCGGTCCCGCCGATGGTGATGCGGCCGTTCGACGGCGTCACTAGCCGGGCGAGCAGCATTGCCAGCCCGTCCTTGCCGCTGCCGGCCTGGCCGATGACTGCGACATGCTCATCGAGCCCAAGCGTGAAGCTGACCGCGTCGACGACGCGGCTGTTGTCGTCGCCGGTGAGCGACAGATTGGCGACAGCCAGCTCGCCCGTCAGGTGCGGGATTGTCGCCGGCTCGGCGAGCAGGAGCTCATTGTCAATCATATTCGCCGGCTCGAACTGCTCGACGATCTGGTCGTAGGTCAGCCGAGAGGTCTGGTTGTTCTGGTAGAAGTCGAGCAGCTCCTTCCACGGCGAGGCCAGGTCCTTGTACGCTGCCAGCACCGCCACGAGGGCGCCGAAGGTCAGCCCGCCGGGCTCGCCGTGGCCCACGATCACCAGATAGCCGCCGATCGAGTAGAAAAAGAACGGCGTCAGCTGGCCGATGAAGTTGTTGAGGAATTTGACGAAAAACTTGCGCTGATAGATCTCGAAGCGGATGTCGTAGATGATGCCGAGGATGTGGGCGAAGCCGGTCAGCTGCAGCTTGACCGTGTCGTTGGCCTGGATCTCGGCGAGCCCGGCTGCGGATTCCTGTACCTTGTCGGCGACGACGCGCACCGTGCGGATGCGACGTCTTTGGAGCTGGTTCACGATGCGCTGCAGCTTGGGGATGATCCAACCTTGGATGGGGTAGAGCGCGACCGCCGCGAGCCCGAGCTGCCAGTTCTGGATGAACATGAAAACGATCAGCGTTAGGAGCGTCCCGCCCTGGAACGCCGGCAGTACGAACGCGTCGCCGATAAAGCCGCCGAGCTGATCGCATTCGGTGGTGATCATCGGGATGATCTGCGCCGACGACGTCTTGTGGAAATAGCTCGCCGGGAAGCGCAACAGCCGCAGATAGAGCGAATAGCGGAAGCGCCGCAGCATGCGCTCGCCGAGCTGCCCCTTCAGTGTGTTGATGTAGTATTTGAACGCGCCGTTGACGAACACGAGCACGAGGAAGACGCCGCACAGGGTCATCAAATACGGAATCTGCTCGAATTCGACCCCGAGGAATGTCGCTGGGAAATGCTTGCCGCCGATCGCCTGGTTGACGATCGTCTTGGGCAGGTCGAGCGAGTAGTAAAGAAACGGAAACGAGACCAAGGTAAGCGCCAGCAGCATGATCTGCTGCTTGAAGCTGTGGCGCAGGATGAAGCGGTAGACCGTCGGCTCGAGATGCTCCTCGATCGCCGGCACCGGCTTCAGCGGCGGCTCCGGCGCGGCCGGATGCACCGCCGCGGCGTCTGGAACCGATGGGGGATTACCCGCGTTGGCGGCCGAAGCGGCCACCGCGGCCACATCATTCATCGCCAACCCCTTTTCAAAAACGCCATTTCGCACAACCTATGCGCCAGTGTATATGCGCCAGTGTAATAGTGCGCTCGGTCGACAGCAAAGGAGGCGCCGCATGCCCCAACGGCGCGACCACAAGCGTGTACTGATCTACAGTCACGACAGTTTTGGTCTCGGTCATCTGCGCCGCTGCCGTGCGATTGCCCACTCGCTAGTCGAGGCGGACTCGTCCGTTTCGGTCTTGATCCTATCGGGATCGCCCATTATCGGCAGCTTCGATTTTCGCTCGCGCGTTGATTTTGTGCGCATCCCCGGCGTGATCAAGCTGCGCAACGGGGAATATGTTTCGCTATCCCTGCATATCGACATCGAGGAAACGCTGGCGATGCGCTCCTCGATCATCCATCACACCGCCGATATCTTCGACCCCGACCTGTTGATCGTCGACAAGGAGCCACTGGGCTTGCGCGGCGAGGTGCGCCCAACCCTCGACCTGCTGCGCGAGCGCGGCACGCCAATGGTCCTCGGCTTGCGCGACGTGATGGACGACCCCAGCGCGCTCGAAACCGAGTGGGAGCGCAAGAACGCGGTCCCGGCGCTGCGCGACTATTACGACGAGCTGTGGGTCTACGGTTTGCCGCAGATATGCAATCCGCTCGAAGGGATCGAGCTGCCGTGGAGCGTGCGCCGGCGCATCGTCTATACCGGCTATCTGCGCCGCCAAGTCGGTGAGGCGGCAGCGGCGAACGTCGACACGCGCGGCCTCACCGACGGCGATTTTCTTTTGGTGACGGCAGGTGGCGGCGGCGACGGCGACGATATGGTCGACTGGGTGTTGTCGGCCTACGAGCACGATCCCGGGCCTTTGCCGCCCGCGCTCATCGTCTATGGCCCGTTCATGCTGCCGGAGCGCCAGGCCGCCTTCGACGCCCGCGCCGCTCGCCTGGGCAAGCTGCGCGCGATCACCTTTGACGCTCGCCTGGAAGCCTTGATGGCGCGCGCCAAAGGAGTGGTCGCGATGGGCGGCTACAACACGTTCTGCGAGATACTGTCGTTCGACAAGCCGGCCCTGATCCTGCCGCGCACCGTGCCGCGACTCGAACAATATATCCGCGCCCAGCGCGCCTCCGAATTGGGGCTGGTCGCCATGCTGTCCGACGAGAACGCGCACGATCCGGTGCGGATGGCGGCGGCGTTGCTGCACTTGACCCAGCAGGCGCCGCCTTCCGCGGTGGTGGTACCGGGCCTCCTTGACGGCATGTCCAACGTCAACAAGCTGGCGCGCAAATGGCTCGAGCGCGGCCGCCACGCTCGCTTCGACCACCGCCTGCGGCGCAACGCATGACCGGGAGCGTAGGCCGAGTCGCCTTCGTCCTGAAGGGATATCCGCGGCTGTCGGAAACTTTCATCGCCCAGGAAATCCTGGCGCTGGAACGGCGCGGCCTCGACATCCTGATCGTCTCATTGCGCCATCCGACCGACACGGCGATCCACCCGGTGCACCGCCAGATCGCGGCCGAGTGCGTGTACCTGCCTGAATACCTCTATCAGGAGCCGCTGCGCGTTTGGCGCGGTTGGCGCAAAGCGCGGCGTCTGCCGGGCTACAAAGCCGCGCGCCGCGCCTGGCTCGCCGATCTCGTCCGCGACAAGACGCCGAACCGCATTCGCCGCTTTGGCCAGGCGCTGGTGCTGGCGGCCGAGCTGCCCGCCGATATCGGCCGCCTGCACGCGCATTTCATCCACACCCCGGCTTCGGTGACGCGCTACGCGGCGATGACGTGCGGCCTCGAATGGAGCGTCTCGGCGCACGCCAAGGATATCTGGACGACCCCCGACTGGGAGAAGCGCGAGAAACTTGGCGATGCCGCCTGGGCCGTGACTTGCACCGAGATCGGTCACCGGCACCTTGCCGAATTGGCGCCTGACCCGTGCCGCGTCGCACTCTGCTATCACGGCCTTAACCTCAACAATTTCCCGGCGCCTGCGTCCCGAGGTCACAATGCGGATGATCCTGTCACGATCCTGTCGGTCGGCCGCGCCGTCGCGAAAAAGGGCTACGACGATCTGCTCGCCGCGTTGGCGCTGCTGCCGCGATCGCTCAACTGGCGCTTTGTTCATGTCGGTGGCGGCGCGCTCGCGCCCGAGCTGAAGGCCGAGGCCGCGCGGCTCGGCCTCGCCGGCCGCTTCGAGTGGCGCGGCGGACGTCCCCAGCCCGATGTGCTCGCCGCCTACCGCGCCGCCGACATCTTTGTGCTGGCCTCGAAGATCGCGCCCGACGGCGACCGCGACGGGCTGCCCAATGTGCTGATGGAGGCGCAGAGCCAGCGCGTTGCCTGCGTTGCGACCGATCTCGCCGGTATCCCTGAGCTGATCGAGGATGAGGTGACCGGCCTCCTGGTCCCGCCCAGCGATCGGCCGGCCCTCGCTGCCGCTCTCATTCGACTGATCGGCGATCCGGCGCTGCGGGAACGGCTCGGCGCCGCCGGCGAGCGGCGGGTCCGCCGAGAGTTCGACGCCAGCTGCACGATCGGCTTGCTGGCGGCGCGGTTCGGGTTGGAGCCGGTCCAGCCGACGGTGCCGGTGCGCGAACTGGTCGACGCCTCGTGAATGGCTCGCATCGCGTTCTACGCGCCCTTAAAGCCGCCCGATCATAAGGTTCCCTCGGGTGATCGGCGTGTCGCCCGGCTATTTGTCGAGGCTCTGCGTCAAGCAGGCAATGATGTATTCGTGGCGTCGCGCCTGCGCAGTTTCGACGGCGCCGGCGATCCTGGGCGTCAGGCCATTATCGCCGCGCGCGCCAACAAGATCGCCAATCGCCTGATCGATCGCTGGCGCCGCCAGCCGCAAACCGCGCCCGACCTCTGGTTCACCTACCACCTCTATTATAAGGCGCCGGACTGGATTGGCTCCAAGGTCTGCTCTGCACTGGGCATGTCGTATGTCGTCGCCGAGGCGTCGGTGGCGATGAAGCGAGCCGTTGGCCCGTGGGCGACCGGTCACCGCGCCGTCGTCGACGCGCTCCACCGCGCCGATCTGGTCATCGGCCTCAACCCGGTCGACCGCGAGGGGGTGCAACCCTTCATCGCGCCCGGTGCCTGGGCCGCGCTCCCGCCCTTTCTCGACACGCGCTTGTATCGGGAGGCGCCGCGCGTTCCCGATGGCCCGGCGCGCCTCGTCACCGTTGCGATGATGCGGCCGGGTGACAAGCTCGCCTCCTATCGCTTGCTCGGCGCTGCATTGGCGCAACTGCTCGACCTGGAATGGACGCTCGAAATCATCGGTGACGGCCCGGCCCGCTGCGATGTCGAAGCCACGCTGGCACTGCTTGGGCCTCGCGTAAGCTTCGTCGGCGAGGCTGGTGAGACCGAAGTGGCGGCGAGATTAGCCGTCGCCGACCTCTTCGTCTGGCCAGCGATCAACGAGGCTTTCGGCATGGCGATGCTCGAAGCCCAGGCGAGCGCCCTTGCAGTGGTCGCCGGGAATAGCGGCGGGGTCGGGACGATCGTCGCCGGCGGCCAGACCGGGCTGCTTGTCCCGCCGGGCGATGCCGCCATCTTCGCCGCCGCGGTGCGCCAGCTCATCGAGGACCCGGCCCGCTGCACCGCTCTCGGGGAAGCGGCGCGGCGCAAGGTGGCGCGCGAGCACGACCTCGCGGCCGCCAGCCGCCGGCTTGGCGGTCTGATCGAGCCGACCCGGCTGCGCCGCGCCTCGTGACCCTTCTTGCCCTGATTCGCCACCTGCCGACCGCTTGGAACCACTCGGGGTTGTTGCAGGGCCGCGCCGACATACCGCCGCTTGGCTACGAGCAAGTGCCGTCATGGGGGGTGCCGTCCGAGTTTCTCTATTATCGCTGGCTGACGAGCCCGCTGGCGCGGTGCAAGGCGACCGCGCGGCGGCTTGGCATGGACGCGGCGATCGAGCCGCGCCTCATCGAGATGGATTGGGGCGAGTGGGAGGGCCACATGCTCGCCGATCTGCGCGCCTGCCTTGGCGATGCGATGGCGGCGGAAGAGGCGAAGGGCCTCGATTTCCGCCCCCCCGGCGGCGAGAGCCCGCGCGGCGTCCAGGCCCGCGTCAAACCGCTCTTGGCCGAAATCGCTGCGTCCCACCGAGACACCGCCGCCATCACCCATAAGGGCGTCATCCGCGCCGCGCTCGCGCTCGCCGCCGGCTGGAACATGCTCGGCAAGCCGCCACATCTCCTGTCGTGGTCGGCGGCGCATCTGTTCAGCCTCGACCCAAGCGGGCATCCCTCGGTCGAGCGGCTCAACATATCGTTGGAGCGCGAGCGGCAGTGACCGGGCGGGTTCTGTTCCACGTCCAGCACCTGCTTGGCATTGGTCATCTCCAGCGTTCGCTGCGCATCGCCGAGGCGCTGGTTGCGCGCGGCATCGCGGTGACCCTGGTGCAGGGCGGCCCGCCGATGCCGGAGGTGGGTCGGCCCCAGGGCATCGATGTGGTTCAGCTGCCACCAATCCGCGCCCGCGACGCCACTTTCGCCCTTGTCGATATGGCCGGAAACCCGGTTGGCGATGACCTGCGCGCCACGCGCCGCGATAAGCTGCTCGCAACCGTTGCTGAAACGCACCCCGACGCCGTCCTCATTGAGGGCTACCCGTTTGCCCGCCGCGCCTTCCGCTTTGAGCTCGACCCACTGATTGCCGCGGCACGTGCGGCCGGGGTGCGCATCGTCTGCTCGGTGCGCGACCTACCCACCGTGCGCGACGATCCCGCGCGCCACCGCGACATCGTTGACCGGTTGCGCAACGACTTCGACGCCGTGCTGGTGCATGGCGACCGCAGCTTCATCCCGTTCGATGTGCCGTTTCCGCCGGCGGCTCAGATCGCCGATCGGCTTATCTATACCGGGTACGTCGCAAACCCGGCCCAGCCGGCCGCCGCTGCTACACCGTCAGGCGAGGTGCTCGTTTCGGTCGGTGGCGGTGCGGCCGGGCAGGCGCTGCTAACCGCGGCGCTGGAGGCGCGGCGGCAGGGCTGCCTCGCCGATCGCCCATGGCACGTTCTTGCCGGCGCCACGTTGACCGACGATGCCTTCGCGGCGCTCCAAACTAACGCGCCTCCCGGCGTTACCCTCGAGCGCTTCCGCGGCGATTTCCCGGCTCTCGTGCGGCGCTGTCACGTTTCGGTCAGCCAGGCCGGCTACAACACGGTCCTCGACATTATCGCCGCGAGAGCCCGGGCAGTGCTGGTGCCGTTTAGCGCCGAACGTGAGACCGAACAGCTGATTCGCGCCGAGCATTTGGCGCGCCTCGGTGCTGCCGAGCTGGTGCGCGAAAGCGAGCTGACGCCGGCTCGTCTCGCCGCCGCGATCGAGCGCGCCGCGGTCCGCGATCCCGTTCCGCTCGCGATCGATATGGGCGGGGCCGTCCGCTCGGCGGCGGAAATCGCGCGGCTCATCGGCAAATGACCCGGTTCCGAGGCTTTGTTGCCCGCCCGGTCGGCGATATGATGGGGCGATGACATATCTGCCGCGGGTCGCAGCGGCGACAAAAGCCGAATGGCCGGATCTGGCCGTTGAGCTGGATCGCTGGGAGGAAGCCGGACGCACCGCGCGTTTGTGGTGGCGCGACGACGATGCCGTGGCGCCGACTCCGCAACTCGACCGTCTGCTGAGCCTCGTTGATGATGTGCCGTTGGCGCTCGCGGTGATTCCCGCCGATGCGCAGCCCGGTTTAGCTCACGCGCTTGAGCCGTTTCCGCAGGTGACGGTGCTGCATCACGGCTGGTGCCACGCCAACCATGCGGCCAATTATCCTGGCGCTGGCAAGAAGAGCGAATACCCGGCCGAGCGCCACCCGGTCGAGGTCGCCGACGAGCTCGACGAGGGGCGCCAGCGGCTCCGTTCGCTATTCGGCCCGCGTGCGCTGCCGGTGTTCGTCCCGCCGTGGAACCGCTTGGCCGAACGCTTTCTGCCGCTGCTGGCGGAGGCGGGGCTGACCGCGCTGTCGCAGCAGGCTCCGCGCCAGACCGCGCTGCCGGAGGACATTGCCGCGATCGACGTCCATCTCGACGTCACCGCCTGGCACGGCGACCGCGGCTTTATCGGCACCGGCCCCGCGCTCGGCCGGCTCATCGCCGAGCTGCGCCAACGGCGGGAGAGTGGCGATGACAGCGCGATCGGCATTCTGACGCATCATCTGGTCATGGACCACGCGACCGAGGATTTCGTCGCCGAGCTCCTCCTGTGGACCGGGGGCCTCCCTAGCGCGCGCTGGCTCGGCGCCGGCGACCTCCTGGCCGCGCGATGACGCAGCTCGACACGATGGGCGGCGCTCCGCCCGATAACACCGACACCGCTTATTTCGCCTATCCATCTTCGGCAATGCTCGGCGATTATCTGCGTGCCGGCGCGGGGCTGGTGCCGAGCGCGGCGATCCTCGCCACCGTCTCGGTCGACAGCGTCGCCGCGGTGGTGATCGGCGGGTTCGCCGCGATCTTCGGCGCCTTTGCGATCCGCACCGCGCTGCGCCACGGCACCAGGATCGAGGTCACCGAGACCGGTATACGCACCCTCGGCCTCAGGCACACGGAGATCGATTGGGCCGCGCTCGACCGCATGAAGCTCGGCTATTACTCGACCCGGCGTGACCGCAAGAGCGGTTGGATGCAGCTGCATCTCGGCGCCGGGCGCGCGCGGCTCAGCCTCGACAGCCGGCTTGACGGGTTCGACCGGTTGGTGCGCTTCGCGACCGCTGCCGCCGCTGAGCGCGAGCTCGAATTGAGCGAGGCGACCGCTGCCAATCTGAGCGCGCTCGGTATTCGCGTTCCCGAAAGCCGAGCCTCCCTCCAATGAGCGATCTACTGCAGGTCAAGGACCTTTCGATCCGGTTCGCGACGCCGGGCGGGTATATCGATGCGGTCAAGAACGTCTCGTTCCGGCTGCGCCAGGCTTCGACTGTGGCGCTGGTCGGCGAGTCGGGTTCGGGCAAGTCGGCGGTCAGCCAGGCGCTCCTGCGCATCCTGCCGCGCAACGGCTCGATCCCTAGCGGCGAGATCCTGTTCGACGATCCGCGTAGCGATGCCGGGCCGATCGACCTCGCCAAGCTCGCCGCCGATGGGTCGCAGATGCGCTCGCTGCGCGGCGGCAGCATTTCGATCGTCTTTCAGGAGCCGATGAGCTCGCTGTCGCCGCTACACACCTTGGGCGATCAGGTCAGCGAGGCGTTGAGGTTGCATCGCGACTGCAGCGCGGCGGAAGTCAAGGAGCTGACCGTCGAGATGCTGCGCCATGTCGGCTTCCCCGACCCGGCGCGCGCCTGGCGCAGCTACCCGTTCGAACTCTCCGGCGGCCTGCGCCAGCGCGGGATGATCGCGATGGCGCTGGTCTGCCGGCCGTCGCTCGTCATCCTCGACGAGCCGACCACAGCGCTCGATGTCACCATCCAGGCGCAGATATTGAAGCTGATCGTCGAGCTGCAGGAAGAGCTCGACATGGCGGTGCTGCTGATCACCCACGATCTCGGCGTCGTCGCCAACATCGCCGAAGAGGTCGTCGTGATGTACCACGGCGAGGTGATGGAGAGCGGCACGCTTGACGACATCTTCCGCCGCGCCACTCACCCTTATCTTCAGGCGTTGCTGCGCGCGGTGCCGCGCTTCGACATGAAGCCGGGCGAGCGTCTCGTGCCGATCCGAGAGATCCCACCCGGCGACGCACCCTATTTGATGGCCGCCAAGGAGGGTACGCCGGACACAAAGGTGCCGCTGCTCGAATGTATCGATCTCAAAAAGAGCTTCGGGCTGCGTCGCTCCGGCATTTTCGGCAGCTCGCCGGTCGGCAAGGTGGTCGCGGTCGATGGGGTCAGCCTCGCCATCGCCCGCGGCGAATGTCTCGGCCTGGTCGGCGAGAGCGGCTGCGGCAAGACTACCCTGTCGAAGATGCTGCTGCGCGCGGTGACGCCGGATTCCGGCAGTGTCACCTTCTGCGACCACGGCACGTCGAGCGACGTGCTGGCGCTCGAGGGCGATGGGTTGAAGCAGTTCCGCCGCAAGGTTCAGTTCATCTTCCAGGACCCGTTCGGTTCGTTGAACCCGCGCATGACCGTCGCCGAGATCATCGGTGAGCCGCTTATCATCCATGGCATCGGCAACGCCGCGGAGCGGCGCGAGATCGTCGCCGAACTGGCCAATCTCGTTGGGCTCGACGTGCGCCACATTAGGCGCTACCCGCACAGCTTCTCGGGTGGCCAGCGTCAGCGCATCGGCATCGCCCGCGCGCTCGCGCTCCGCCCCGACCTGGTGATTTGCGACGAGCCGGTCTCCGCGCTCGATGTCTCGATCCAGGCGCAGGTGTTGAACCTGCTCATCGACCTCAAGGAAAAGCTCGGCCTCACCTATCTGTTCATCTCGCACAACCTCGCCGTGGTCGATTACATAGCCGACCGCGTCGCGGTGATGTGCGCCGGCCGCATCGTCGAGGTCGCTGGGCGCGGCGTCCTCTTCCAGGATCCGGTGCACCCCTACACCCAGGCGCTGCTCGCCGCGGTGCCGGCTCCGGATCTCGCGCACCGGCTCGATTTTCATCAGTTGATGGAAGACAAGGCCTCCGACCCGGCGGCGTGGCCCGAGCCATTCCGCCGCCATCCTGACAACCCGCCGCGCCTCATCGAAGTGGGGCCGAACCATTACGTCGAGGCGACCGCGATGCCGGTCGAGAGCCGGCGCGAGCCGGTCGCGGCGGCGAAATGAGGCGAGTTCTCGCTGGCTTTCTCGGCCTGCTCCTCCTTGCAGCGGCGCCGAGCGCATGGGCCGCGCTGCAGGAGACGCCGTATTTCGTCGATGCGGTGACAAGCGGCAAGTTGCCACCTGTCAATCAGCGCCTCCCCGCCGAGCCGGCGCTTGCCGAATTGGAGCGCCTCGGCCGCCCGGGTGGCGATCTGCGCATGCTGATGTCGAGCGCTAAGGATTCGCGGATGATGGTCGTCTATGGCTACGCCCGCCTCGTCGCCTATACCCCGGGCCTAGCGATCGTCCCCGACATGCTGCTCTCGGTCGATGTCCAGGAGGGTCGCGTCTTCACCCTGCGTCTGCGGCCCGGCCATAAATGGTCGGACGGTCAGCCGTTTACCTCGGAGGATTTCCGCTACTGGTTCGAGGATGTCGCCAACAATGCCGACCTATCGTCGGCCGGGCTGCCGCCGCAGATGCTGGCCGGCGGCGAGCCGCCCAAGTTCGAGGTCATCGACGAAACCACGTTGCGCTACACCTGGGCGAAGCCGAACCCGCTCTTCCTACCGGCGCTGGCCGGGCCCGACCCGATGTTCATCTACCGCCCGGCGCATTACCTGAAGCAGTTCCACGTCAAATACACGGCTAAGGACAAGCTCGCCGATCTGGTCAAGGCGGCCGGAGTGCGCAACTGGGCGGCGCTGCACACCAAAGTGGACAGTATGTACAAGAACGACAACCCCGACCTGCCGACGCTCGAGCCTTGGGTGTTGAAAACCAAGCCGCCCGCCGACCGGCTCGTCTTCGAGCGCAACCCCTACTACTACCGGGTCGACGGCGCCGGGCATCAGCTTCCCTATATCGACCGCATCCTCGTCTCGGTCGCCGACAGCAAGATCATCGCGGCCAAGACCGGCGCCGGCGAAAGCGACCTCCAGGCGCGCTATCTGCGCTTTGACGATTATACCTTCTTGAAGGCCGGCGAGCAGAGCGGCAGCTACAAGGTCAAGCTCTGGCGCACCGGTCCCGGCAGCCAATTGGCGCTCTACCCCAACCTCAACGCTGCCGATCCGGTGTGGCGAGGGCTGATCCGCGACGTCCGCTTCCGCCGCGCGCTGTCGCTGGCGATCGATCGCCACGAGATCAACCAGGCGCTCTATTTCGGCCTCGCGATCGAGGGCCAGAACACGGTGCTGCCGCAAAGCCCGCTCTTCCGCTCCGAATACCGCGCCTATTCCAACTACGATCTCGATCAGGCCAATAAACTGCTCGACGAAGTCGGCCTGACTAAGCGCGACGCCGAGGGCATGCGCCTCTTGCCGGACGGCCGTCTGGCGGCGGTCATCGTCGAGGATTCGGGCGAGTCGACCGAGAAATCCGATGTGCTCGAGCTAATCCGCGATTCTTGGCGCCGGGTCGGCATCCAGCTTTATTCGAAGCCGGCCCAGCTCACCCTATTCCGCCGCCGCGTCTTCTCCGGCGACGCGCTGATGTCGCTCGACAAGGGGATCGAGAACGGCCTCGCGACCGCGTCGATGTCGCCGGCCGAATTTGCCCCGACTGGCCAGGAACAACTCGAATGGCCGAAATGGGGCGAATACGCCGAGACAAAGGGCAAATCGGGCGAGCCGCCCGACTTGCCGGCGGCGATCAAATTGAAGCAGCTGAACGATGAGTGGCTGGCCGCGACGCAGGAGCTGGATCAAGCCAGGATCTGGCATGAGATGCTCGACATCTGGTCGGACCAGGTGTTTTCGATCGGCCTCATCGCCGGGGTGCTGCAACCGGTGGTGATCAACGACCGGCTCCGAAACGTGCCCTATGACGACGGTATCTACAACTGGGACCCCGGCGCCCATTTCGGCATCTACAAGCCGGACGGGTTCTGGTTCAACAAGCCGAAAACCCCCGGCGCCTCGGCCGAGCTGGCGCCGGAGAAATAGCACTGGCCTCCGTTCCCCGATCGCCGCCGCTGTGCTAAACGAACATCAGTAGACTGAACAGGCGCGAAGCGGTCCAGGATGCTTGGCTGATGCTGGGGTACATCGTCCACCGCATCCTGATCATGGTGCCGACGCTGATCGCCATCAGCATCGCCATCTTCACGATCATCCATCTGCCGCCAGGCGACTATTTTTCGACCTATATCGCCGAGCTGCAAAGCTCCGGTGAGAAGGCCAACCTCGCGAAAATCGCCTTCCTCAAAACCCAGTACGGCTTCGATCTGCCGCTGTGGCAGCAATACCTCTATTGGGTCGGCGGGTTGTTGCGCGGCGACATGGGCTATTCGTTCCTCTACGACATGCCGGTCAATAAGGTGGTCGGCGACCGACTGATGCTGACCTTCATCGTCTCGCTGGCGACGATCATTTTCACCTATATCGTCGCCTTCCCGATCGGGGTTTATTCGGCGACGCATCAGTACAGCCTCGCCGACTACACGCTGACCTTCCTCGGCTTTCTCGGCCTCGCGACGCCGAGTTTCCTGTTGGCGCTGGTGCTCGTCTATTTCGCCCATGTCTGGTTCGGCATCTCGGTCGGCGGGCTGATGGACCCGCAATATCTCGACAAGCCCTGGTCGCTGGCCAAGGCGGCGTCGGTCGCCGCCCATATCTGGATTCCGGTTGTCGTCATCGGCACCGCCGGCACCGCGGCGATGATCCGCCGCCTGCGCGCCAACCTCTTGGATGAGTTGCAGAAGCAATACGTGGTCACGGCGCGTGCTAAAGGCCTGCGGCCCTTGAAGGTGCTGTTCAAATACCCGCTGCGCATGGCGCTTAACCCGTTCATCAGCGATATCGGCTCGCTGTTGCCACAGGTGATCTCCGGCGCGGTCATCGTTTCGGTGGTGATGGCGTT
>DATNJF010000168.1:0-23184 GCA_035604035.1 Allostellaceae bacterium | reverse complement strand
CCGACGTAAGCACAGCACGTCATTACGACGGGGCGCGGTTGAGCCGAAGCCCGCGGGCTTGACCCGCGTGGGCGACGCGGCAATCTCGAGAGGGGGCAGCCGCAGCGAGATCGTTGTGTTCGTATGTTCTTATTTTGTTCTTGACAAAATCATAATTGACTGTTATGTCGTAACGGCATGAAACGGGTGCTTATGGAAGGTTTTGATGCGTGCTGTCGCGATCGTGCCGAACGAGCTGAAACCGGCTGTTCCGCCGCTGATATCGCGCTGTTTTGGCCGCTGTTTCCCCGCTGTTCTGTCGCTGTTTTCAAGGGCAAGCCGGACACAAAAGATATCGATGAATCAAATAGTTAATGAGGGTCCGATGGAATTATCGCAGAGTGTGGAACAGTGGCCGCTTGCCGATGCGCAGAGTGGCGCAGTCGAGCCGGTGAGGCCGCGCGGACGGCCCTGGGTCAAGGGTCAGTCGGGAAATCCCGCCGGCCGGCCGAGCCGGGCGCGGCAAGCCGCGCACGTTGCCGAGGCGCTAATCGCCCGCAAGACGGTGCCGCTCACCAACAAGACGATCGAGCTCGCGCTCGCCGGAGACCGTACGGCATTGCGGCTCTGTCTCGATCGCATCGCGCCGGCGCGGCGCGAACCGCCGATCGATCTCGCTTTGCCGACGATCAAGAGCCGTGCCGATCTCCTCGTCGCGCTGACGGCGATCGCCGACGCCGCTGCTTCCGGCGCCCTCACCTCCTCGCAAAGCGCCGCTCTGACTCAGATGCTGATCGCTCTGCGGCACGCAACCTGGTAGCGGCTGACCGATCAGCACCCCAATTGTGTCGCCAGATCCTCAAACCCCTCGGCGACGTAGGTGAAATCGTGCTCCGCCTTGAAGTCGCGGCTCTGCTTCGCGCCGTGTTCGTAAGGGCGCGCGATGTAGGCGGTCTCCATCCCATGCTCGGCGGCGCGCACTAGGTCGCCGTTATGCGCCGCCACCATCATCACCGATCCCGCATCGCCCGAGCCGAGGAACTCGATCGCCGATTGGTACATTTCGGCGTCGGGCTTGTAGTGCCGCACCAAATCGGAGCCGAGCACCGTGTCCCACGCCAGCCCGCAATGCTTCGCCATGTCGGTGAGGAGCCGCACCGTGCCGTTCGACAGCGTGGCGATGATGTATTTGGTCTTGATCCGCGTCAGGCCCGGCACCGAATCGGGCCACGGCTTGAGCCGGTGCCAGGTCAGGTGAGCCAGACTTTATCCTTTTCTGTCAGACCCTTGACGCCAAATTTCTCAAGCAGCACATCAAGTCCCATGCGATGCAGCGCGTCGAGATTGGTCCACGGGAGTTCGCCGGTGCGCACCCGGTTCATCGACGGCGCATACGCGCCGCGCCATTCGTCGGCGAATTGCTGCCAATCGACGCCGGTGATCCCTTTGCGCCGAGCCAGCGCCTCGCCATCGGCGGTCACCGCCGACCGCCAATCGACGACGGTGCCGAACACGTCGTGGACCAGGGCCTTGATCTCGCTCATCGGAGGCTCCTTCGGGAAATTTCGCCGCAGCATCGGATGCGGCCAATGCGCTGTAAAGCTCAGCAGGCTTCCGGCGCGTGTTTGAGCGCCGTTGCCGGCGTCTCGTGGTGAACGGCGATCCACCAATAAACCAGACCGCCGATCGCACCGCAGACCGACATTGCCGGCCATTGTGCGATGGCCCAGAAGTCCCGAAAGGGCGGCGCCGCGGCGTGAAACAGCGTCGCTATCAGATACCCGGTGAGGGCGCCGCTCAAGACGAAATAGAGAACATGGCGAATGCCAAGCAGCACCGAAACCGCATAAAAAAGGCAAAACGGCAGGAACGTGAAAAATACAGCGAAAGCACAGACGATGATGGATGAAAACACCAACAAAACGGCGATTAACAAGTAAATCACGGGAGACGCCGCCGAGTTGTCCGGTGCAACAGAGTGGGCCATGGAATTGACGACGGTGAGCCAAATGGCGGGCACCAGCCAAAACGCTAGCGACGCGGTGGCCAGCCCGGCGGCATAGCCGGCGGCCACGCGCGGCGGGACGTGCAACCGTTTCAGCTCATCCCAATGCAACATGGCGACAACCCTGATGTCTTGGCTTTATTTCGGCATGACCTCTCGCAAATCAACGGCGTTAGCCTTAAACTAAGTGTCCGTTCCACCAGGAATAACCGACACCTCGCCATGCCCGAAGAATTCTATCGCATCAGGCGCCTGCCCCCTTACGTCTTCGCGGAAGTCAACGCGCTGAAGGCCAAGGGGCGAGCCGCCGGGCATGACGTCATCGATCTCGGCATGGGCAATCCCGACGGGGCGACCCCGCCGCATATCGTCGCCAAGCTGATCGAGGCGGTGCAGAACCCGAAGGCGCACGGCTATTCGACCTCGAAAGGCATTCCCGGCCTGCGCCGCGCCTATGCCGCCTATTACGCGCGCCGCTTCAATGTCGAGCTCGATCCCGAGACCGAGATCGTCGTCACCTTGGGATCGAAGGAGGGGTTCGCCAACCTCGCCCAGGCGATCACCGCGCCGGGCGACACGGTGATCGTGCCAAACCCGAGCTATCCCATCCATTCCTTCGGCTTCATCATGGCCGGCGCCGCGGTGCGCCATGTGCCGATCGGGCCAGGGATCGATTTCCTCGACGAGCTGAAAAAGGCGGTGAAGCACTCGATCCCGGCGCCGTTGGCGATCGTGCTCAATTTCCCGGCCAACCCGACGGCGATGACGGTCGACCTCGATTTCTACGGCGAAATCGTCGATTTCTGCCGCCATCACGGCATCTTCATCCTCTCCGACCTTGCTTATGCCGAGATCTATTTCGACGACAAGCCGCCACCCTCGATCTTCGAGGTGCCGGGCGCCAAGGACATCGCGGTCGAGTTCACCTCATTGAGCAAGACCTATTCGATGGCCGGCTGGCGCATCGGTTTCGCGGTCGGCAACCAGCGGCTGATCTCTGCGCTGACCCGGGTGAAGTCGTATCTCGATTACGGCGCCTTCACCCCGATCCAGGTGGCGGCGACCGCGGCGCTCAACGGCCCGCAGGAATGCATCGCCGAGATCCGCGAACGCTACAAGGCGCGCCGCGACGTGCTGGTCGATGGTCTGAGACAGGCCGGCTGGGACATCCCCGCCCCGGAAGCGACGATGTTCGCTTGGGCGCCGGTGCCCGACGAATTCAAGAGCCTCGGCAGTCTCGCCTTCTCCAAGCTGCTCCTCGAGCGCGCCAATGTCGCAGTGTCGCCGGGAGTCGGCTTTGGCGAGCACGGCGAGGGGTTTGTGCGCATCGCCCTCGTCGAGAACCGCCAGCGGTTGCGCCAGGCGACGCGCAACATCAAGACCTTTCTCGCCGACCGCAACGACAGCGCCGACCTGCGCCGCGCCCAGCGAATGCAGGCGGCGAAGTAAGGGCTCCACGGGTTTGACTTCGGCGCGGGCGGTGCCTATGTTCCCGGCCCGCGCGAGGAAGGTTTGAGATGAAGATCGTCAATTCGCTGAAGACGTTGAAAAAGCGCGACAAGAACTGCCGCGTGGTGCGTCGGCGCGGCCGTGTTTTCGTGATCAACAAGGTCAACCCGCGCTTCAAGGCGCGTCAGGGCTAGTCCCGCCGCGGCCCCGCGCGGCAAGGGGTCCTTCGTCATGCAGATGCCGACCCCGGACGCGAGCGTGATCGCTCGCCGGCGCGAGATCGCCGCGGCGCTGCGCGCGATCGTACATCCCGACGCGGTCATCGAATCCGAATCCGAGCGGCGCGCCTATGAAAGCGACGGCCTCACCGCCTATCGCCAGCCGCCACTCTGCGCGGTGCTGCCCTCGACCGTCGCTGAGGTCGCCGCGATCCTGCGCTATTGCAAAGCGCAGGGGATCAAGGTGGTCCCGCGCGGCGCCGGCACCTCGCTGTCGGGCGGCGCCTTGCCGCTGGCCGACGGCGTGCTGCTTGGCATGGCAAAATTCAACAAGATTGTTGAGATTGATTACGCGAACCGTTGCGCGGTCGTGCAGCCGGGGGTCACCAACCTGGCGATCAGCCAAGCGGTCGAAGGGGCCGGCTTCTATTACGCGCCCGACCCGTCGAGCCAGATCGCCTGCACGATCGGGGGCAATGTCGCCGAGAATTCCGGCGGGGTGCATTGCCTCAAATACGGCCTCACCACCAACAATCTCCTCGGCATTGAGATCGTCACCATCGACGGCGAGATCATCCGTCTCGGCGGCAAGCATCTCGATTCCGAAGGCTATGATCTTCTCGGCATCATGACCGGGTCGGAGGGCCTGCTCGGGGTGGTGACCGAGGTCACCGTCCGCATCCTCAAGAAGCCGGCGACCGCGCGGGCGGTGCTGGTCGGTTTTGCCAGCGTCGAGGACGCGGGGAATTGCGTCGCCGCGGTGATTGGCGCCGGCATCATTCCGGGCGGGATGGAGATGATGGACCGTCCGGCGATCCATGCCGCAGAGGCTTACGCCAAGGCCGGCTATCCGCTCGATGTCGAGGCGTTGCTGATCGTCGAGCTCGATGGCCCGGCCGCCGAAGTCGAACATCTGCTCGAGATCGTTGAGACCCTCGCCCGCGAGAACCGCGCGGTGTCGTTGCGGGTGAGCCAGGATGAGGCCGAGCGCCTCGGCTTCTGGGCCGGGCGTAAGGCCGCCTTCCCGGCAGTCGGCCGTATCTCGCCCGACTACTACTGCATGGACGGCACCATCCCGCGCGGCCGCCTCGCCGAGGTGCTGCGAGAGATTGCGGCGCTGTCGAAGCGCCACGGGTTGCGGGTCGCCAATGTGTTCCATGCCGGTGACGGCAATCTCCATCCGCTCATTCTCTACGACGCCAACGCGCCTGGCGAGATCGAGAAGGCCGAGGAATTCGGTGCCGACATTCTCAGGCTTTGTGTCGAGGTTGGCGGCGTGCTGACCGGCGAGCACGGGGTCGGGGTCGAAAAGCGCGACCTGATGGGCACGATGTTCGACGAAACCGATCTGGCGCATCAGGAGCGCCTCAAATGCGCGTTCGACCCCGACGGGCTGCTCAATCCGGGCAAGGTCTTTCCCGAGCTGCACCGCTGCGCTGAGCTGGGTCGGCTGCACGTCCACCACGGGCAACTGCCGCACCCCGATCTGCCGAGGTTCTAAGAGAGCGTCATCGCGAGGCGCCGGTAGGCGACGCTGCAACCTCGATGGATATACACACAGGGCGGGAGATTGCTTCGCTACGTCCGCAATGACATCGTCACCCGATGACCCGGTTTGTCCCGACCTCGGTCGACGAGTTGCGTGAGGCGGTTGCGGCGGCGCTCGCCGCCGAGGAGCCAGTCGAGCTGGTGGGCGGTGGTACCAAGCGCGGGCTCGGCCGGCCGCTGCAGACGCCGCATGTGCTCGACCTGAACCGGCTCAGCGGTATCCGCGACTACGCGCCCAGCGAGCTGGTGCTAACCGCGGGCGCGGCGACCCCGCTCACGGCGATCGACCGGGCGCTTGCCGCCGCCGGGCAGATGCTCGCCTTCGAGCCGCCCGATTGGCGCGGACTCCTTGGGCAAGTGCACGGGTCGCAGACGCTGGGCGGTATTCTCGCCTGCAATCTGTCCGGGCCGCGGCGGATCAAGTCGGGCGCGGCGCGCGATCATTTCCTTGGCTTCCGGGCGGTGAGCGGCCGCGCCGAGGTGTTCAAGGCCGGTGGCAAGGTGGTGAAGAACGTTACCGGCTACGATTTGCCGAAATTGATGGCCGGCTCCTACGGCACCTTGGCGGCGCTGGAAGAGGTGACGGTCAAGGTGCTCCCTCGGCCGGAAACCGCCGCGACGGTCATCGTCTTCGGCGTGGCCGCCGAGCATGCGGTAGAGGCGATGGCGGCGGCGCTCGGCTCGCCACACGAGGTTTCGGGCGCCGCCTATCTGCCGCCCGGCACGCCCCGCCTGACGTCGCTAATCTCCGGCTTTGGCATGGTGGCACTTAGGATAGAAGGGCCGGCGCCGTCGGTCGCTTACCGGCGCGACGCCTTGTTGCGCCAGTTCGCGGACTCCGACGAGACCGCCGAGCTTGGCGACGCCAAGACCCAGGCGTTGTGGCGTGACATCGGCAATGCCGTGCCCTTGGCCGGGCTCGCCGACCGAGCGATCTGGCGCCTCTCGGTGGCGCCGAGCCGCGGCGCCGAAGTGGCGCAGGCAATTGCTCGCACGATCGACGCGGTGTGGTTTCTCGATTGGGGCGGCGGCCTCGTCTGGCTCGCGGTGATCGAGCCGGGCGATGCCGGCGCCTCGGTGATCCGCCGGGCGATTGGCGGCGCCGGCCATGCGACCCTGATCCGCGGCTCGCCGGGCTTGCGCGCCGCGGTGCCTGTGTTCGAGCCGCAGCCCGGCCCGCTCGCGGCGCTATCACGACGGGTCAAGGATGGGTTCGACCCCAAGCATATCCTCAACCCCGCCCGCATGGTGGAAGGCTCGTAGGTGCAAACCGATTTCACCCTTGGGCAGCTGGCCGACCCCGGCATAGCGGCGTCGGAAAAGATCTTGCGCGCCTGCGTCCATTGCGGGTTCTGCACCGCGACCTGTCCGACTTATGTGCTGCTCGGCGACGAGCTCGACGGCCCGCGCGGCCGCATCTACCTGATCAAGAACATGCTCGAGCAAAGCGGCAAGGTGCCGGCGGAGACTGTCACCCATATCGATCGCTGCCTGTCGTGTCTCGCCTGCATGACGACCTGCCCGAGCGGCGTCAATTACATGCACCTCGTCGATCACGGCCGCCGCCATATCGAGGAGCATTACCGCCGCCCCTTGGCGGAGCGGCTGCTGCGACGGTTGCTCGGTGCGGTGCTGACCCGGCCGGAGCGATTTCGTAGGGCTCTGCAAGCCGCGAGGCTGGCGCGGCCGTTTGCGGCGCTAATGCCGGCGCGGCTGCGCGCGATGCTGCGCTTGGCGCCGCGGCGACTTTCCCGACCGTCGCCAATGGATCGGCCGCAAATCTTTCCGGCTCAAGGCGAGCGTCGTATGCGCGTCGCGCTGTTGTCGGGTTGCGCCCAGCAGGTGCTGATCCCGTCTATCAACGAGGCGACGATCCGGCTGCTCACCCGACATGGCTGCGAGGTTGTCGTCGCCGAAGGCAGCTTGTGCTGCGGCTCTCTCACCCACCATCTCGGCGACGAAGACTCGGCCCTCGCCTTTGCCAGGGCCAATATCGACGCCTGGGAACGTACGATCGCCCTTGGCGGGCTCGACGCGATCGTCGCCAACGCCTCGGGCTGCGGCACGACGGTCAAGGATTACGGCTTCATGTTGCGCGAGGATCCGGTCTATGCCGACAAAGCAGCGCGGATCAGCGCGCTGGCCCGCGACATCTCGGAAGTGGCGGCTTCGCTTGGTATCGAGCGGCGCGGCGAAGCGGGGCAGGGGCTGCGCGTCGCCTACCATTCCGCCTGCTCGCTGCAGCACGGCCAAGGCCTGCACCGCGAGCCGAAGGAGCTGCTGATCGCGGCGGGATACGATGCGGTCGATGTGCCCGAGGCGCATCTCTGCTGCGGCTCGGCCGGCACCTACAATCTGCTGCAACCGGAGCTGGCGACGGCGCTGCGCGACCGCAAGCTCGCCAATATCGCGACGACCGCGGTGCAGGTGATCGCTGCCGGCAATGTCGGCTGCATCACCCAGCTTGCCGCTGGCACGGCGGTGCCGGTGGTGCATCCGGTCGAGCTGTTGGACTGGGCCTCGGGCGGGCCTATTCCCCCGGCGCTCTCCGCCGCCGCGCCAGCGTGGGGATAAGCACGGTCAGCGCCAGCGCGACGAGGCCGATGACCGTCGGCAAGGTCCAGTCGGCGGCGCCGCGCATCGCCCGCTCGCCGGCGGCGCCGAGCTCGACCGCAGCGATCGTCAGCGGCAGCTGGCCGAGCAGCGAGCCCAGCGCGTAGTCGCCAAGTCTGAGCCGGGTGAGGCCCAGCGCGTAATTGCTGAGGCTGTGCGGGATCACCGGCACCAGCCGGATCAGGGTCACCATGCGCCAGCCGCCGCGTTCGGCGCGCTCGAGCAGCGCGGTGAAACGAGTCCAGCGCGCCCGCTCAAAAAACCCGGCATGGACATAGCGGGCGAGGAGGAACCCGGCGACCGCGCCGATGACGCTGCCGAGCGCCGCCCATAACAACCCCCACCAGACGCCGAAAACGATGCCGGCGGCAAACCCCAAAAGCGAGCGCGGCACGAAGGTAAGGCTTGCGACAATATGCAGCGCGAGAAACACCAGCGGCGCCGCCGGATGGGCGCGCACGATCGCGGCGATATCGAGCGGGTCAAGGCTGCCGCGCCAGCGCCATGCCGCCGCGATCCCGGCGACGACGAGGCCCAGCACCAGCGCCTGACCGGTGCGGCGCAGATTGCCGATCGCCGGAGCCTCGGTAAGCTTTGCGTCGGTCATAGCACCGGGTCGGCCCGCGCCTTTTTCGGGCGCGCTGCTTCCGGCTCTTGCTGTTCTTCGAGCATGGCCGGCCGCGACTGACGGCGGCGCAGCCACATCACCCCGAACAAATCGGTGATGCCGACCGCGAGCCGGTCAAGGACGCCGTATTTCGAGGCGCCGCGCTCGCGCGGGCGGTGATTGACCGGCAGCGAGCGCACGATCGCGCCCTCGCGCAGTGCCAGCGCCGGCAGGAAGCGATGCATGTGGTCGAAATACGGCAGATCGAGATAGAGCGACCGAGGGAACAGCTTGAGCCCGCAGCCGGTATCGGGAGTGTCGTCGTGCAGGAAGGCCCGGCGCACCGCGTTGGCGATCTTCGAGGCGCGCCGCTTGGACCGGCTGTCCTGGCGGCGGGCGCGGTGCCCGGCGATCAGCAGTGGTGGGTCGGCGGGCGCCCCCCGGGCGATCTGCCACAGCGCTGGGATGTCGGCCGGGTCGTTCTGTCCGTCGCCGTCTAGTGTCGCGATCCAGGCGGCACACGCGACCCGGATGCCGGTGCGGATCGCCGCGCTCTGGCCGCAGCTTTTGGCGTGACGTACCAGCCGTAGTCGCCGGTTCGATGCCTGGAGCCGGGCGATTTCGGCAGCGGACGTGTCGCTGCTGCCATCATCGACATAGACGATCTCGTAATCGATGCCGCTCGGGTCGAGCGCAGCCGCGATCTCGCCGACCAGCGGGACGATATTGCCAGCCTCGTCCTTTACCGGGATGACGATCGACAGATCCATGCGATCGATAATACGCCGGACCGCCGCCTTCTATCCTCAAGCCGCCGCCAGCGCCGCGGTGACGCTTTTGTGGAAATGCTGCAGCGCCGGCTCGTTGCGCCCGAAGGTGATGGCGTCCTGCGCTCCCGAAGAGAACCCGCGCTGCATGCCCTCGCACGTTGGGAAATCCTCCATCTCCACCGTCGCCATCAACAGGTTGAAGTTGCGATCCCAATGCTCCTTGGCCTTCGGGTTCTCGACCGGCTCGGGAATGTAGAGCGAAACGTACATCACGCTTTCGTCGGCCTTGTCCCCCGGGAAGAAGTGCCAGGTTTCGACGTGGTCGCGCTGGAAGGTGAATACCGTATTCGGGAACAGCACGCAGATCACCACGGTGTTATCGAAAACGTCCCACTGGCTTTCGGGCACGTCGCGCAGGCTGTCGAAAGTGGCGCGCGCCGCCAGCATCCGGTGGTTGGGCCCGAATGCTTCGAAAGTGCAGCGGTTGCTGTGGAACAGCGGGCTCACTGTGGTCGGGTGCAGATGCTGCAGGTGATAGGTCTCGCCGAAGGTGTCGACGCCGAGTTTCCAATTCATCTTCCGGTGCAGCACGCGGGTCTCGTAATGGTGATAGCTCCCGAGCCCGTAGGCACCGAGATCGGTTCCCATGCCACAGAGCAGGTCGTCGACGTCGAAATGTCCCTTGGGGTCCGGGCTGACCCAGATCATCCCGTATTTCTCGGCCACCGGCAGTGGGGTCAGCCCGTGGGTCGCGCGGTCCGCCGCGGCGAACGAAGTCTCTTCCGGGCGCGCGATCAGCGCGCCGTCGAGCCCATAGCACCAGCCGTGATAGGGACAACGGAAGTCCTTTTCGCCGCTGCCGCAGCCCTCGGCGACGCGAGCGCCGCGATGGCGGCAGACATTGAGAAAGCCGCCGAGCTTGCCGTCTTTGTCGCGGGCCAGGAGGATCGGCACGCCCGAATAATCGTGCGTCATCCAGTCTCCGGGGTTTGGCAGCAGCGCCGACAGCCCGACATTGAACGCGCCCTTGCGGAAGAACAGCTCGCGCTCTCGCGCCACCTGCTTTTCGCAGGTGTAGTCGGTGACCGGGTTGCGGTAGATACCGTCCGCGAGCGCCGTCGTGCGGTTCTTGAGATAGGTGAGCAGTTTGCGTGCCTCTACGATCTGATCATCCCGCCGCATGGCCGCTCCTCCGTGCTTGTTCTCTGCCGAAAGAAATACCAGAAACCGGCTCGCCTCAATAGCGCAGCCGGTAATAGGCGAGGCCGATAGCCTCGTGCAGGGCGTGGTAGCTCCGCTCCAACGCACTGATGCTCGGCAAGTAGTCGGCTAGCCGGTCATCCTCGTCGAAGGTCAAAGGCGCCGGGTACGGAATCGCATGCAACCCAGCGCGCTCGAACGACCACAGCGCGCGGCGCATGTGCCAGGCCTGGGTAACCAGCACGATCGCCGTCACATTGTCGGCCTTGAGCAGCTTGGTGGTGAGGACCGCGTTTTCGTAGGTGGTACGCGACTGGTCGTCGACCCAGGTCACCGGCACGCTGAACTGGGTTTCGAGCGCCGCCTTCATCAGACTGGCTTCGCTCGTGTGCGCGCCGGCGACCCGACCGCCGCTGACCGCGACCTTGAGCTTGAGCTGCCGATACGCCTGCGCGGCGAGGACAATCCGCTCGAGTGACCACGGTCCCAGCGTGTCGGGTACCTTGTCGCCGTCGCCCAGGTGAACGCCGCCGCCCAGTACGACGATCGCCTGCGCCGGGGAGAAATCGGGCTTTGCCGGCGTCTTGATCTCAACCTCTTCGATCATCCGCGCCGCGATGACCGGCAGCGCGGCCAGATAGAGGAGGCTTGTAGCGATAATGGCGAAGGCGACGCCGACATGCGGACGCCACAAGGTCGCCCACGCCGACACCGCGGCCAGAAGGATCAGCACCGTCGGCGGTACGAGAAAGTCGATCGAGATCAGGTTTGACATTCATCTCGTCGTCACTGCGAGGGAAGCAAAGCATAAAGCAATCTCGAATCGTCCTGCTGCTGCAGCGAGCTTGCTTCGTCGCCTCGCGACCCCCCGCAATGACGAAGCGTCTACTTCCCCCGCACGTATTTCCGGCAGACGAGCCGCAGATGGTCACGGAAATGCGGGCGCAGCTTGCGCGTCCACTCGCTGTCGGCGGCGCTCTTCCAGGCCGGGGTCGCCTGTACGTCCGGCGACTCGAGGTGATAGAGCGCGACGTATTTGCGGTTGGCGCTGGTGGCGCGGAACCGACGGGCCATGATGACCCCGGGCACCGCGGATAGCTGCGGGACGTGCTCCGTGTTGTACCACTCGTTGAACTCGGCCTCGACCTCGGGCGCGCAGTTCATCGCGTTGAGCAGGAAGCCTCCGGCTCCCTCCGGCGCGATCTGGTCACCGGGCAGAATCTGTTCGCCCTCGAAGCGCATCAGCCGCTCGTAGCGGCTGCCCAGCCGCTTCGACCACGGCGACAGGTTGATCCCGCCGATCGCCTGATATCCCGGGCTCTTCAGCACATCGACATTTTCAAGATCGTAGGTCGCGACCGAAATCTTGCGGTCGGTGACGCCGATCCAGCGCTGGCAGCGCAGAAAGCCGGGGCAGGCGACGCGTTCCGGCATGTGCTCGGTGTCGTACCAGTCGTGGAACTCGTCCTCGGCGGCATTCGCCATGTTCATCGATGCGATGAGGATGCCCTTGGCCATCACCGGCTCCTTTCCGTGAGGGGTTCGCTAGACGCCACTATAGACCGGGATGACGGCGCCGCGGGTGACGCGGTTGTCGGGCGCGGCGAGAAAGGCGATCAGCTCCGCAATCGCCGCCGGCGCGACCCAAAGGTGATGCGGCGCGTCGGGCATCGCTGCACGGTTCGCCGGCGTGTCGAGGATCGACGGCGCCACCGCGTTGACCCAGATCTCCTCGCCCGCGACCTCCTCGGCGAGCGCCTGGGTCAGGGTTGCGACCGCGCCCTTCGACGCGGCATACGCGACCATACCGGCGCCGAGCCGCGGCTCGATTGCCGGCCGCGCCGCGACATTGACGATGCGGCCGCCCTTGGCCGGCGTCTCCGATCCGCGGGCGCGTATCGCGCCGATCGCCGCGCGCGAGCACAGAAAGCATGACAGCGTGTTCATCCGCAGCTGCGCCTCGAAATCCGCGGCAGAGGTCTCTGCCACCGGCGCCATCGCGAACCCGCCGGCGAGGTGGATCGACGCCCAGAGCGGCGGCAGGCCAGCATAGAAGCGGCCGACAGCGGCCTCGTCGGCAAGGTCGAGACCCGAGGTTACGTGCACGCCTGCATCGCTGCGGTGGGCGTAATGGTCGAGCTCAGCGGCGACGAGATTGGTCACATGGCACACCGCCCCGGCCCGGCGCAGCGCTCCGACCACCGCGGTGCCGAGCGCACCGGTCCCGCCGGTGACGACGACATGGGCTCCCGAGAATGCGACCATCGCCACCTCCTATCAGCTCACCGCGCCCTCGCTGACGGCGAGATCATCAACACGGGCGGCGGCGACCGAAAGAATGATCTCGATCGCCTCGACGATCTGCTCCAACGCCATCGACGGCGCGCCCGGCATCCGCGCTGCCTGGCTGGGCAGATAGGGCACATGCAGGAACCCGCCACGGAAGCGATTGCCACCAAGCCCGGCCTCGTGCATCAGCCCGTAGAAGACATGGTTGCAGAGGAACGTCCCGGCGCTGTTCGTCACCGCCGCTGGCAGCCCCGCCTCGCGCAGCGCCGCTACCGCGGCCTTGATCGGCAGCGTCGCGAAATAAGCGGCCGGCCCGCCGCCGACCACCGAGCGGTCGATCGGCTGGTTGCCGTCATTGTCGGGAATGCGCGCGTCGTCGATGTTGATCGCCACCCGCTCCAGCGACAGCTCCGCGCGACCGCCGGCAAGCCCGGTGCACAGTACGATGTCGGGCATGCTGACGGCGATCGCCTCCCTGAGTGTGGGGAGCGCCCCACCATAGGCTACCGGCAGCGGCGCCGTGGCGATATGGAGCGCGCCCAGCCGCCGCGGCAGACGCTTCAGCGCCTCGTAACTAGGATTGACCATGTCGCCGCCGAACGGCTCGAACCCGGTGACAAGCGCCTTCATCGCCGATCCCCGAAATGACTGCCGCCGCGATCATCGGCGGCATCGTTCCGCCGGTCAATTGGCCCCGGTCAATCGACGACGACGCGAACCAGCTGATCGGTCGAGCGGTTGCGGGCGGTTTCAGTGAGCGCGGCGCGGAAGATCGCCGCGGTGGCGTCGTCGGGCACCGCGACCTTGACCTCGACCCCGGTGAAGGCGGCGCGCATCGAGGCGCGACCGAGGCTTTCCATCGCCAGCACCACGATTTTCACCGGGTCGGGCTCCGCCGGGCGCGGTGCTGGTGTCCCAGAAAACCATGCCGCCCGCTGACGCTTTTCGCGATTCCGGCGCAATTTTTTACTGGCCGCCGCCACCTTTAGCAGGGCCGTCTTGAACGCGTGATGGTGCATGGCCTCGTGGACGTGCTTCGAGCTCATCTCCACCCCCCGTGCCGTGGTCGAAGAGGCCTAGCATCGAAGGGTGACAATTTTGCGACGCCGATGGCTAAGGACACCACAAATAGATGCACAAAAATTGTAACATACCTCTGCTAGCGTCTCATTATTGTCCACTGTCAGTGGAAATGTATGTTCGGCGACGCTGCCTTGTTCTTCGGTCTGTGGTTGCAGAAGCCGCTGCAGATCGCCGCGATTACTCCGAGCAGCGCTCGGTTGGCCACCGTCATGTCGGGCCTCGTCGATTTTTCCCGGCCGGGCCCGGTGCTCGAATTGGGCGCCGGCACCGGCAGTCTGACGCGAGGATTGCTGCGCTGCTTCTGTCCGCCGGAACGGGTCGTCGGGCTCGAGCGCGAACCGGCGCTCGCGGCAACCCTGCAACGCGATTTTCCCGGCATCGAGACGATCGTCGGCGATGCGACCGCGCTTGAGGACCACCTCGCAAGGCGGGGCATAGACCGGCTCTGCGCGGTGGTGTCGAGCCTGCCGATCAAGTGGTTCTCCCTGACCGCGCAGCGCGATGTGGTCGCGCCCTGTCTCGCTCGGCTCGGACCGGGCGGGAAATTCCTCCAACTGACCAACGCCTTTTCCTCGCCAATCGAGATGCGGCCGCTCGGCCTTGCCGGCGCTTGCGTCGCTCGCGTGTGGCGTAACCTGCCGCCGGCCCAGATCTGGGCCTATTCCGCTGTGGGAGAGTGAATGAGCTACATGGCGCAGCCCGGCCGCCATTACCGGACGATCTGGCTTTCCGACATCCATCTCGGCACGCGCGGCTGCAAGGCCGAGTATCTGGTCGATTTCCTGCGCCACAACGACGCCCAGACGATCTATCTCGTCGGCGACATCGTCGATGGCTGGCGTCTGCGCAAATCGTGGTACTGGCCGCAAGCACATAACGACGTCGTGCAGAAGATGCTGCGCATGGTGCGCAAGGGCTCGCGCGTCATCTATGTGCCGGGCAACCATGACGAGTGGCTGCGCGACTACACGATGCTGCATTTCGGCGGGGTCGAGGTGCTCGACGAGGCGGTGCACGAGACTGCCGACGGACGCCGTCTCCTCGTCATCCACGGCGACGCCTACGACACCGTGGTCAAGCACGCGAAATGGCTCGCGGCGCTGGGCGACAATGCCTACACCGCGGCGCTCTACATCAACCGCTACTTCAACCATCTGCGGCGTCTTTTCGGCTACGAATATTGGTCGCTTTCGGCCTACCTGAAGCTGCGGGTCAAGAACGCGGTTCAATATATCGGCTCGTTCGCCGAGGCCTTGTCCGACGAGGCGCGGCGCCGCGGGTTCGACGGCGTCGTCTGCGGTCATATCCACCACGCCGAAATCCGCGACCTCGGCGGCGTGCTTTACTGCAATGACGGCGACTGGGTGGAAAGCTGCACCGCGCTGGTCGAGCATTTCGACGGCAGGCTCGAGATCATTGCCTGGACCGAGAAGCGCGAATTCGACCTGCTCAACCCCGAGCTGCCGCTCTTCGCCGACGATCCAGAATACGAGACGGTGGAGATCGACCGCCTCGAAGAGGTCGAGAGCTAGCTGGGCCCAAGCCATGCGGATCGCCCCATGAGGGTCGCTGTCGTCACCGATGCCTGGCATCCGCAGGTCAACGGTGTGGTCCGCACTTTATCGGCGGTGGAGAAAGGTCTTGCCGCTGCCGGCCATGAGGCCGAGGTGTTCGGCCCTGACCGCTACTTCACGATCCCGTGCCCCGGATATTCAACCATCCGGTTGGCAATTGGCGCTGGCGGCGTCCTCGGCCGGCAGCTCGCCGCGTTCCAGCCGGAGGCGGTGCATATCGCCACCGAAGGCCCGCTCGGCCTGGCAGCCCGTGCCTTCTGCCTGGCGCAGGACTGGCCGTTCACCACCGCTTATCACACCCGGTTTCCCGAATACGTCTATGCGAGGTGTGGTCTTCCGCTGTCATGGAGCTATGCCGCGCTGCGGCAGTTCCATGCGCCGTCGCAGGGGGTCATGGTCGCGACCGAGACCGTGCGGCGGGAGCTGACGGCGCGCGGTTTCAATCGGCTCGTCGCTTGGACGCGCGGTGTCGATACGGGGCTGTTCCGGCCGGGATGCGTGCCGGCGCTCGAGCTGCCGCGGCCGGTCTTCCTCTACGTCGGCCGGGTCGCAGTCGAGAAAAACCTGCCGGCGTTTCTCGACCTCGATCTGCCGGGTTCGAAGCTGGTGGTCGGCGACGGGCCATCGCTGCCCGCGATGATGCGGCGCTATCCGCAGGTGCATTTCGTCGGTGCGCAGTCGGGCGAGGCGCTGGTGCGCCATTATGCCGCCGCCGACGTCATGGTGCTGCCGAGCCGCACTGAGACCTTCGGTCTGGTGCTGCTCGAGGCGCTGGCTTGCGGCGTGCCCGTCGCCGCCTATCCGTCGGCGGGCCCGACCGATGTTATCGGCGACAGCGGTGCCGGTGTTATCGACGATGATCTCGGCGCGGCTGCCCTGGCGGCGCTAGATATCCCGCGCGAGCGCTGCCTCGCACATGCCCGGCGCTTCAGCTGGCAGGCGTGCATCGACCAGTTTGTTGGGCACCTCGCGCCGATGTAACGGCTCTCCAGCATCCTTGTCGGCCGTAACAAAACTGTCGTCTAACTATCATCCTGGCTTCATCGAGCCTCACTACAGACCGGGGCGTGACCAATGCCATGTCGATCGACGAACGCGCGCTCGGCGCCGGCGCGGAGCTGTTGCCGCTAATCCCGGCACGCCGCCGCCCCTGGCTGCCGGTCGCGGCGCTGCTCGCGCCGTCGCTGCTATTTCTGGCGTTGTTCACCTATGGGCCATTGGTACGAGTGACGGTCGAGTCGTTGATGGTCGGGCGCTTCGCCGGCGACAGCGCGTTTGGCGTAGGCAATTACCAGCGGCTCTTCGCCGACCCGCATTTCGCCCGCGCCGCTGCCAATAATGTCGTCTACGCCGTGGGCACGATCATTCCCAGCCTGATCCTCGCCCTGGCGCTTGCCCTTGCGTTGCGCGAGACCGACCGGTTTACCGCGCTGCTGCGCACGCTAGTGGTGATGCCGCTGCTGATCCCGCTGGTCGCGGCGGCGGCGCTGTTTAGCTTCATCCTCCTGCCGGGTGACGGACTCCTCGACTTCTACCTGCACAAACTCGGGCTTGGCATGGTCAATTGGCTCGGCGATCCTGACCTGGCGCTGGGCGCGGTGATCGCGATTACGATCTGGAAGAACACTGGGTACTACATGCTGTTCTTTCTCGCTGGTCTTGCCGGAGTGCCGCAGGAGCTGGTCGATGCAGCCCGGATCGACGGCGCCGGGGCGTGGCGGCGGCTGCGCAGCATCGTCCTGCCGCTCCTCGGCCCGACCTTCGGCTTTGTCGTGCCGATCGCGCTGCTCAATGCGCTGACCCAAATCGATCACGTCGTGACCATGACCCAGGGCGGCCCGTCCGACGCGACCAACCTTCTGCTCTATTACATCTATCAGCAGGCGGCGCAGAACTACGACACCGGGCTTGCCTCGGCGGCGACAGTGGTTAGCGTCGCGGCGCTGTTGACGCTGACCGTGACCTCGTTCCGGCTGATCGAACGCGGCACCCATTATGAGAGCTAGCGGCCGCCATCTTGCGCTGATCGCCGCGAGCACCGCGGCGCTGATCTGGGCGGTGCCGTTCGCCTGGATGGCGGTCGCCTCCCTGCGCCCCGGTGTGCCGCCCGACATCGCCTCGCTGACCCCGAGTGGTCCCTTCAATCTCGGCAATTTCAAGGAGGCCTGGACCAGCGGCAGCTTCCCGCTCTGGTATCTCAACACGCTCCTGATGTGCGGCGGCATCCTGGCGGTACAGCTGGTGACGGTGAGCATGGCCGGCTACGCCTTCGCCCGACTGAACTTTCCTGGCCGCGACTGGGTGTTTTCAGCGTTCCTGCTGCAGCTGCTGCTGATCCCGCCACTGCTGATCGTGCCAAACCTCGCGACACTGGTGACACTCCATCTCTATGACAAGCTCCTCGGCATCATGGCGCCCTACTTTGCTTCGGCTTTCGGTGTCTTCCTCATGCGCCAGACATTCCGCTCGATCCCGCGCGATTTCGAGGAGGCGGCGATGCTCGACGGCGCCGGGGTTGCGGTGCTGATTCGCCATGTGCTGCTGCCGCTGGCGCGGCCCGGCCTCGTCGCCTTCGCCATCGTCTCGGTGACCGCGCATTGGAACGAGTTTCTATGGCCGCTGATGGCCGTGTCGTCGCCGCGCAATCAGGTGCTGACCGTCGGCCTCGCCTCGTTCGCCTCGGGCGCCGAGGCGGGCTCGGCCTGGGGCATCATCGCCGCCGGCACCTTTCTCGTCGCCGCGCCGCTGCTGGTCCTCTTCCTCGTGTTCCAGCGGCGCTTCGTCTCGTCCTTCGTCTTTTCCGGCATCAAATAAGGGGGAATCCATGACTGAAATCACCCGGCGTACCGCGCTCGGCGCGGCGATCGCGATACCCGCCGCGGCGGCGATGGCGCGCACCGCCTTGGCCGCCGACCCGGTCGAGATCGATCTGTTCTTCCCGGTGCCGGTGCAGGGCAAGCTCGCCGACAAGATGAAGGAGCTGATCGACCGCTTTAACGCGCAGCAGAGCGCGGTCAAGGCGACCGCCGTTTATACCGGCAGCTACGACGACACCAGCCTCAAGACCCGCGCCGCGATCAAGGCCGGCAAGCCGCCCGGCGCGGTCATCATGTCGGCCAATTTCGTCCGCGAATACGTGATCAACGGCGATGTCGATCCGTTCGACCCGATCATCGAGAAGGACGGCAAGACCGCCTCGGACTTCTTCGACCAATTCTGGCCGGCGCTGAAGCCCAACGCGATGATCGACGGCAAGGTCTACGGCATCCCCTACCAGAACTCGACGCCGCTGATGTACTACAGCATCGATGCTTTCAAGGATGCCGGGCTCGACCCCGACAAGCCGCCCACGACCTGGGCCGAGTGGATCGATGCGGCGAAGAAACTGACCAAGCCGAATGGCGACCGCTGGGGCATCAATTTCCCCTGCACCTACGATTATTGCGGCTGGCTCACCAGCGCCTTTGTCATGCAGAACGGCGGCCAATACTACAATCACGATTACGGCGGCGAGGTTTACTACAACGCGCCGTCGACGCAGGGCGCGCTGGCGATGCTCGACACGCTCGTCAACAAGGCCAAGGTGATGCCGCCCGGCGTCTCGGACGCCAATGCCTGCACCGGCGCGTTCTTCGCCGGGCGCCTTGGCATGATGCTTCTTTCAACCGGATCGTTGAGCTTTGTCCGCGACAACATGAAGTCGCCCTATAAGGTCGCCTTCCTGCCGAAGAGCGTCCGCAACGCCGCGCCGATCGGCGGCGCCTCGTTGCTGCTGCCCAAGGGCAACACGCCCGAACGCCAGACCGCCGCTTGGACGCTCATCTCCTGGCTCACCAGCCCGGAGATCGCCGGCGAATGGAGCCGATTCACTGGGTATTTTTCGCCGCGCAAAGCAGCCTACGACCTGCCCGAGATGAAGCAATTCATGATCGACCACCCCGACGCCAAGATCGCGATCGACCAGCTCAAATACGCGGTGCCGTGGTTCGACACCTTCAACACCGTCGCGGTGCGCAAGGCGATGGAGGACCAGGTCCAGGCGATCCTCTCCGCCAAGGTCACACCGGCCGACGCGGTCGCCGCGGCTCAGAAGGCGGCGGACGATCTGCTGCGCCCCTATGTCGAGCAGACCGCGCTCAAGGCGATCGGATAGGGGGCGAACGCCGCTGCGAATAACAGGACGTCGACGTCCTGTTATTCCTGTTATTTGCCGCCTTTTAACAAGCAGGTCCTTCCCACGCCGCAAGCCGGGCCGCGTCGCAGTCTTCGGCGTGACCGTGGATCATGCGATACGATTACGGCGATTTTAGCGTTGCCGTTTCCGGGCGGCTGAAGCAACGGCTCGACAAACACTGTTCTATCTGTTCCTATGGACTGTGGAACAAATAGAACGGTCGGAACGGTTTAGCGAGTTCGCCTCTCTCTGCCGCCAGGCCTTCGCGCTCGAGCACGGCAGGCGCTGGAAGAGCGCGGCGGCGGCGGCGTTGGCGATCGGCCGCACCACGCTCTACCGCTATCTGAATGGCGACCCGGTGCCGGGCGATATTCGCGCCCGGCTCGCCGCGCTCGCGCACCAACCGGCCCGACCCTATGCCGGCACCCTCCCTGGAGCAGACCGAATGATCCCCGAACAGCACATCGCCGGCGGCGCGCGCCCGTTCACCGGCGCCGAATACATCGAGAGCCTCAAGGACGGGCGCGAGGTCTATATCAACGGCGAGCGGGTCAAGGATGTCACGACGCATCCGGCGTTCCGCAATTCGGTGCGCTCGTTGGCCCGGCTCTACGACGCGCTGCACGATCCCAAGTCCAAAGACACGCTGACCTGCCCGACCGATACCGGTTCGGGCGGGTTCACCCATCGCTATTTCCGGGTTGCGCGCTCGCCGGAGGAGCTGAAGGCGCAGCAGGTTGCGATCGCCGAATGGGCGCGGCTTACCTATGGCTGGATGGGGCGCACCCCGGACTACAAGGCGGCGCTGATGAACACGCTCGGCGCCAACGCCGAGTATTACGGCCAGTTCGCCGCCAATGCCCGGTCCTGGTACAAGCGCGCGCAGGAAAACGTGCTGTTCATGAACCACGCGATCGTCAACCCGCCGGTTGACCGTGGCCGTCCGACCGACGAGGTCAAGGACGTCTATGTCTCGATCGAGAAGGAGACCGATGCCGGGGTCATTGTCTCCGGCGCCAAGGTCGTCGCCACCGCGGCGGCGCTGACTCACTACAATTTTCTGGGGCAAAACGCGGCGACCGCGACCAGCGACCCGGACATGGCGATCATGTTCATCCTGCCGATGGATGCGCCCGGGGTGAAGCTGATCTGCCGCAACTCCTACGAGGAGATCGCCACCAAGCTCGGCACCCCCTACGACTACCCGCTGTCGTCGCGCTTTGACGAGAACGA
Organism: Allostellaceae bacterium; assembly: GCA_035604035.1. Taxonomy (GTDB): domain Bacteria; phylum Pseudomonadota; class Alphaproteobacteria; order ATCC43930; family CGMCC-115725; genus DATARH01. Next base: position 2,442 of record DATNJF010000168.1, on the reverse strand, counting down.
CGCGATCTTCGTGCTCGATAAGGTGCTGATCCCCTGGGAGAACATCCTCGTCCACCGCGACACCGAAAAGATCCTGTCGTTCTACCCGCGCTCGGGGTTCCTCAACGGGTTCTGCTTCCAAGGTTGCACCCGCTACGCGGTGAAGCTCGACTTTATCTGCGGGCTGGTCGCCAAGGCGCTGCACGCGACTGGCGGCGACGAATTTCGCGGCAACCAGGCAATGCTCGGCGAGATCGTCGCGTACCGCGAATTGTTCTGGTCGCTGTCGAACGCGATGGCCTCGAACCCACAGCCCTGGGTCGGCGACGCGCTCTTACCCAACCTCCAGCCGGCGATGGCGTACCGGGTGTTCGCGCCCGATGCCTACTCGAAGATCAGGGAGATCATCGAGAAGATCGTCGCCTCGGCGCTGATTTTCCTGCCGTCATCCTCGCGCGACTTCGCCAACCCGGCGATCGATCCGCTGTTGAAGCAGTATGTGCGTGGCTCCAACGGCATCGACTACAAGGAGCGTATCAAGATTATGAAGCTGCTGTGGGACGCGATCGGCACCGAGTTCGGCGGGCGCCACGAACTCTATGAGCGCAACTACGCCGGCAACCACGAGGATATCCGCATCCAGGTGCTGGCCGGCGCGCGCCGCTCGGGCGCGATGGCGTCGATGACCGATCTCGTCGACAAGTGCATGGCCGAATACGACGAAAACGGCTGGCTCGACGAGCATTGGCTCAACCCGGAGGCGGGGAAGGGGCGCTAGTCGGCGTAGTAGTGGTTCTCCAACAGCAGGCAACCGTCATTTGACTTGAACGGGCCGTGCACTGCGCCGGGCGGGCGGCAGGCGTAGGTGCCGGCGCGGAAATTCTCGCCGCCATTGCCTTGCGCGTCGTTGCCGACGGTGAGGTCGCCCTCGACCAGGAATACTTCTTCCCAATAATCGTGGACAAAGGGCGCGGTGGTGTAGATGCCCGGCTGAAATCGCAACAGCCGGGTACGGCTGCCGGTCTTGCCGGTCTCGTCGAGCACGCCCGCGAGGATTTTCTGCTCGATACCCGCCGGGTAGCCGGCCGGCGTTTCCCAGCCGCTGCCCATGTCGACGCGATGGAATTCAAGATGCGGCTTGTTGACTGGCATGGCGGTTCCCTTCGGCCCCGCTGCATCTAGCGCAAATTCGGCCTGCGTGGAATCGGTTCGGGCTGCTAGGCTCGCCACCGGCGCCGCGCAACTGGCACGGACAATGCGGGGGCGGCGCGACACGGAGGGGAGGCTTTGATGTTGTCACGCCGCTATCTAGCGCTCGCCGCCGCCGGCGCGCCGGTTCTGCTCGCCAGCGAGGCGAGGGCGCAAACCGCGCCGGCGTCCGAGTCGACGCTCGACCGGGTCCAGCGTACCAAGACGCTGCGGATCGCCGCGCTGCCGGGCGAGGCGCCGTACTTCAACAAGGATCTCGCCACCGGCGCCTGGTCCGGCATGTGCGTCGACATGGCCAAGGACATCGCCGGCGTGTTCGATGGCCAGGTCGAGTATCTCGAATCGACCTACGGCAATTCGGTGCTCGATCTGCAGGCCGGCAAGATCGATCTCGCCTTTTCGCTGAACCCGACGCCGAAACGGGCGCTGGTTATCGGGTTTACCCATGCGTTCTATCTGCACGGGTTCGGCATGGTGGGCAAGAAGGGGTTCAAGGCCTCGACCTGGGGTGAGCTCAACAAGCCGGAGGTCAAAGTCGCGGTCGATATCGGCTCGGTGCACGAATTGTCGGCCCGCCGTTTCGCGCCGAACGCCACGATCATCGCGCTGAAATCGCGCGACGAATGCATCCTCGCGGTGCAATCGGGCCGCGCCGATTGCGTGATCCTCGCGGTCAATCTCGGGCTCACCGCGGTCAAGAAAAACCCTGATCTGGGCGAGTTCCAGATGCTGCACCATCCGGAAGTGAAACTTCCGACCTGCATGGGGATCGTCATGGAGCCCGACAAGCGCTGGCAGGATTTCCTCAATGCCTGGGTCGATTTCAACCGCGGCACCCAGCAGATTCGCGGGTGGCTCTATGGCGGCCTGGCGATCAACGGAGTCAAGCCGGAAGACATCCCGCCCGATGTGGAGCTGTAGCGGTACCGTCTAGCCGGCGATGAGCAGCGCCCCAGCTTACGCCTGGGATTTCTCGTTCCTGTGGCACTATCGCTGGTTGATCCTGTGGGGGCTCGGGATTACGGTCGCCTATACGATCGGCTCGATCACGATCGGCATGGTGATCGGGCTGGCGACCGGGCTGTTGCGCCTGTCGCGCAACTGGCTCTTGACCTTGCCGCTCGTCGCCTATGTCGAGGTTTTCCGCTGCACGCCGCTTTTAGTGCAGATCATCTGGTTCTATTACGCGCTGCCGGTGGTGTTGGGGATCGACATCCCGGCGACGGTCGCGGCGACCATGGTGCTGTCGCTCTA
>DATNJF010000167.1:0-2824 GCA_035604035.1 Allostellaceae bacterium | reverse complement strand
GCACACCATCAGTAAATCGCAGCCGAGCTGTGCCATCAGGTCGAACTTGCGCTCGGCACGGGAGAACACCTTGGCGCGCTGGGGCTCTGGCATGCCTTCGAAGTCGCGGAACGGCTGAAAGGTCACCGCCTCCAAACCGAGGCGTTTGATTTCCCGGCCGATCTCCGTCGGCAAGCCGTCGAACGACAGCAGATCATTCTCGAAAATCTCCACCCCTTTGAAGTGGGCGGCGGCGATGGCTTCGAGTTTCTCGTTGAGGGTGCCGCTCAAGCAAACGGTAGCGATCGCGGTTTGCATGGTGTGGCCTCACATGCCGGTGAAGTGACGGATCATGCGCTCGGCGTCGGGTTCACGCCCGGTGAACAGCCGAAACGCGCCGACCGCTTGGAACACGGCCATCGTTCCGCCCGCCATCGTCCGGCAGCCCATCGATCGCGCCGTCCGTAGCAGCTCGGTCTCCAGCGGAAAGTAAACGACCTCGGCGACCCAGAGGTCCGGGCGAAGCGTCTCCCGCGCAACCGGCATGCCGAGGTGCCCGACCATGCCGATCGGCGTCGTGTTGACGAGGCCGTCGCCCGCCGCGATCGCGGATACCGGGTCATCAATGACGGCCGCGCGCGCGAGGCCGAACCGGACGTGTAAATTTTGAACCAACCCAGCCGCGCGCACTCGGTCGGTGTCAAATATCGACAGTGCGCCGACGCCAAGCGTCAATAGGGCGTGGGCAACCGCCGCCCCAGCACCGCCGGCGCCGAGTTGCACGACCCGCGCTCGGGGTGCGTCGGCGAGTTCGCGGCGGAAGCTTTCTGCGAAGCCCGACCAATCGGTGTTGTGACCCACGGTTCGACCGTTCGCGCCGAATACCACTGTGTTCACCGCGCTGATCGCGCTCGCATCCTCGGCCAGTTCATCCAGCAGCGGAATGACCGATTGCTTGCACGGATGGGTGATATTGAGGCCGGCAAAGCCGAAGCGACGGGCTGCCGTGATCAGCTCAGGCAACGCACTGGCCGAGAGGCCCAGTATCTCGATGTCGATCAGCTTATAGATATAGGTGAGGCCTTGGGCAGCCCCTTCCCGCATGTGCAATGCTGGGGAGCGTGATGCTTGAATGCCCGCGCCGATCAGCCCGACAAGCAACGACCTTGGCGTTGAAACCGTCAATTTGGAAAATCCATGCTGCCTCGGCGGGAAGCGCACCGCGTAGAGACGGTACCTGTCGCTGGAGCGAAGGAATACCGATGGAGAAATGTACTAAATAGTTAGTTTATGCAAGCTGGTAAAATAGCTCTGATGTCCGCTCCATGCCGCGGAGGCGACGCTCAATGAGTCCGACAACTGATGTTCCGGCGCTGCAGACAATGAAAGGCCGGCGCCCGGCGCTGCGTGCGCAGGACCCGGAGGGGGTTCGCCGAAACATTCTGGCTATCGCCACCGACGAGTTTGCCAACAAGGGCTACAGCGGCGCGCGCGTCGACGACATTGCTGCCCGCACCAGTACTAGCAAGCGAATGATCTATTACTATTTCGGCGACAAGGAACGCCTCTTCATCGAAGTGCTCGAACAGGCCTATGGCCGCATCCGCCAGATCGAGGCTGCGCTAGAACTCGCCCATTTGGAGCCGGAAGCCGCGCTGCGGACGATGGTCGGATTCACATTCGACTATCAGAACGCCAATGAGGCATTTATCCGGCTGGTGATGGTCGAGAACATCCATCATGGCGTTCATCTCGCCCGCTCGGGCGCGATCGAGGGCCTCAATTCTCCGGTGATCGCTATATTGCGGGACATCTGCCGGCGCGGAATTCAGAGCGGGCTTTTCCGAGATGATACCGATGAAGTCGATCTACACATGTCGATCAGCGCCTTGTGCTTCTTCAACGTCGCCAACCGCGCGACCTTCTCGCGGATCTTCAATCGCGAGATGGCAACCCAGCAGGCCCTGGCGCGCCGACGCGAGATCGTGATCGAGACCATCATGCGCTACGTGAAGAGGGAACCGGAATAAAGCCACCTGTCTAAACCCACGAGGCCTGACGAATGGCGACTTGAGCCCTACCAATTGCACTGTCACGAACGGCCGAAATCGGCGCTTCTCGCGCATTGCTGTTCGTCCCGGTGAAGGTCCGATTTCTGATCACACAGCGGACGTTCAACCAGAGCGGCGGGGACCGCTCTTCATGGTAGCCTTGGGTCGTTTGGCGTGGATCAATGCGCCGAAGCGTTTGGTACTAGTTGATAGGCTGTCCCCACGGAGGCACCTTCGATGACTTCTCTCTTACCAGGAGCCGCGTTTATCGCCGCGCTGGCGATCGCAGCGCCGGTTTGGGCGCAGAGCATGCCAGCCCCGGAAACGGCGCCGGGCGGCACAGTGGTGCTGCGCGGCAGCCCGGCAAACTTAAACGCCAGTCCGCCCGCCACTGAAACGAGCGGCCGGTCCGGCTACTACAAGTCATCTTTCCCGTACGCTCGCTACTTCGGTGTCGATCAGAGCTTTAACGGCAACTTTGATAACAACGGCTTTGATCGGCGCTTTGATGGGAGTGGACTTACTCGCTAAAAGCCGAGCTCGATCAAATGATGGATCATGGCCCCTGAACCGACATTCGCCAAGGGCAGGGATCAACCCACAGCGGACGCTCGCATCAGCCGGAAACTACGGTAGTTCATGCCCCTGAACCGTCATTCGTTGTTGTGTGGTCTTCTTCGGCCGGTCATGCCCGAGGCCGTGGAAAAACGCGTCAGCGGAGGCGGCCGACGCGCTGTGTTTCGCAGGCGTGAGGGCCGAAACGGCGATAGACAGATTGGCGCGTGCGGCTTGAG
>DATNJF010000166.1:0-5413 GCA_035604035.1 Allostellaceae bacterium | reverse complement strand
CCGCGGGCGACGCAACGCGAGGCAGACGACGGCGCCCAACACGACCAAGGCGAGCATCGCGACGATCGGTTGACCGGTCTGCACGCGTCTAGCCCCTCAACGTCGTGAGCTGGTCGACATCGGCGGTGCCGAACTCGAGGGTGATGTGAAACACCGCGATGCCCATCACGAACACGGCGACAAAAGCATCGAGCAGGATGCCCAACTCGACCAGCAGCGGCGTCTCGACGACGGTGATCACCGCAAAGACAAAAATGCCGTTCTCGATAACCAGGTAACCGAGGACCTGCATCAGCGCGTTGCGTCGGCTGACGATCAGGAACAAGCCGATCGCGACCAGGAAGATCGCTGCTTCAAGCATGACGAACGGCGTGTGGCTCAGCGCGGGGTGCAGCTTTACGGCAAGGCCCAGCGACACTGCCAATGCCACGACCCCGAAGAGGATCGAGGCGACAAAACCGACAAACGGTTCGACCTCGCGGTGATAGTTGGTGCGTGCCCGCAGATGCAGCAGCACGGCGGGAAACAGCACGCCCTTGAGAACAATGTTGCCGCCAGCTAGCAGCATCACCCGCAGCCCCAACCCGTCATCGTGAAAGACCACCGGCACCAAGCTGAAGAGAATGCCCTGCAGCGACAGCCAGCGAATGCAGGCGCCGATGCGACTCGTGCCGAGCAAGGCAAAGCAGGTCAGCAGACCCAAGGCGTGAATGACGGCGAGCGAAGCGGGCATCGGTCAGACGAGGAGGACGATGAAACCGACGGCGGCGAGGGTCGCCGCGCCGACGATGAACTGCGGCACATGAACGAGCCGATAGCGCGCCATCGCCGACTCGACGATTCCGACGACGATCGCAAGTCCCGCCATGCCGGCGAGCGCGGCCGCTCCGGTGAGCCAGGGATCGCCGCTGTGCATTGGCACCGCGAGGCCGACGAATAGCGAGCCGAGAATCCATAACTTCAGCGCCGCGCCGTATTGGATGATCGCGAGGTCGGGCCCAGTGTGGTCGAGCACCATCACCTCGTGGATCATCGTCAGCTCAAGATGTGTGGTCGGGTCATCGACCGGGATACGGCTGTTTTCGACCAGCTCGAGCACCAGAAATGTCATCGCGACGAGCGCCAGCGTCGGCAGCGCATGAGCCCAAGTCCCGACACCCACGCCCTCGTAGATAGCACTCAGTGACGTGGCGCCGGTGACCCGGGTCAAGGTCGCCAACGCCAACAGCAGCGCCGGCTCGGCGAGCGCGGCGAAATGCACTTCCCGGCTGGCCCCCATCCCCTCGAAGCTCGATCCGGTGTCGAGAGCGGCAAGCACCGTCGCGAACCGGCCCAGCCCTAACAACCCGACCAGGACAATCAGATCGCCGGAAAACGCGATGACGGCGGGCACGCTGGCAAAAGGCAGGAGCAGTAGCGCCGCGACGAGCGTTCCCAGGTTGATCACTGGCCCCAGGCGCACCAGCGCCGTCGTCGTATCGCCGTAAACTGCGCCGCGGCGCAACGCCTTGGCGACGTCGCGACAAGGCTGCAGCAGCGGCGGTCCGCGCCGGCCGGCGACAAAAGCCTTGGTGCGGTTGATGACGCCCGGAAAAAGCGGCGCCAGCAGCAGTGCGCACAGGGGCGAGAAGAACCAGTGCAATCCGGTCATGGCGACAAGCTGCCCCAGACCAGGAGCGCGATCAGGGTGGCGGCGACGTAGAGTACGTAAACATGGATGTGGCCATGCTGGACGACGTTCATCCGACGCATCAGTCGTCCGAACCAGCGGAAGCTGGGCGCGAACAGCAGCCCGAGGAACGGATCGCCGCTATCGCTCGCATATGAAGATGAGGTGGGGAAGTAGCCGGTCGGCGGCGCCATCACCTCGCGGTTGCGAATGATCAGGTGGAACTGCGTCACCAGCGGCTGAGCGAAAGAGGAGGCGGTGTATTGCATCCGCGCGGTCGGACGCTGAAAGCCGCAGCCCCAGACCGGAGCGCGCCGAACTCCGGCGACGGCGAGCCGCCGCGCGCGCACAACCCAGGCCAATAGCGCCACGCCGGCGAGTACGGCAAATACGGCGATTGTGGCCGTCAACGAAGCCGTCACTGGCGCCAGCGCGGTATGCACCTGCGGCAGCGGCAGATGGGTCACCGCGCCGACGACGCCGGCCAGGGAGCGCACGACCCATGGCGCGGCGGCGCCGATCGCCACGCAGCAGAACGCTAGCGCTGTCATCGAGACCAGCATCGGTGCGGCCGCCTCGTGTGCCTCGGCCGCCTCGTGGCTGCGCGGCGAGCCGAGGAAGACGACGCCGAATGCTTTGGCGAAACACGCCGCGGCGAGACCGCTAATCAGGCCCATCGACACGATCGAAACGAGCCCGGCCGCCGCGATCGTCGTGTTCGGTTCGATGAGACCGAGATAACCCGAATAGACCAGCAAGAATTCGCTGACAAAGCCGTTGAGCGGGGGCAAGCCGACGATCGCGGCGGCGCCGATCAGAAACGTCGTGCCCGTCCACGGCATCCGCTTCAGCAGCCCGCCGAGTTCCTCGATCTCGACTGTGTGGGTGGCATGCTGTACCGCGCCGGCGCCGAGGAACAGCAGCCCCTTGAAGATCGAGTGGTTGACGACGTGCAGCAGCCCCGCGGCGAAGCCGAGCACGGCAAGGACCGTCATGCCGTAGGCCAACCCCAGCACGCCAATCCCGATGCCGATCAGGATGATCCCGATATTCTCGACGCTGTGGTAGGCGAGCAGCCGCTTTAGGTCGTGCTGCGCCAAGGCATAGAGCACACCCAGCACGCCGCTCGACGCGCCGGCCGCGATCAGGGCCCAGCCCCACCAGGCCGTCGGCGCCTCCATCAGGCTCAGGATGCGCACCAGCCCGTAGATGCCGACCTTGATCATCGCCCCCGACATCAGGGCCGAGGCGTGGCTGGGGGCGGCGGGATGCGCCTCGGGCAGCCACACATGCGCGGGAACGATGCCGGCTTTAGCGCCGAACCCCACCAACGCTAGCAGAAAGATCGTCGAGGATAGCGCCGGCTGACCGTGCAGGACCGCGGCATATCCGGCAAAATCCGAAGTGCCGGCAAGCGAGCCAAGCAGCACGAACAGCACCAGCAGAAACGCCGTGCCGAGATGTGTCGCCGCCAGATAGATCCATGCCGCCTGGCGGACCGCTTCCCGCCGGTCGTCGAAAATCACCAGGAAGAAGGGGCTCAGCGCCATGATTTCCCAGGCGACAAGAAACAGCAGCCCATCGCGCGCGACGATCACCAGCGCCATTGCCGCGGTCAGCATGTTCAGATGGAACCAGCTTCCGGCTGCGGGGCCGGGCTCGCGCCCTTTGAGGTAGCTGCGGCCGTAAATCCCGGTCAGCAGCGACAGACCGAAGACCGGCAGCAGGAAGAACGCGGACAGCGCGTCGATTTCGAGGTGCAGCCCGCCACCCGGCATCGGCCAGCTCCCGGTCAAGACCTCGGTCCGACCGCTGTACAGCGTATTGACTGCTGCAATCAGCCCGAGCGCCGAGCCGGCAACAGCTCCGGTTTGGCCGAGACTTTGTGCAAGAGCGGGGCGGAAACGAAGGCCGAAGGCGAGCCCGCCGCCCAATCCCAAGACGGCAAGAGCCACCAGCAACACGCTCACGAACGGCCCGAAACGCTGGGGAGATCGAAAGGCGGCAAAACGCGGCTCACCGTCAGGTCTCGCTTGGCCAATCAAAGTAGGCCATGGACAGGGCCAGCCTTAGCCTGCCGCACCGATATCGTCAACCTAGAGAAACCAGATTTGCCCTTCTTCTACTGAGACATGATGCCTCACACATCAAAGATATGAGGATGTCGACCATAACCGATGCGTGAAGCAGCCAAAGAGCTGAGCGGCGCGCTCACTCGGGCAATAGCAGCGGCAGAGATCGAGGAAGGCGCGCGTCATCGCCCGTCGTAGGACGATTACGGGACCTAAGCGCTTGCTACAAATAAATTAATCCAGCGCGCTTTCGATGCATTTGGCGATTTCCGAGGTCGCCGTCGTCCGCGCGGCGGCGGCGCTTCTCTCGATGCCGGCGGAAATCAACTCGCCGCGCTCCAATCCAAGCGCGCTGATACTCCAGTGCCATTTACCGGCGCCCGCCCGGTAAATCACGGCGCGAAGAACCTCCTCGTCCGCGACCGGCATATCGAGGATCTCGGCCGCTGACCATTCGGGCAGGCTGAGTCCGGGCATCGTTACGGTGGTTACGTCCACAGTCATTTCGGATTGCTTCAGTTGGGTTGCCCCATTGTGGCAGCCCGCGAACGCTAGCTGGCGTGCAATTTAGCGTATGCCGCCATACCAAATCCGGCGAGGCAATGCGTCGCAGCCGCCAGCATTCACATAAGACGATGCCAGCGCCGCTCGGCACACCGATCCGGTGGCATGTGACCGCCCTACGGCATCAGTAACAAATTGGCGATGGGCCGAGATAGGCGGCGCCGGGTGGTGTTGCCGCGCCGGCAAACAATCCGGTGGCACCGCCGATCGCGGCGCCGAGGCCAACCGGCCCCCCGGCGATCGCGGCAATGGCCGCGCCGGTGCCGGCACCTAATGCGCCGGTGCTGACGGCCCGGCATCCCGGGGTGACGCCGCAAGCCCCAAGCGCCAAGGACATCGCGGCGACCAGCGCCCAAGCAGCGGATCGTGACATGCTTCCCCTCCCGCTCATGTCCAAACATTGAGCGCAACGAGAGCTAAACGTTGCATTGGCATGACGGTTCCCAACTCGCCGCTGATGCGGGTCAAAATTTTCGCGCGGAATTCCCACTTCACGATAAAACGCGCAGTACGGAGCGAAAGTTCTCGGGACCGGGAGGCAAGACCAGCCGATCGATCCTCGCATGCTCGCGCTCCCAAATCGGTAGCGCCGTCGCGAGGAGGCGGTGGCCCGCCGGCGTTAGCCTTAGTTGGCGGCCGCGCCGATCGGCCGCGTCGACCGTCACGTTCACCAGGCCGCGCCGCGCGAGCGGCTTTAGGGCAGCGGTCAGAGTCGTACGATCCATCGCGAGCAGCGTCGCGACGCTGCCGATGTGCGACGGGCCGCGATGCTTCAATGACATCAACAGCGAAAATTGGCCGTTAGTCAGATCGAGGGGCCGAAAAGCAGCGTCAAATCGGCGCGCGATCGCCCGTGCGGCGCGCTGCAAATCCAGGCAGATGCAGCCATCCCGTGCTGTTTGCGCGATATCTAGGATCTGTTCGTTCGCGTTTGACACGTGTCTATTATGTTGATATCAACGTAAATGTCAACACCGACAGCGGCGTCCGCCGCGGTGGAAATTGACGTGACCCCCATTTCTCATCCAGCGATAACGAGAGTCCGGGGTTGATCTGAACCTTCTGTGTCGTGGGTGGCAAGAGGCCGGGGCGCGGAGCCCCAGCGAAG
>DATNJF010000165.1:0-28551 GCA_035604035.1 Allostellaceae bacterium | reverse complement strand
TGCCCGCCGATCGGCGACCACGCGCACCACTATGAGATCACCGTGTACGCGCTGAAAGTCGCCCAATTGCCGCTCGACAGCAGCGCATCGGGCGCTGCGGTCGGCTTCAACCTGCATGCCAACATGCTGGCAACGGCGAAGATCGTCGGACGCTACGGACGGTCCAAATAACGCTGGCTGCTAATCCACCGACGCCCACAACACGTCCTCGATGTGGCTGGCGCCGGTGCACAGCATAACCAGCCGGTCGAAACCGAGGGCGATGCCGGCGCAGTCCGGCAGTCCGTGCTCGAGCGCGGCGAGAAAATCCTCGTCGATCGGATAGGCTTCGCCGTAGAGAGCCTGCTTGCGCGCCTGGTCGGTCAAAAAGCGCGCGCGCTGCTCTTGCGCGTCGGTCAGTTCCTGGAAGGCGTTGGCAAGCTCGAGGCCGCAGACATAGAGCTCGAACCGCTCGGCGAGGCGCGGATCGTCCGGCTTGCGCCGCGATAGCGCCGCCATCGAGACTGGGTAATCGTAGAGGATGGTCGGCGCGCCGATGCCGAGGTGCGGCTCGATGCGGTCGAGGAAGATGCGAAAATAAAGGCTTTCCCAGTCGTCGCCGGGATGCGGGGCAACGCCGATCGCTTCAGCCGCCGCGGTGAGGAGTGCCAAATCGGGCTGCGCCGGATCGGGCGCGGCCGCGAGGATATCGATATTGGTGTTCCGCGAAAAGGCCTCCGCCACCGACAACCGCTCGAAGGGCAGCCGCGCGTCGGCGATCTTGCCTTGCCAGGTCATTATCCTCTTTCCGTCATCCCCGGGCTTGTCCCGGGAATCCACGTGGATGGCCGGGACAAGCCCGGGGATGACAGTTTGAGAGCCGGCGGCCGCCTGCGCCGCGCGCAGCAGCTTTTCGCAATCGTCCATCAGCTCGCGATAAGTCGCGCCGGCGCGGTACCATTCGAGCATGGAGAATTCCGGGTGGTGCGTGGTGCCGCGCTCGCCGTCGCGGAACACCGGCGCGAGCTGCCAGATTCGCTGCATCCCGCCGGCCAGCAGCTTCTTCATCGCGAATTCGGGCGAGGTGTGCAGATAGCGCGGCTTTACGGTCCCATCGCGCGGGTCGTGCAGCTCGGTCGCGAAGGCTTTGAGATGCGGTTCCAGCCCGGGACTTACCTGCAGCGCCGGCGTTTGCACCTCGGTGAAGCCTTCCGCGGCGAAAAACTCTCGCACCGCGCCGAGGATACGGCCTCGTGCGAAAAGGTTTTCGCGCCGCGTCGCGAGCCGGTCGGGCCGCCACCACGCCGTCCCATGGCCTGCCATCACGCTTTCCCCTTCACCGGCAAACTGGTAGGAAGCCCGCCAAACCGAGACAACTCAATTCCCTTTTGCCGAGAAACTTCGCGATGAAGATCAACGCCATCGATATCAAGCCGGGCAATGTGCTCGAACATCAGAACAAATTATGGATCGTGCTCAAGCGCGATCTGGTGCAGCCGGGCAAGGGCGGCTCCTTCGCCCAGGTCGAGATGCGCGATCTGCGCGGCGGCTCAAAGCTGAGCGAGCGGTTCCGCACCCAGGAGACGGTCGAGCGCGTGCGACTCGACGAGAAGGACATGCAGTTCCTCTACATGGAGGGCGACATGGCGACCTTCATGGACAATGAGAGCTACGAACAGGTGAGCGTGCCGCGCGAGGTGATCGGCGATCCGGCCGATTTCCTCGCCGACGGCATGATCTGCCAGGTGACGCTCTACGAAGGCATCGCACTGTCGGTGCAGCTACCGCAAAGCGTGACGCTTGAAGTCGTCGAGGCTGATCCCGTGGTGCGCGGCCAGACCGCGTCGTCGTCCTACAAGCCCGGCAAGCTCGAAAATGGCCGCCGGGTGATGATCCCGCCGCATATCGGCGCCGGCACCCGCATCGTCATCAACACCGCCGACGGCACCTATATGGAGCGTGCCAAGGATTAGGGGCGCGATTGCAGAAACGGTGTAGGGCGGAAAAGCGCAGCGCCTTCCGCCAAATCGCCGAGATATCCGGCGGAAGGCGCTGCGCTTTTCCGCCCTACGGTTCCACTGATTGGAGAAGTGCGTGGCGGTTCGCTCGCCGGTGATCAATGTGATGGCGGCCGCCGCGCTGAAAGCCGCGCGGGGGCTCATCCGCGATTTCGGCGAGGTCGAGCAGCTTCAGGTCTCGATCAAGGGTCCGGGCGATTTCGTCTCCTCCGCCGACCTCAAGGCCGAGCAGACGCTGAAGGCCGAGCTGTCGCGGGCGCGACCGGGCTATGGCCTGCTTTTCGAGGAAGAAGGCGTGACCGAAGGCAGCGACAAGCGCCACCGCTGGATCGTCGACCCGTTGGACGGCACCACCAATTTCCTGCACGGCATTCCACATTTCTGCATCTCGATCGGGCTGGAGCGCGACGGCGAGATTGTCGCCGGCGTGGTCTACGAGCCGACCCGCGACGAGCTTTACTGGGCCGAGAAGGGCGCCGGCGCCTATCTCAACGACCGGCGTCTTAGGGTCTCGGCGCGGCGCCAGCTCGGCGAGGCGCTGATCGGCACCGGGATGCCGTTTCGCGATCGCGGCGACAAGGCGGTCTACTCGGCGATCCTTGCCGCGGTGATGACCGCGACCAGCGGGGTGCGGCGATTTGGCGCCGCCGCGCTCGACCTCGCCTATGTCGCGGCGGGGCGGCTCGACGGGTTCTGGGAATTCGGCCTGTCGCCCTGGGACATCGCCGCCGGAATGCTGTTGGTGCGAGAAGCCGGCGGCTATGTCAGCGACCTGTCGGGCGGGCAGACGATGATGCTGAGCGGCGACATCCTCGCCGCCAACGACCATCTCCACCTCCCGCTGGCGGCGCTGATCCGGGAAGCGAAGCGGGCACCGGGTGGGCAGTGAATTTAGATGTCACCCAGGGGCGCATGGGTTACGGTGCGCTGCCTCTCGACAGCATTGAGGAGCGGGGGTCGCGATGAGGATTTCGCGCATCCCAAGCGGCAGAGCGCTCGCGATCCTCGGCGCCCTCGGCGCGTCGCTGACGCTGGGCGCGCCGGTACTGGCGGCCGACACCGTTCCGTTGATCCCGCCGGCGCACCAAATCCCCGCCGCGGTGAAACAAACGCCGCCGCCGGCGCATGCCCAGACCCAGCCGCTCATCCCGCCCGCGACATTGCCGAGCCAGTCGAGCCAATTGAGCGCACCGCCCCAGCCGCGCGAGCCGCTGCCGCTCCAGACCAATCTGTTGCCGCTGGCCGCGCCGGCGGCTGCGCCAACTCCCCCCAAGCAGCCGGCGAGCTAGGCGTGCCCCGATGAACCGTTCCGGGCGCTTTCTTGTCCGCATGGCGGTGTTCGTGCTGGCGGTGGGTGCGCTGGCCGGGGTGCTCTTCCGTCCGCTCAGCACCGCGTTCATGGGCAATCCGGGGATCAACGGCGTCATCCTTGGCATCCTCTTGTGCGGCATCATCTACATCTTCCGCCAAGTGCTGATGCTTGCCCCCGAGACCGCCTGGATCGAGGATTTCCGCGAGCGGCTCGCCAACCGGGACCTGACCGCGCCGAGCGGTCCGGCGCCGCGCCTCCTGGCGTCGATGGCGCGGCTGCTGACGACGCGGCAGGGCGGCCGAGTGAGCCTCTCGGCGACATCGTTGCAAACCCTGCTCGACGGCATCTCATCGCGACTCGACGAGACCCGCGAGACGTCGCGCTACATGATCGGCGTGCTGGTGTTCCTCGGCCTGCTCGGCACCTTTTACGGCCTCCTGGAGACGGTGCGGGCGGTGGGTGGGGTGATCGGCAACCTCAACGTTTCGTCGAACGACCTCGCCCGCGCCTTCGCCGATCTCAAGACGGCGCTCGGCTCGCCGCTGAGCGGCATGGCGACCGCGTTCAGCTCGTCGCTGTTCGGCCTCGCCGGCAGCCTGGTGCTGGGGTTTCTCGACCTCCAGGCCGGCCAGGCGCAGAACCGCTTCTACAACGACCTGGAAGAATGGCTGTCGACCTATACGCGACTGTCCTCGGGCGGGTTCGGCGATGGCGGCGACGGTTCGGTACCGGCTTATATCCAGGCGCTGCTCGAGCAAACCGCCGATAGCCTCGAAAACCTGCAGCACATCCTGGCGCGCAGCGAGGAAAGCCGGATCGGCGCCAACAGCGCTTTGCCCGGACTTATCGACCGGCTCGGCACGCTTTCGGAGCACATGAAGGCCGGGCAGATGCTGATGGTGCGGCTGGCCGAGAACCAGATGGAGCTAAAGCCGTCGCTGACCCGCCTCGCAACGATCGCGGAGAATTCGACCGGGCAGGACGATGTGATGCGCACCCATCTGCGCAATATCGAGGCCTATATGGCCCGGATGAGCGAGGATCTGGTCGAAGGCCGGGCGCAGAGCGTCGCCGACCTTCGCGGCGAAATTCGCCTGCTCGCGCGCACCATCGCCGCGGTCACCGACGAAAGCAGCGGCCGCTAGCCCGCCATGGCTTTGGGCCGCACCCGCACGCGCCGCTCCAGCATCGACATCTGGCCAGGATTTGTTGATGCTCTAGCGCAGCTATTGATGGTCATCATATTTATTTTATTGGTTTTTACCGTCGGTCAGTTCTACCTCTCCGACGCGTTGTCGGGTCGCGACCAGGCGCTGAAGGAGCTGCAGCAAAAAATCAGCGCCCTGGCTGACGAGCTGGCGCTGGAGAAGCAGAGTAGCGAAACCCTGCGCGGCAATGCTGCCGCGCTGGCAGCGCAGCTGAAAGCGGCGCAAGACGAGCGCGATGCGCTCACCGCCAAGCTCAGCGCCGCCGGGCAATTGAGCGATGAGGCCAAGGACCTGCAAAACAAGCTCGCCGCCGAGCAGCAGACGAGCCAGGCGGCACGGGCGCAGGTCGAGCTGCTGACCGCGCAGATCGCCGCGCTCAAGGACCAGCTCGCCAAGGTCGCCGCCGCGCTCGACGTCTCCAACAACACGGTCAAAGAGCAACAGGGCCAGATCGTCGAGCTGGGCAAGAAATTGAACCTGGCGCTTGCCACCAAGGTCGAGGAATTGGCCAAGTACCGTTCGGAATTCTTTGGCAAACTCAAGGAAGTCCTCGGCGACCGGCCCGATATCCGCGTCGTCGGCGACCGTTTCGTGTTCCAGGCCGAGGTGCTGTTCGCGCTGGGCAAGGCCGATCTGACCCCAGGGGCGAAGCAGCAGCTCGCTCCGGTCTTCGCCGCGCTCAAGCAGATCGCCGCGCAAATCCCGCCCGACCTCAACTGGGTGCTGCAGGTCGACGGCCATACCGACCACCGGCCGATGCACAGCGATCAATTCGACTCGAACTGGGAATTATCGACCGAACGCGCCATCTCGGTAGTGCGCTATGCGATCGACCAAGGCATTCCCGCCAACCGGCTGGCAGCCACCGGGTTCGCCGACAACCAGCCGATCGATACCGGCACTAGCGACGATGCCTATCAGCACAATCGCCGCATCGAGTTGAAGCTCACGCAGCGTTGATGGCATTGGCCTGCCCCGCGACAAAATTGGCGAGGCAATTTTGCAAGGCTGCGGTAAGATAACTGCAAGGCTTAGAAGGCGGCGCGCCTTGACGGCACGTTGCCTTTTGTTGTCAGGGGCTTAGGGGTGGGTTCGTTTAGCGGCCGGCCAAGAGCCGGGATGACCGAGAGGGAAGCATATGGCGCAAGTCGCGCTCCGTGACATCGTCAAAACCTTCGACAAGACCCCGGCGGTGCAGGGGATCAACCTCGATATCGCCGACCGTGAGTTCATCGTGCTGGTCGGCCCGTCGGGCTGCGGCAAGAGCACGACGCTCAGAATGATCGCCGGGCTCGAAGAAGCGACCTCGGGCGAGATCTATATCGGCGACCAGCTGGTCAACGATGTGCCGCCCAAGGATCGCGACATCGCGATGGTGTTCCAGAACTACGCGCTCTATCCGCATATGACGGTGTTCGAGAACATGTCGTTCGGCCTGCGGCTGAAGAAATTCCCCAAGCAGGAGATCAAGGAGCGGGTCGAGGCGGCGGCGCGCATCCTCGACATCGCCAACCTGCTCGACCGGCGGCCGAAGGCGCTCTCGGGCGGGCAGCGGCAGCGCGTCGCCATGGGCCGCGCCATCGTCCGCAATCCCAAGGTTTTCCTGTTCGACGAGCCGCTGTCGAACCTCGACGCCAAGCTGCGCGTGCAGATGCGCACCGAGATCAAGAAGGTCCACCAGAAGGTCACCACAACCACGATCTACGTCACCCACGACCAGATTGAGGCGATGACCCTCGCCGACCGCGTGGTGGTGATGAATGCCGGGCGGATCGAGCAGATCGGCCCGCCCAACGAGGTCTATCACAGCCCGAAGACACGGTTTGTCGCCGGGTTCATCGGCTCGCCGGCAATGAACTTCGTGCCGGGGCGGGTCGTCAACGGCGGGAAGAACCTCAGCATTCGGCTCGGCGACAACCTGACCCTGCCGCTGCCGGAATCCCGCACCGCGCGCTACAAGGCCTATGTCGACAAGGAAGTGATTTTTGGACTGCGGCCAGAAGACATCATCGAAACCCGCACCGAGCTGCCGCCGGGCAGCGCGCCGTTCGAGGTGCAGCTCGACGTCGTCGAGCCGATGGGGATGGAGACGATGGTCTATTTCATCGTCGAGGGGGTCGAAGTCTGCGGCCGCGTCAACCCGGCCGCGGCCAAGAACGCGGGCGAAATGATGACGCTCGTCGCCGACCTCAACCACATGCACCTGATCGACCCGGCGACCGATCAGGTCATCTAGCCGCCGGCCGGTTTCCCCATGACCGTCGCCGGCAAGACGATCGCGATTACCGGCGCGGCCCGCGGCCTCGGCCAAGAATTCGCCCGTCACCTTGCCGCCCTGGGCGCCAATATCGTCGCTGGCGACATCAACGATTGCGCGGCGACGATCGAGCTGGTGAAGAGCGCCGGCGGCGAGGGCATCGCCGTTCGCCTCGACGTCACCGATCCGGGCTCGGCGCAGGCGATGATCGCTGCCGGGATCGACGCCTTCGGCGGGCTCCACGGCCTCGTCAACAACGCCGCGCTTTACGGCGCCTTGCATGGCGGCCGCTTCGATGCGATCGCCGAAGCCGAGTGGGATGCTTGCATGGCGGTCAACGTCAAAGGCATCTGGAATTGCTGCAAGGCCGCGGTGGCGGCAATGCGCCAGGCGGGCGGCGGCAGTATCGTCAACATCGCCTCGCTGGCGGCGACCTACGGCATGCCGTTCGGGCTGCACTACACTGCCTCGAAGGCGGCGGTGATCGGCATCACTCGCGGGCTGGCGCGCGAGCTCGGCCGTGACAACATTCGGGTCAACGCGCTGGCGCCGAGTGCCGTCTTGACCGAGGGTACCAACGAGTTTTTCGGCGACAAGCTCGACCGAGCGCTGCAGGCGGTGAAGGCTCAGCAGACGATCCAGCGCAATCTCGTGCCGGCCGATTTGGCCGGCACGATGGCGTGGCTGCTTTCCGACGACAGCGCCTTTATCACCGGCCAGACCATCGCCATCGATGGCGGGACGGTGATGCTATGACCCCCCAAGGAATTGGCGCCATGAGCCTTGCCGGCAAGGCGGCTCTGATCAGTGGCGCCGGTGGTGGCATCTGCCGCGCGATCGCGGTCGCCTTCGCCGAGGCCGGCGCCTCGGTCACCTGCGCTGATATCGATATCGAAAGCGCAAAAACGACTGCCGAGCTGGTGCGCGCCGCCGGCGGCAAAGCGATCGCCTACAAATGCAATGTCGCCGACGAGGCGGAGGTGCACGCGGTCACCAAGGCTGCCCACGATGCATTCGGTCGGCTCGATGTCCTGGTCAGCGGTGCGGCGCCGCACGATCCCGGCGGCCCGATCACCGAAACCCCGCTCGCCGAATGGCAGATGGTGGTCGACATCAACCTGACCGGCGCGTTCCTCTTATCGAAGGCGGCGCTGCCGTACATGATCGCGGGCGGGGGCGGGTCGATCATCTTCATCGCCTCGCAGCTTGGCCGGGTCGGCAGCGCCGGTCGCGCCGCGTACTGCGCGACCAAGGGCGCCCTCATTCAGTTAGCCAAGGTCATCGCCATCGACCACGCTGGCCAGAACGTGCGCTGCAACGCGCTGTCGCCGGGCGCGGTCGAGACCCAACGGACGCTGCGCCGCTACAACTCGTTTGAGATAGCCAACGAAACGCTGGGCGCCAAGCACCTGACCAAGCGGCTCGGCAAGCCGGAGGAACTGGCGCAGGCGGCGGTGTTCCTCGCCAGCGACGCTTCGAGCTTTGTTACCGGAAGCGACCTCTTGGTCGATGGCGGTTATACGGCGATCTAGATCGCTACGCCTCGCAGAAGTCGACCACGGCGCCGTCGGCCACGATGCAGGCCGCCACGAGCGCACCGCCGCGCCCGGCGCCGCCATCCACCGAAATGCCAAACTGGCCCTGGACAATGCCGCGGCGGTCCTTGTCATAGCCACGAACGACGCGGCGGAACTCGGCGAACGGAGCGGCAAGCTCGAGGATATCGGTCGGGCCCCACCAGAACGCGTCGCCTTGTGCGATCAGCGGCCGGCGCGGATCGACCCCGGCATGGACGAAGAGCAGCCCCTTTTCTTGGGTCAGCGCGCTATGGCGCAGCGCCGCGAACAGGGTCGAGTGGCCCTCCGCCGCGTTCATCGCCGCGCGCAGCCCGCTGGTCCAGCGGGTGATCGTCCGCGGTCCATCGCGCGCCGCCGCGAAACCCTGGCGCAGATCGCCGCCATAGGCGAGCACCGTCGCCTCCGCCCCTGCCCGCACCATAAACGACAAGACCTCGGTGGGGTTGGGTGCGAACTGCAATTGCAGCAGCTTCTGCCACATCTCCTCTTGCGCGCCACGCAGGTAGACAACGTCGCAAGCAAAGCCGTGCGCGCGGCCGAGGACGCGGCGGCGGAAGTCGAGCAACTCATCGATCGTCGCGCGGACATCTTCGCCGTGGCCAAGATAATTGCCGAGATAGACCAGCCGGTCGCCCTGAGAGAACCGCGCGCCGATCAGATCGTGCAGCCGCGACAATCGGCGCGCCTCGCCATGCACCGAGGCGACCGCCCAGACCCGCCGCGCGCCGCGCAGCCGGGCAAATCTGTCCGGGGCGGCGACCGCGCGCGGTCCGGCCGTGCGCGGCGCTGGGCGAACGCTTTCGACGACCATGCCGTTTTGCTGGGTGTTGGCAGTCGCGCCGGTGGGACGGCGCAAATGTGCGAAGGGATCCCGGCTTGCCCTGAGGAAGTTCAACCTTGATCCTTCCCGCGGTCGGCAGCCAGTAAGCAGCCGGCTACGCCGTCAGCATTTCCTCGACGCGCTGGGTCGCCGTCGTCTCGTCGATCCGCTCCACCGCGGCGAATTCCCGCACGAGTCGGTCGAGCGCCGCTTGGTAGATCTGGCGTTCGCTGTAGGATTGCTCGGGCTGGCCGGCATTGCGAAACAGGTCGCGCACGACCTCGGCGATCGACGCCGGGTCACCCGAGGCGATCTTGGCCTGGTACTCCTGGGCGCGCCGGCTCCACATCGTCCGCTTGGCGCGCGAGCGCCCGCGCAACTTAGCCAGCGCCGCGTCCATTTCCTTGCGGCTCGACAGCTTGCGCAGCCCCGAAACCTTCGCTTTGGTGAGCGGGACGCGCAGGGTCATGCGGTCCCGGTCGAACAGCACGACAAAGACGTTGAGCGTATGGCCGGCAATCTCCTGGGTCTCGATCGCGGTGATCTTACCGACCCCGTGGGTCGGATAAACCACCAGATCCCCGGCATTGAAGGGTGCTTTATCGGTCGCAATCATCATGATGTTCCGCACCCTCAACCCGTCGGCGCCATCACGGCACCTCCCCGAGTCGCCAATTGGGGCGGCGACAATCCACATCTCGACGAAAAGCGCGGAACGTGGGGGAGGCGTCTCGTGCGCTAAGAATATGTATATCATAACCGGGGCGGGCGAAGCCAGCACATCAGCTATGCGCCACCCCGGTCACCCGCACTGCCGGTAGCTTGCGGACCATTCGGGCGAGATCGGCCGGGCAGCGATTGCGCGCCCGGACGCGGCATCGTCTCGACGTAGACCTAGCTGCCGCCTCCCTTTGGGCTGAAGAACTTATCGTACTTGCCTTCAACCGCTTTCCAATCATCGGCGTCGTCGGGCGCGGGCTTCTTGCGGGTGATGTTGGGCCAGCTTGCCGAATAGTCTCGGTTGAGGGCCAGCCATTGCTCGGCTACCGAGTCGCTGTCCGGGATGATCGCCTCGATCGGACATTCGGGCTCGCACACCCCGCAATCGATGCACTCGTCAGGGTGGATCACCAGCATGTTCTCGCCCTCGTAGAAGCAATCGACGGGGCAAACCTCGACGCAATCCATGTACTTGCAGCGAATGCAGGCCTCGGTGACGACATAGGTCATGGTGTTCGGCTTCTTCCGTTCGGGTCAGGCGCTATATAGCGCGAACCCGATCTTACAGGAACTGGGGTGCGATCCAATGCGCCCAAGCGTGGAAGCTATCGCCATCGGGCTCCGCCATTTCGGTCTGCAGAATGACATGGTAACGGCCGCGTAGCGGCGGCAGCGGCAGCTCTAGAGGCGCCTCCTTGCCCGGCGCCACAACGCATTCGCCGCCGGCGAGCCGCTTGCCGGCGTTGTCCTGAATTTGGGCAATGAACCGGACGGGGCCGCGCGCCTTGCGCGGCAGCGCCACGGTCGCGCGAAATCGCGCCTGACCGGCGAGTGCTCGCTCGACGATGAGGCGGGCCGGCGGCTCGCCGGCAGGATTCGGATGCAGCTGGCAGGAATGCTCGTCAAACACCATGAATCCCCAGATGCCTTCCGAGACGTTGCAGAGCTCGATCGGCTGGCGCGCCAACCCCGGCTCCAGCAGCATCAGGCGCACCGGCGCGTGGCGTCCACCGGACGACTCGCGGCGCGTGAACACCGACAACTCGCCGCTACGGCTACGGTCGAATTTGGCCAAGTCGAAGCACGCCTCGACCGTCGCAAGGCAGCCCGGGATCCATTCGTCATGAGTCTCGACCGTGACGCACAGCGCATCCTGATGCCAGCGCGCCTCGCGGTCGGCGAATACTTCGCGCTCGCTGCCCTCGATGTCGCATTTGATCAGATCGGCGCGATCCCAGCCGCTCGATCGCAGGATCTCCTCGATCGACCAAGCCTGCGTCCCGGCATCGCTTGAGGAGGCCGAGAAATGGACGCCCCAATCGCCCAGCTCGTGGCCGCAAACAGCGAGCGTTGCAGGCTTGCTCCACACCGCGCCGTTGAGTCGGCGAACGCGCGGATAGGGCGACGTGTTGAGGCTGAGCACCTTGAAATTCGGTACGGCCGGTTCGACGCAAACGATCTCGGCCTCGGGAAAGCGGTGCGCCAGATAGACCGCGGCATAGCCGACATAAGCGCCGAGATCGAGGATACGCGCCGGCGGCTCGGGCAGCGCCAGGGAAAACTCCTCCTGGCCGAACACCTGGTCGAAATTGGCGAGGTCGGAGCTGCCGCAGCGGAAATAGAGCGGGTTCATCAGCTCCGGCAAAACGATCGTCTCGAGACCCAGGGTCGATCGATTGATGCGCCCGAGCACATCGCGATAACGCGCCCGCAATTCCATATTGTCGGGTTCTCGGCGCAGCGCTGCTTCCAGCGCGTATTTGCCGTGCGGGTCGGGATCGACCCGGCCAAGGTGCGACTCGCTCATGGCGCTTACCTCGCTGCGCCTCGCCGCGGGACAAACCGATGCGGCGAGTGTTATGCGGACTGCGCCGCATTCCTGCGACAACGCGAGTCACCAAATTTTATTGCCGAATTTTGTTGCCCCTCATCCGTTATTCTCGCCGACCCACTCCCGGACCCGAGTCTCTCGTGCCCAAACGCGGCAAGATCGTTCTTCTCCACTTCGCTGGGCAGATGCCGCTCGCCGGGATCGCCTGGCAGGCGGTGCACCATATCGTCGGCCTCGAAAAGCTCGGCTGGGAGGTCTGGTACGTCGAGGATACCGGCACCCCGGCCTACGACCCGCAGATAGCCAGCGTCACCGCCGATTGCGCGTACAACGTCGCCTATCTTTCGGGAGTCATGGAACAATTTGGTCTCGGCGAGCGGTGGAGCTATTGGTGCGGCCTCGACGATACGTGGCACGGCCTCTCGCGCGAACGGGTCCGCCGGCTTTACGGCGAGGCCGATGCGATCATCAATCTGTGCGGCTCGCACAATCTACGCGAAGAGCACCTACAGTGCCCGGTGCGCATCCTCGTCGACACCGACCCGGGCTATCAGCAGATCAACTACGCGCGCGGCGATGCCGCGGAGCGTGCCTATCTCGCCGCGCACACGCATCTCTTCACCTACGGCGCCAATCTCGGCCGCCCGGCATGCCCGATCCCGCTCGCCGGCCTCGACTGGCGGCCGACCCGGCCGCCGGTCGATGTCGATCTGTGGCCCGAGCCAGCCGAGGGACTGAACCACGAGCCCGAGTGCTTCACCTCGATTGCTAGCTGGGACAATCGCGGCAAGGACATCGAATATCAGGGCTCGACCTACCTCTGGTCGAAGCACGTCAATTTCCTCAAATTCCTCGACTTGCCGCGTCGTCGCCCGAGCACCTGTTTCCGGATGGCGATCCAGCCGCCAGATGACGACATCCGCCGCGAGGTCGAAGGGCACGGCTGGAAACTCATCGATCCGCGCCCCATTTCCGCCAATGTCGCGAGCTACCGAGAGTTTATCGCCGGCTCCCGCGGCGAGTTCACTGTGGCCAAGGACATCTATGCCCGCACCAATAGTGGCTGGTTCAGCGACCGCGCCGTCTGTTATCTCGCCAGCGGCCGGCCGGTGGTGACGATGCGCACCGGATGCGACCGACTCTACCCGATGGGCGAAGGCCTGTTCGACTTCGCGACACACGACGAGGCGGTCGCGGCGATCGACGCGATTGCCGACGATTATCGCCGGCACAGCCGCGCGGCGCGCGAGATCGCCCGGGAATATTTTGCCGCCGACCGGCTGCTCGGTGAGGTTTTGTCACAGGTGGGCTTGTGAGCGCCCAGGTTTTGGCTTGGTGGCGGGATTCCGGCTTGACAGCACGACCGGGGTCGGCGACACGATGCGGTAATGCCGGTGTGAGATAATGCGCTGGCGAAAAAGTTCATCGGGGCAATCGTCTTCGGGACGTTTGATGGATTCGCTTAGCACCTTGGCCCGCGCCACGGCCGGCGCGGCGGCGTCCCGTTTGACGGCGCTATTGCGCCCGCCGCGGACTTCAGACGAGTTGTGGAACCGCTTGTTCCTGGCGCTGCTGCTGATCGCGGCGGTGCTGGTGCTGCTGACCTTCCGGTCTTACGGGGTGACCTGGGACGAGGACATGCAGCGCTGGTACGGCGACCTTGTCCTCGACCACTACCTATCATGGGTCGGGCTCGCCAAACCGCCGCACTGGCTGGCGCTCTACAGCTATGGCGACCTCTACAATTACGGCGCGGTCTTTGACATGACCGCCTCGGCGCTGGGCCGGATCTCGCCGCTTGGCGTGTTCGAGACACGGCATTTGTTGAACGCCATCGTCGGCCTCATTGGGATAGCCGGCGCCTGGAAGCTCGGCAAGCGGCTGGGCGGCGCGCGGACGGGCTTTTTCGCCGCGCTCTTCCTGCTGCTGACCCCCAACTATTACGGCCAGATGTTCAACAACCCCAAGGACGTCCCATTTGCCGTGGGGTTCATCTGGGCGACCTATTACCTGGTCCGGATCGTGCCGTTCCTGCCGCGCCCACCGTTGCGCCTCGTTATCAAGCTGGCGGTGGCGACGGGGCTGGCGATGGCGGTGCGGGTCGGTGGGCTACTGCTTGTCTGTTATCTCGGGCTGATGCTGGCGCTGTTCGCGACGTGGCAAGGCTTCGCGGCGCACCGGGTTGGCGTATTGATCGGCACCGCCTGGACCAGCCTGTGGCGGGTCTATCTGCCGGTGGCGATCCTCTCCTACGGCTTGATGTTGATGTTCTGGCCGTGGGCCCAGAGCGCGCCGATCACCCATCCGCTGAGCGCGCTAGCGGTGTTCTCGCACGAGATCGTCCCGACCAAAATCCTGTTCGACGGCCGGCTCTATGCCGCCGGCGCGGTGCCGTGGACGTATCTGCCGACCTATATCGGCCTGGCGCTACCCGAGCTGATATTAGCGCTGCTGCTCGCCGCGCCGATCGTCGTCGGCATCGCCCTGGCGCGGCGACAGAACTGGCAGATCGGCCGCATCCTGCCGCTGTTCATGCTCGGCTTCACGATCATTTACCCGGTGGCTTATGCGATCGCGGTCCATGCGGTGCTGTTCAATGGCATGCGCCACTTCATCTTTGTCTTGCCGCCAATCGCGGTCGCCGCCGCGCTCGTCGCCGATTTGGCGCTGCGCCGGCTCGCCGACTTCCCTTACCGCAAGCCGGTCTACGCCGCGCTCGGCCTTTACGGCCTGGCGCATATCTCGGTCATGGTGATGCTGCACCCCGACCAATACGTCTATTACAACGGCTTCGTCGGCGGCGTGGCCGGGGCCGAGAACAAGTTCAAGCTCGACTATTGGGCCAATTCCTATGCCGAGGTGGTGCGCGGGTTGGAGAACTATCTACGCAAGCAATACGGCGCCGATTTCGAGGAGCACGAGTTCACCGTCGCGGTCAACGGCCCGCCGGTCTCGGCGCGATATTATTTCCCACCCAACTTCCGCACGGTGGTGCAGGCGAAGAAGGCGGATTTCGTGATCGGCTTCACGCTCGCTGACGCCGAGCATTATCTGAGCGATCTACCGGTCTACCAGGTGACGCGCATGGGCGCGCTGTTGTCGGTGGTTGTCGACCACCGCGAATACCTCGCCGAGGTGCGCATCGCGCACCAGCCGCTGGCCGGCGCGCTGCCGCGTCGGGCGCCCAATCTCGCCTATTGACGAGCGGGGAATAGCCGGCACCAACCGGGCGTTCTTATCGCCGCAAAGCCCGCTCCGCGCGGCGCAGGAGAGCCCCGCTGGAACGTGACGAATACGAGAGACTCGACCGCGCTGAAGACCGGATGTGGTGGTTCGCCGCGCTGCACACGAATATGCTGATGGCATACCGGCGATACGCCTCCCAAACTTCTGGAGCACGGGTTCTCGACGCCGGCTGCGGCACCGGCGGGCTCCTGGCGCGCCTCGATGGGCCCCAAAGCGCGGTCGGCATCGATGCCGATGCCGAGGCCTGCACCCGCGCCGCCGCGAAGAGCGGATGTCCGGTCTGCGCTGGGTCGGTGGACGCGCTGCCGTTCGCCGAGGCGGCTTTCACCGCGATCCTTACCGCCGACGTCTTGTGCCATCGCGGCGTCGACGAGCGGCGAGCGCTGGCGCAATTCCACCGCTGCCTCGGCGCCGGCGGCATCCTCGTGCTCAACCTCCCAGCCTATCGCTGGATGATGTCGCGGCACGATGCGGCGGTTTACAATGTGCGGCGCTACACCAAACGCGGCGTCGTCGCGCTGCTGCGCGCCGCCGGCTTTCGCCCGCTATTCGTGAGCTATTGGAACATGCTGCTGTTTCCGCTGATGGTGCTGACCCGCAAGCTGCTGCCGGGCGGCGGTAGCGACGTGCATGAGCAGCCTGGATGGGTCGAAGCCATAGGGCGGGCCGCCACCGGGACCGAACGTCTGCTGATCGGCGCCGGGATCACCTTGCCATTCGGCGGATCGGTGCTGGCGGTCGCCGCCAAGATAGAGAGCGGCCATGCCTGAGACCACACCCAGCCTCGCGCTGTCGATCGTCATCCCCGTCTACAACGGCGCCGAGAGCATCACCGAGCTGGTCGAGGCGCTGGAGGCGCTCGATATCGCCGGCGGGCACGAAATCGTGCTGGTCAACGACGGCAGCCCCGACAATAGCCTCGAGATTTGCCGGGGCCTCGTCGAGCGGGCGCGGGTGCCGATCACCCTCGTCAACTTGTCGCGCAATTTTGGCGAACACAACGCGGTGATGGCGGGCCTTCGCCAGACCCGCGGGGCGCATGTGATCAACATGGACGACGATCTGCAGAACCCGCCAGAGGAAGTCGCTCGCCTCCTCGCCTACGCTCAGGAGACCGGACGCGACGTCATCTACACCTATTACGACGAGAAGCAGCACTCGGCCTGGCGCAACCTCGGCAGCCAGTTTACCAACTGGGTCGCCGGGTTCGTGCTCGACAAGCCGAAGGGCTTCTACCTCTCGAGCTTCCGCTGCATGAGCGCCTTTGTCGTGCGAGAGATCACTCGCTACGAGGGCCCCTTCCCTTACGTCGACGGGCTCATTCTACAGGTTACGCAGAACATCGACCGGATGCTGGTGACCCATCTGCCGCGCGCGGTCGGGCGCAGCAATTACACGCTGCGGCGGCTGCTGCGGTTGTGGATCAGCATGTTCGTCAACTTCTCGGTCATGCCGCTGCGCATCAGCACCTTGACCGGGTTCGCGCTCAGCGTGTTGGGGACGCTCGGCGGCGCCGCTGCGATCGTCGAGGCGCTGTTCTTCTCGCCGCCGCCCGGCTGGGCATCGCTGTTCGCGGCGGTGCTGCTGCTCTCTGGCGTGCAGCTGATGATCCTCGGCATCGTCGGCGAGTATATCGGCCGCCTGTACCTGACCGCGAACCGCAAGCCGCAATCGGTGGTGAAGACCGTCACTCGGGGCGAGCCGGCCGCATCCACCGCGGCACCGCCGGTGCGGCTGCGTCAACGCGGCTGATGGCCCTGTCTTATGTCAGCCTCGCCGTCGCGATCCTCCTCGGGATCGCCGGGCAGATCGTTCTAAAAACGGGTGCGGTCGGCTCGGTGAGCGTGACCGCGCAATTGCTCAACCCGGTGACCTGGGGGGGACTGGTCATCTATGGGCTGGCGGCGATCGCCTATATCGTCGCGCTCAACAAGATCCCGGTGTCGATCGCCTTCCCCTCAGTCGCGGCGAGCTATGCCATCGTCGCCGTGCTCGCGCACCTGCTATGGAACGAGCCGCTTGGCTGGCCGCAATGGGGCGGCATCGCGCTGATCGGCGCCGGGATCGTGCTGATCCACCAGGCGTGAGAGCGCGCCCTACAGAAAAAACCGTCGCACCTCGGCGACGACACGGTCGACCGCCGCGTCGGCGAGCTGCGGGAAGATCGGCAGGCTCAAAATCTCGCGTGTGACCTTCTCGCTGGCGCATAGCCCCGACGGTCCGGCGGCGATGCGGCCGCGATAGGCCGGGTGCAGGTGCACCGGCAGTGGGTAGTGAATGCCGGTGCCGATCCCGGCCTGGCGCAGATGCTCGCGCAGCCCGTCGCGGTTGGGCGTCCGCACCACGTACTGGTGGTAGACATGCGTCGCAGCATTGCGCCGCGACGGCAGCTTCAGCGGCAGCCCAGCGAGCCCGGCATCGTAGCGGGCGGCGACCGCTTGGCGCCGCGCATTGTCCTCGCTCAGCACGTCGAGTTTGATGTTGAGGATTGCGGCTTGCACCGGATCGAGCCTGGTGTTGATCCCCGGTACGGCGCTGATGTAGCGGTCGCGCCAGCCATATTCGCGGATTTCGCGCGCGGCGACGGCGAGCTCGCGATCGTTGGTGACCAGCGCCCCGGCATCGCCGAGCGCACCGAGGTTTTTGGTTGGATAGAAACTGAAGCAGCCAAAATCGCCGATCGAGCCGGTGACCTGGCCGCGATAGTCGGCGCCGTGGCTCTGCGCGCAATCCTCGATGAGGCGCAGCCCGTGCTTGCGCGCGAGGCCGCCGATCTCGTCCATCGCCGCCGGCTCGCCGTAAAGATGCACCGGCATCACCGCCGCCGGCCGGCCGGGAGGCGGCGCCTTTATGGCGCGCTCGAGCTCTTCCGGGTCCATGTTGAACCCGTCCTTCTCGATGTCGATCAGCACCGGCGTGGCACCGGCGCGCTCGATCGCCGCGACCGTCGCCACCGCTGTGTGCGACACGGTGAAGACCAGGTCCCTCGCGCCGATGCCGCAGGCGCGCACCGCCAGCTCCAAGGCGTCGGTGCCGCTGCCGCAGCCGATCGCGTGCGCGACGCCGATCAGCGCCGCGAAGCGCTGTTCAAAGGTCTCGGCCTCGCGCCCCAGAATGTACTGGCCGCTGTCGAGCACCCGCGCGATCGCGGCGTTGATCGCCGCCCGGTGTTCGAGATAGCCGGCGCGCGGGTCGGCTTGCGGGATCGGTGTCGGAGCCTTGGTCATGGTCCTCTCAGAGATAGGAAGCGAGATGGCGGCGGTAGTAATCGAGCGAGCGCTGGAGCCCTTCGGCGAGCGATGTCCGCGGCATCCAGTCGGCGAGCGCACGGAACTGGCGGTCGTCGGTGACGAAATCGCCGATATCGATCTTCTTGCGTTCGGGTGGGAACTCCCTGACCTCGTAGCGCCCACCGCAATTGGCGGCGATCAGCGCGGCGGCGATCTCGGCGAGACTGTAGGGCGCGTCGCCGCCGACATTGAGCGCCTTGCCGGCGATCTCCGGCGTCACCGCGGCGGCGAGAAACGCCTCGGCGGCATCCTCGACAAAGACCATGTCGCGGCGCTGCTCGCCGCCCCAGACCTCGAACGGCTTATCTTCAAGCGCTAGGCGCAGCCAGATGCCGAGAAAGTTCTGCTTGGCATCCTTGATCCGCATCCCTGGCCCGTAGACGTTGGTCAGCCGCAGCGAGCGCGTCTTGATCCCGTACACATCGTGGTAGAGCAGGTGATAGGCCTCGCCGGCGGTCTTGTTGACGGCGTTGACGTCGGTCGCGCGCAACGGGTGTGCCTCGTCGACCGGCAGATAGCGCGGCCGCCCGTAGATCTGCCGCGTGCCGGCATGGACGATCGCGATCTCCGGCGCGACCGCGCGGCAGGCTTCGAGCAGCTGGAGCTGCGCCGTCGTGTTGACCTCGAGGTCGTGCAACGGTGCGCTCATCGAATCCATGTGGCTCGTCTGCGCCGCGAGGTCGAAGAGAAAATCCTGCCCCTCAAGCAGCGGCCGCATCGTCGCGATGTCGCGGATATCGGTGGTTTCGACCCGCACCCGATCGCGGATCGACGCGATATTCGCCGGGTTGGCGCCGCCCTCCGGAACCATACTGTCGACCAGCAGCACCTCGGCGCCCAAATCGACGAGCGATCGCGCCAGCGCCGAGCCGATGAGCCCCACCCCGCCGGTGATCGTCGCGCGCTTGCCGCGAAAGGCCGTAAAGCGCGAATCTGTGAAGGAAGTCACCCGTGTTCTTTCGTTCAGATGTTCTGCGCTAGCCTTAACCACGTGACCGTAGAGTGTTGATAGAATGGGGCTTTTCTTGGATAGCGGCGCGGCAATTTCCCGCCGCATTGACGCTATCCGCCTACCGGCAGAGCAAAGAACGCCCACCGGCCGGGACTATTCCGGAATGCAGCGTCTCGCCCCCGCAATCCTGCTGTTCCCGCTTGCCGCGATGCTTGCGGGTTGCTTCGGCGGGCCGGCGCCGGTCGTGAGCAATGCCAGGCAATGCCTCGCCGCGCTCGACGCGCACGCCATCTCTTATCGTCTCGTCGAGCTCAGTCCCCCAGATGGACGCTGCCATATCGACACCGCGGTGCGCGTAAGCCGGATCGATATTGCGCTCAATCAGCCGGCGATCATGAGCTGCGCGCTGGCGACACGGATCGACGATTTCGAGCGCGCGGTGATGCAGCGCATCGCAGTCGATGATCTCGGCAAGTATGTCAGCCGCATCGACCATCTCGGCGCCTATTCCTGCCGCAGCACCAGCAACCATTCGGGCCGCCTCAGCGAGCATGCGCTCGGCCTGGCGATCGATATCTCCGGCTTCCGCCTCACCGACGGGACGGTGGTCAGCGTCGAGCACGACTGGTGGGCGCCCGGCCCCAAGCGCGATTTCCTGCACCATCTGGCGAAGAGCGCCTGCGGCTATTTCTCGGTGGTGCTGACGCCGAGCAGCGACCGCGATCACTTCAATCACATGCATTTCGACATCGGCCCCGACCGGCTCTGCTCGGTGTAGCCATCACTCATCCCCATCGTCGGCGAAGAGCAGCGGCTCCCACTGCGGAAGCGCCTGCCGCGCCACGGCGGTTTCCTCGAACAAGCTGCGCGCTTCCGTCGCCGGCCCGCGCCGCTCGCCGAGCGCCACAACGCGCACCCTACGCTCCCAGCCGCGCTGCACCACGACGACGATATCGCCGGACTTAACCGTATGGTTCGGCTTGGCGACGGCAACGCCGTTGACCGCGACCTCGCCGGCGGCGCAGAGCCGCGCGGCCAGCGATCGGCTCTTCGCGAAGCGCGCGAACCACAGCCACTGGTCGAGCCGCCGGCTCGACTTTTCCGAGGCAGAGTGGCCGTTCCCGCTCAAGCGAGCCGCAGCTCCTTGAGCTTAGCGAAGGGATGCCCCTCGCCGCGACCGAGATGGCCGGGCGCGGGCGTTCGCGTCGGCTTCGAGCGGCGCGGACGCGCGACGAAAATCTCACCGTTGTCGCGGGTCAGGACCCGGTAGCCGAGGCCCGTAAGAACCCGGCGCAAATCTGCCGGCGCGACGCCGGCAAGCCCGGCAAGCTCGGCGTCGCCCGCGAATTGGCCTTTGCGCGAGCGCGCCGCCGCGGCGAGACGTTCGAGACGGTCGGGGCGCACTGCCAGCCCGCCGACGACGCGGCGGCCGAGCGCGGCGTAGAACGATAGCGGCAGCGTCGGGTCGACCGCGATCGCTTTACCGAGCGCGCGGGCGCCGGGGAGCTTCGGCACCGGCCTGCCCTGCCGCACCGCCCACAAGAGCGCGCGGAACCGCACCGAGTCGGCGCCAAGCAGCGGCTCCAAATAAATGCTTTCCGAGCCGAACCGCACCCCGACGCGGGCAAGCGCCCGGCGCGCGGCGCGGTCGAGCAGGCGCAGCTGATCGCCGGCCTCGGCCGCCGGTAGGCAGCCGAGCGCATCGACAAGCTGGAACGCGAGGCCGCGCCCGACCGCGCTCAACAACAAGTCGCGCAGGGAAAAGAGCGGCGCCAGGCGGCGCTCGATCTCGGCCTTGACGAACACATGGAGGCGCTGGCGCACCCGCTCACGCGCCGGGCCCTCGAGGAAATTGCCGGCCAGCACCTCGACGCGCGGGCTGAGCGGGCCATCACCAGCCGCCAAACGCCCGACCTGCCCGCCGCGCCACAGGAGATTGCCGGCCGGGTCGATGGCGAAGGCCTCGTCCGGGTCGGTGGCGAGCTGGCGGCCGCGCGCAGCGATCTCGCTGCGCAGCACCCGGTTAGCCGCGGTCGCCAGCATCCGGCTCTCGGCGTCGTCGGTCGCATCGGGGACGAAGCGGAACCCATCGAGGCGACCGACATAGCTGCCCTCGACCCGCACCTCACCGTCCTTGTCCACGGAGGCGAGCAATTCGCTTTCGCTGGCCAAATGCCGCACCAGAAACGCCGAACGGCGGTCGACAAAGCGCTGGGTGATGCTTTCGTGCAGCGCGTCCGACAGTCTGTCCTCGATGCCGCGGGCGCG
Organism: Allostellaceae bacterium; assembly: GCA_035604035.1. GTDB lineage: Bacteria > Pseudomonadota > Alphaproteobacteria > ATCC43930 > CGMCC-115725 > DATARH01. The sequence goes on along the minus strand of DATNJF010000165.1, from coordinate 7,073 downwards.
CTCCTGCCAATCGGCGGCATTGTCGACCCAGTCCAGGCGATGGGTGATGTAGGTCCAGGTGCGAATGTGGGCGATCCGCGTCATCAGCGTGTCGATATCGCCGTCGACCCGGTCGAGCTGGGCGATCTGACCGGCGATCCACTGCGTCGGCAGGCGCTCGGTCGGCCCGGCGAGATGCAGGTAGCATTGGCCGAGGAAGCGCGCGTGGCTGTCGCTCATCATCTTGCGGAAATCGGGGATCTGGCAGACCTCCCACAAAAGCCGCACCGCCGCCGGGTTGGTCGCCAGCGCCGCGACATCGGCGTTGCGCGACAGCGCGCGCAACACCTGGTGATCGTCGGCTTCGCGGGTCTGGATCAGGCCGGGCGTCCGCGGCGGCTCGTCGAGGCTATTGAGCAACCCGCCCATGGTGTTGAACTTGAGCGCGACGTTGCGCCAAGAGATGCGGGTCAGCGGCTCGAATTTATGCGCCTCGACCGCGCTGACGATCTCGGGGTCGAGCGGGCCTTCGTCCGCCGTGGTGCCAAAGGTGCCGTCGCTCATGTGGCGGCCGGCGCGGCCGGCGATCTGGCCGATCTCGGCGGCCGAAAGCCGCCGCAGCCCGCGCCCGTCGAACTTGGCGAGCCGGGCGAAGGCGACATGGTTCAAATCCATGTTGAGGCCCATGCCGATCGCGTCGGTGGCGACCAGGTAATCAACCTCGCCCGCCTGGAACATGCCGACCTGGGCATTGCGGGCGCGTGGGCTCAGCGCGCCCATCACCACCGCCGTGCCGCCGCGCTGGCGCCGCACCAGCTCGGCTAGCGAGAACACGTCGGCGATGGCGAAGGCGATGACCGCGCTCCTCGGCGGCAGCCGGGTCACCTTCTTATGGCCAGTGTAAGAGAGTGTCGAGAAACGAGGACGGCCGATGTGCTCGGCATCGGGCACCAGGCGCCGCATCAGCGGCCGGATCGTGTCGGCGCCGAGAAACATCGTCTCCTTGAGCCCGCGGGCGTGCAGCAGACGCGCGGTGAAGACGTGGCCGCGCTCGCGGTCGGCGCAGAGCTGGATTTCGTCGACCGCGAGGAATTCGACCGGCCGGTCGAGCGGCATCGACTCGACGGTGCAGACGAAATAGGACGGGTTCGGCGGCAGAATCTTTTCTTCGCCGGTAATCAGCGCCACCGAGCGCGCGCCCTTGAGCTTGACGACCCGGTCGTAATTCTCCCGCGCCAGCAGGCGCAACGGAAAGCCGATCATGCCGCTGCGATGGTCGAGCATCCGCTCGATCGCGAGATGGGTCTTGCCGGTGTTGGTCGGTCCGAGGATCGCGACGAGGCGCGAGCCGTCCCGCAGCATGGCCATGACGGAAAAATGCGGTCGCGACGCCGCCAGAGCAAGAGCAATCGTGCCGGTACGGCCCCGCCCCACGCCTGCTGCGGCGATCGGACACGGCGCGCGGCGATCCGCTGCCCGAATCGACGGGACCGCGGGCCGCCGTAAGGCTTCCTTAGGAAACCTCGGCTAGAGAAGCAGCTATGACCCGAGGACTTTGGCGATAATGCCGCACAGCGAGCATTCACTCATCGACGATTATTACCTGCAGCTCGGCTCGCTGCTCGACCGGCGTCATACCGAGAAGGCGCTGACCGGCGCACGCCGGCGCGCCGAAGCCGCCGCCAGGCTCGCCGAAAACGCGCTGGAGCAGGCTCAGGCCGCCGACCGCGCCAAAACCAACTTCCTCGCCAATGTCACGCATGAGCTGCGCACACCGTTGAACGCGATCATCGGCTTTTCCGAGATCATCGAGAACGCGGCGCCCGCCGCCGAAAACGCCGCCTACGACAAGTACATCCACGAGGCCGGGACCAGGCTGCTCGGCATCGTCAACAACGTGCTGACCTTGGCGCGGATCGAGGCCGACAAACTCGAGCTGGATGAGCAAGTCGCCTCGCTCGATGAAGTCCTGGGTGCCTCGATCAAGATGTCGCAGCCCGACGCCGAGGCCAAGTCGCTCACGATCGCGCAGGAGAACGGGGCCGATCACCTCGTCTATATCGATCCCACCAAGATGAAGCAGGCTTTCGGCCACCTCATGTCGAATGCGGTCAAATTCAATGCCGACGGCGGTGCCATTCGGATTTCGACCGAGCTGCTACCCGAGGGCGCCCTCCTCGTGTCGATCCGCGACACCGGCTGCGGCATCCCGGCCGAGGATCTCGAACGGGTGCTCGAGCCGTTCAACCAGGTCGAGGATCATCTGACTCGCGAGAACGAAGGCGTGGGCCTCGGTCTACCACTCGCCCGCGCGATGATCCGCTTGCACGGCGGCGACCTGACCCTGACCAGCGAGGTCGGTGTCGGCACTCTCGTCGATGTGAAACTGCCCGCCAATCGCCTCAGAAACACCTCTGCCGGATGAACCAAATGACGCAGAACACCCCCAGCGATGCCGTCCCCACCACGGCGATCGGTCGCGTGATCGCCGTATCGGCGGCGCAGCTGATCGTGCTGCTCCAGCCGCAAGGCGAGGGCAGAGCGCGCACGCCGCTCGAAATGGCCGCGCTGGTCAAGGTCCGGACCCGCGCATCGACCGTGTTCGGCATGATCAGCGGGCTGCGCGTGCCCCTGCCCAGCGTCACCGCGCCGGAAGAGGATTTGAAGATCATCGAGATCGAGCTGATCGGCGAGGCCACCCACGGCGCCGACGGCGAGAGCGACGGGTTTCGTCGCGGCGTCTCGATCTTCCCCGCGCTCGAGGACGAGGTCTTCCTGGCGACGCCGGAGGATTTAGCGGAGGTCTACGCGCCGCCGCGCGATGCCGCGGTCCCGGTTGGATCCATCCACCAGGATGAGAACGTTCCAGCGTTTCTCCTGGTCAACGATCTGCTTGGCAAACATTTCAGCGTCGTCGGCACCACCGGATCTGGCAAATCCTGTGCGGTATCGACGATCCTGCGCTCGGTCATTGAGCAAAACCCGCATGCCCACGTCATGCTGCTCGATCCGCATTGTGAATATGGCCACGCCTTCCCCAACGAAGCGATCGTGCTGAGCCCCGGCGACGGGCTGCACCTGCCCTATTGGCTGTTCAATTTCGACGAGCTGGCTGAAATCATCTGCACGTCGACCCAGCGCGCCGAGCAGTACAAGATCCTTGGCGAGGCGGTGCTTGCCGCCAAGGTCGTCTACTTTGGGCGCCCGGCCGCCGACCGCCATATCAGCATCGACACGCCGATGCCGTATCGCGTTTCAGACCTTATCCGCCACCTCGACAACGCGATGGGTTCATTGAATCGGCCGGAGAGCGTCGCCGCCTACCAACTGGTCAAGAACCGCGTCACCGCGTTGCAGCACGACATCCGCTACGGTTTCATGTTCGGGACCAGCCTGACGCTGCGCGACGAAATGGCGGACATCCTGTCGCAACTGTTCCGCATCCCGGTCAGCGGCAAGCCGATCACCATCATCGACCTCTCGGGCGTACCGTCCGAGATCTTGAACGTCGTGGTCTCGGTGCTGTGCCGGATCACCTTCGATTTCGCGGTGTGGAACGAGAACCAGATCCCGATCACCATCGTTTGCGAAGAGGCGCACCGCTACGCCCCGCGCGACAAGGATGCCGGGTTCGAGCCGGTCAAGCGCGCGCTGTCGCGCATCGCCAAGGAAGGCCGCAAATACGGCGTCTCGCTCTGCGTCGTCAGCCAGCGGCCCTCCGATCTGGCGCCGAGCCTCCTGTCGGAGTGCAACACCCTGTTCGCGCTGCGCATGACCAACCAGGACGATCAGGACATCATTCGCGGGGCGCTCCCCGAGGCCTCGCATGGGCTGATGAAGTTCCTGCCGGCGCTGCGCAATGGCGAAGCCATCGTCGTCGGCGAAGGCGTGTCGATGCCGATGCGCATCTGCTTCACGCCGCTGCCCGACGATTGCCGGCCAAAGAGCGCGACCGCCTCGTTCACCACCGCCTGGGCGCAGGATTCGGACGGCCGATCCGAGGTCGACCAGACGATCGAGCGCTGGCGCCGCGGCGTCCGCCACGCGGCCTAGTAAGACACCATCATCCCCGGGCTTGATCCGGGGAACTCTCTTCGGCCTTGTCGAGATCGCCGGGCCAAGCTCGCTCATAGCCAGATTGGGCGGGTTGTGGCGCCGCGGCGGCCTTGTCGCGCTCGTTTTCGCGGCACATATTCGATTAAGTCCCGCTAACCCAAGCCCGATTTTCCCCAAGGCCCAACCATGCCCCAGGAAACCCGAACCTTTCAGGCGGAGGTCAGCCGCCTGCTCGACATCGTCGCCCACTCGCTTTACAGCGAGAAGGAAATCTTCCTGCGCGAATTGATCTCCAACGCCTCCGACGCTTGCGACCGGCTGCGCTATGCCGCGATCACCGAACCGGGCCTCATCGAGGGCGACAGCGACTACCGGGTGATACTGACCCCGGTCAAATCGTCGAAGACGCTGACCGTCGCCGATAACGGCATCGGCATGAACCATGACGAGCTGGTCGAGAACCTCGGCACCATCGCCCGCTCCGGCACCGCCGCGTTCATGAAGGAACTGAGCGGCGACGAGCGCAAGGACATGAGCCTCATCGGCCAGTTCGGCGTCGGCTTCTATTCGGCGTTCATGGTCGCCGATCGGGTCGAGGTGTTGAGCCGCAAGGCCGGCGAGGAGCAGGGCTGGCGCTGGGAAAGCGACGGCAAGGGCGAGTTCACCATCGAGCCCGAGCCCAATCTGAAGCGCGGCACACGGATCACGCTGTCGATCCGCGAGGGCGACGAGGAATACCTCGAGCCCCATCGCCTTCGGCAGATCGTCAAGACCTACTCCGATCACATCGCGCTGCCAATCGTGCTCGCCGATGGCGGCAAGGAAGAGACGATCAACACCGCCTCGGCCCTGTGGACCCGCCCCCGCGCCGAGATCACCGAGGAGCAGTACAAGGAGTTCTACCACCATGTCGGCCACAGCTTCGACGAGCCGTGGCTGACCCTGCACGCCCGCGCCGAGGGGGTGGTCGAATACACCTACCTGCTGTTCATCCCGGAATCGAAACCGTTCGACCTGTTCGAGCCGGAGCGCAAGACCCAGGTCAAGCTCTACGTCCGCCGCGTCTTCATCACCGACGAAGGCACCGAATTGGTGCCCTCCTATCTGCGCTTCCTGCGCGGGGTCGTCGACAGCGAGGATCTGCCGCTCAACATCAGCCGCGAGATGCTGCAATCGAACCCGATGATCGCCCGCATGCGGCGACAGCTGACCGGCCGGGTGTTAACCGAGCTCACCAAGAAAGCGACGGAAGCCGCTGAAGATTATGAAAAATTCTGGGACAATTTCGGCGCCGTGCTCAAAGAGGGCCTCTATGAGGACCGCGACCAGCGCGATACGCTGCTCGCGCTCGCCCGCTTCCGCTCGACCACGCGCGACGGCTGGGTCTCGCTCGACCAGTATGTCGAGGCGATGAAGCCCGGCCAGGAGGCGATCTATACGATCACCGGCGACAATCTCGACCTGGTCAAGAAGAGCCCACAGCTGGAAGGCTTCCGCGCCCGCGGCGTCGAGGTGCTGCTGCTCACCGACGCGATCGACGAATTCTGGATGCCGGCGATCGCCACGTATAAGGAAAAGCCGTTCAAATCGGCGACCCGCGGCGGGGTCGATCTCGACAAGATCGCCGCGCCCGAGGACAAGCCGGAAGAAAAGAAGCCCGAGCCACCGGCCAAGCTCGCCAGCCTGATCGCGATTTTCAAGCTGGCGCTGGGCGACGCGGTCAAGGATGTGCGCAGCTCGGCCCGTCTCACCGACAGCGCGGTTTGCCTCGTCGCCGATGAGGGCGACATGGATATGCGCTTGGAGAGCCTGTTGAAGGCGCATCGGCAGATCGACGACACCGCGAAACGCATCCTCGAGATCAACCCCAGCCATAAGCTCATCGAGCGGCTCGCCGCCTCGGTCGGCGAGGCTGGCGCCTCCGACCAACTCTCGGAATACGCTTGGCTGCTTCTGGATCAGGCGCGCATCGTCGAGGGCGAGCCGCTCGCCGACCCGCCCGCCTTCGCCCGCCGCCTCGCGTCACTGCTGGAGCGCGGCCTCCCGGCGGCGTAGGGCGGAAGAGCGTAGCGTCTTCCGCCAATCCGCTTCGGCGGATGGCGCTTTGCTTATCCGCTACCTGGTTACGCGAAATACGGCGCCGGGAGGGGGAGCCGCTCGCCGACCCGTCCGCCTTCGCCCGCCGCCTCGCCTCGTTGCTCGAACGCGGATTGCCGGCGGCGTAGCGCCAAAAACGGTCCTTAGCCGCGCCGACGCGAGGGTGGGCAGAAAATCTCTCGGAAAAGCTGGGTCTACGCCGGCACCTGCAAGGATGGACGTTTAAGAAGAGTTCCGGTTCTGATAATCACGCAGGGGTGCAAGAGGCATCCATCCGCGTCACTGTGTCATCGATGGAGTAAGCGATGGCTGACTTTACCGAGCTGCCAGTCGACGAGGGGGTTGGCGATTGGCATTTCAACCGGTTCCGCATGGTCTTTGACCCACCCAGGGGTACAAGCGCAGTTACGTTGGCAAATACTCTGCTGGCAAATTTCCCGACCTATATCAACAGCGATTACGCGACGGCGAAATGGAGCGACATCAAATATGACGGTAGGAAGACGGTCCATTTCCACGGATACGCGAAGTATATCGGGATCGACGTGGGGGCGCCGCACACCGACTGGGTTGCGATCGTCCTTGTCGACCCGAGAACGCAAGGTTTCACAGTGCAAACGCTAAAGCGCGAGTTCGGTGACGCTACAGAAGATATCGAAGCCGGTGTCGGGGGTGGCGTCGTGGGTGGCATCGTCGGTGGGCTCGTCGCCATCCATTACAATCGCATGCACTTCCTCGCGGGGCGCCGCGCTTGGCGCATCGACAATGGCTCGGTTTTCGGCCTTTCGAACAGCGTCATGGTGCTCGAAACGGTCGCGGTTGAGCGGTTCTCGGCTGAGGCGTTCCGTATCGCCGACTCGGTGATCGGCCTCGAAAAAAGGCTTCCCGATGTTTGGCTAGCGTTCCTGAACAACTTCGTCCGCCTGAACGGCCTAAAGCCC
>DATNJF010000164.1:0-29776 GCA_035604035.1 Allostellaceae bacterium | reverse complement strand
CCGGAAGCTGGCCGCGGACCCGCCGCAGCGGCGACACCAGCGTCCAGGTCATTTGCTGCTGGGGGGCCGCGTTCCGGCCTGCGTCGCGCCGACAATGGCGCCGTCGGCGACCGCATCGCCGGGCTCGCGGGTATCGATCGTCACCGTGACCGACAGGCCGGGCCGCAGCAACATGGCGAGCGGCCCGTCCGCCGGCACCGCGATGCGCACCGCGACGCGCTGGACGATCTTGGTGAAATTGCCGGTCGCGTTGTCGGGCGGCAGCAGCGAGAACTGGGCGCCGCTGCCAGGAGCGAAGCTGTCGACCCGGCCGATGATGGTCTGATCGGGATAGGCGTCGACCGAGACCTCAGCCGGCTGTCCCGGCCGCATCAGGGTCAGCTGAGTCTCCTTGAAATTGGCGGTGACGTAGACTTGCGGCAGCGGCACCAGCGACAAGAGCTGGGTCCCCGGCTTGACGTATTGGCCGGTCTGGCCGGCGCGATTGCCAACGATACCGGCGACTGGAGCGCGGATCACCGTGCTGTCGAGATCGTTCTGGGCGAGGCGGAGGGTGGCGCGCGCCTGCGCCCGCCGTGCTTCTTCCTCGTGCTTTTGCGCGATCAAGACGGCGAGCTGCTGCTTCTCGGCCTCCAGCGCGGCCTTGGCCTTCAACAGGTTTGCCGCCGCCTTGGAGGCGTCCGCTACTGCTGTTTCGTAGCGCTGCTTGGTCGCAACCTCGCTGGTGACCAGCGAAACGTACCGCTGCTTGTCGAGATTCGCGCGATCGAGCTCGGCCTGCGCGGAATCGACCTCGGCGGCGCCTGGTTGATCATCGCCTGCTGGAATTCCTGCCGGGTGTCGAACGTCTTGACCGTTGCTTCGGTGGTCTGCACCGTCGCGGCGGCCTGCGCCATCTTGGCGGCGAAATCGCGGTCGTCGATGACGAACAGGATCTGGCCGGCGCTGACGTGCTCGTTATCCTGAGCGCGCACATCCTTGATGTAGCCCTCGATTTTTGGGCTGATCAGCGAGATGTCGCTTTGGATATAAGCGTCATCGGTCGATTGCTGATAGCGCCAGACCCGCCACCAATTCCAGCCGCCATAGAGCCCTGCCAGCAGGACGAGCGGCAGCAACAACAGAATCAGTCGATTGCGCATGAGGAGAGGTCGTTTCCACTCGACTGAACTGAACCGTTCAGTTCAGTATTGCGCAAAGATGTAAGGGCGGTTAAATCCTGTCAAGCGATGAGCGCGCTTAACGCGAACATACCTGCCGTGCCGGTGCCGACGGAGAAGGCGGAAAGCATCCTTGCCGCGGCGCAGCGCACCTTTCTCGCCAGCGGGTTCGGCGCCGCCAGCATGGATGCGATCGCGCGCGAAGCGGGAGCGTCGAAGGCGACGGTCTATGCTTATTTCGCCAGCAAGGAGGAGTTGTTTGGCGCGGTCGTCGCGCGCGAAAGCGAGCGCTATGCCGAGGGCTTTACCGCCGGTGAGCTGGACGCCAGCGATGTCGAGGCCTCTTTGTGCGTCATCGCCGATCGCTTCCTGCGCCTGCTGCTCTCACCGGACATAATCGCGATCAATCGCATCATCATCGGCGAGGTCGCGCGCTTTCCGGTGTTGGCGGAAGTGTTCTGGCAAGCCGGACCGGAGCGGGTGCGGTTGCAGCTCGAAGGTTTTCTCGCCCGCGCGGTCGAGGCGGGGGCACTTGAATTCGCCGATCCGCGTTTGGCGGCCGGGCAGTTCGCCTCGCTGGTGCGCGGCGAAATTCATTTGCGCGCCTTGCTGGGTCTCGACGTCGCCGATGACGCGGCGCTGTCGGCCGCGGCCGACAACGCGGTTGCGACGTTCCTCATGGCATTTGGCGCGAAGCGCTAAGCTGCAACGCCGGGAGGCTGTGTTAAGTTCGCGGCGATGACCCTCGCCCGCGAGAATATCGACGCGCTGACCGGGCTGCGCTTCGTCGCGGCCTTCACCATTGCTCTCGGGCATACCGAGGCGGTTTGGCTGGAGATCACCGGGATCGGCATGCCGCTCTTCTTCACGCTGAGCGGCTTCATCATCCATTACGTCTATGCCGATGTGTTCGCCGGCGGCAGGCGCGGCGCGGGCCGAGAATTCGCGATAGCCCGGTTCTCGCGCATCTATCCGCTGTACTTCGTGCTCCTGGCCTATTCGATGATACGTGGCCCGATGGGGCCGGCCCTGGCGAATGCCGAGGGGTTGCCGGTGCTGGCGTCGTATTTCCTTGCTTGCTGGACCTGGTGGCCCTTCACCCTCAACGGCGAGCTCCTGCTCGAGTGGTATTTCCACATCTCGTGGTCGGTCTCGACCGAGATATTTTTCTACATCGTCTACGCGCTGGTGCTGTACCGGATCGCGCGGCTGACCAGCCTGCGCCGCTGCCTGATCGCGCTCGTCGGGTTCTGCATCGGCGCCTATGCGTTTTTCTATGTGCTGTTTTTGACGCGCGATGTCTGGGAACCCGCGCTGCTGCAGCAGTTTCCGCAATTCACGGCGCGCACGACCAACTTCAACGGCTCTCTCTATCGCTGGATTCTCTACATCTCGCCCTATGCGCGGATCTTCGAGTTCATCGGCGGCGTGCTGACGTGCCAGCTTTTCCGGCTGGTGCGGGCGCGGCCGGAGCTGCGTGCCCGCATCCCGAGCGGTGCGTTGGCGCTGGCGGCCATCGTGGTGATCGCGGTTCTGTTCGTCGCCTTTCGCTATCTCGGCGAGCACAATCCATGGCTGTCGCTGGGCAATTATTCGTTCGGCGCCTATCTGGTCAGCCTGCATATGAACTTCCTGTTCGCGGCGCCGTGTTACCTGTTGATCTTCTCGCTGGCGCTCGGCGGCTCGGCGGTTGCCGCCGTGCTGTCCTCCCGGGTGTGCTGTTTTCTCGGCGATATCAGCTATTCGACCTACCTTTCGCATCCCATGGCCGATCGCATGCTGATGCATACCGGCTTGGTGGTGACCGCGGCCTGGGCGCACTTGCTGGTGATTCTGGCGATCATCTACGGGATGTCGTGGGTGCTCTATTCTCTCGTCGAAGTGCCGGCGAAGCGCGGCTTGCGGCGACTTTTGACCCCGCGTCGCCTGGCGGCAGCGACGCCAAGCGGCGGGGGGTGACCCGATGCCGGATGGGCAGATCGGCCGCTCGCTGACCCGGTTCGAGGACCACCGGTTTCTGCGCGGCAAGGGCCGCTTCGTCGACGATATCGATGTCCCCGGCCAGCTCCATGCCGTCGTCGTCCGTTCGCCGCACGGGCATGCCGAGATCGCCGGCATCGACACGGCAGCGGCATGGGCGCTGCCTGGCGTCCATGGCATCTTCACCGCGGCCGATCTTGCCGCCGACAAGATCGGCCCGCTGCCCTGCATCGCCCAGGTCGCGACCATCGGTCCGCTGATCGTGCCGCCGCGCTTCGCGCTGGCAGTGGAGCGGGTGCGCCATGTCGGCGACCCGGTCGCGTTGGTCGTCGCTGACACAAGCGAGATCGCGCGGGACGTGGCCGAGCTGATCGCGGTTGATTACCGGGTGCTTCCGGCGGTCGTGGACGGCCCAGCGGCGCTGCGCGACGACGCGCCGCAATTATGGGACGAGGCGCCAGGCAACCTCGTCTTCCGCTTCGAGCGCGGCGACAAGGCGGCGGTCGATGCGGCCATGGAAGCGGCGGCGCATGTGATCGAGATCGAGCTCGTCAACAACCGGCTCGTCGTCGCGCCGATCGAGCCGCGCGCCGCGATCGGTCGCTATGACGCGGCGGGCGACAGCTTCGATCTAGTGCTGACCGGGATGGGCGTGCACAGCCTCCGCAATCAGCTTGCCGACGCGGTCTTTCATGTGCCGCGCGAACGCGTCCGGGTCAGCGCGCCCGATGTCGGTGGTGGGTTCGGGGTTAAGAATTTTCTGTATCCCGAATGGGTGCTGGTGCTGTGGGCGGCGCGCCGGCTGCGGCGACCGGTGCGTTGGGTCGCCGAGCGCAGCGAGGAGTTTGTGTCCTCGGCCCAGGGGCGCGACAATCACACCAAGGGACGCCTCGCGCTCGACGTCGACGGCAAGTTCCTCGCGCTCGAAGCCGAGACCGTCGCCAATCTCGGCGCCTATGTCTCGACCAACGGGCCGGGCAGCTCGACCAACTCACCTTCGACCGCACTGGGTGGGGTTTATGCGATCCCGGCGATGTTCATGAGCGTGCGCGGCGCGTTCACCAACACGGTGCCGATCGACGCCTATCGCGGCGCCGGCAAGCCCGAGGCGAACTACTTGACCGAACGGCTGGTCGAGGCGGCCGCGCACCGGCTCGGCATCGACCCGGTCGAGCTGCGCCGCCGCAACATGATCCGCGATTTTCCCTATCGCAGCGCGCTCGGCATGGCGATCGACAGCGGCAAGTTCGCCGCTAATCTCGATGCGGCGGTGACGCGCGCCGGGTCGAGACGTCGCGGTGACGGGATGTTGCGCGGGCTGGGGATCGCGTGTTTCCTCGAAACCGCGCGCGGCACGCCCAATGAAGGCGCGGAAATACGATTCGAAGAAAGTGGAACAATATCGCTGCTGCTGGGCACTCAGTCAAACGGGCAGGGGCACGAAACCGCCTATCCGCAGATCGCCTCCGATCTGCTCGGGCTGCCGGTCGAGAGCTTCCGACTGGTTCAGGCCGATACGCGCGAAATCCCGGCCGGCAACGGGCATGGCGGCGCGCGGTCGATGCATCAGGGTGGCTTCGCGCTGCACCGGGCCGCCGAGATGGTCGTCGCCAAGGGCCGCGCCGTCGCGGCGGGATTGCTGCAGGCGGAGCCCGCCGAGCTAGTCTTCGCCGAGGGCCGGTTCACGGTACCGGGAAGCGGGCGCGGGATCGATCTTCTGGCCGTGGCCCGCGCCGCCGCGGACCCGGCGAATTTGCCGGAGGGCATGGCGCCGGGGCTCGGCAGCTACGCCTGGAACGAATGCGGCGTCTTTACCTTCCCCTCGGGTACGCATGCCGCCGAGGTCGCGATTGACCCAGAAACCGGCGTGGTGACCTTGGAGCGCTATCTCGCGGTCGACGATTACGGAAGGGTGATCAACCCGCTTTTGACAAAAGGCCAGGTGCAGGGCGGCGTCGCGCAGGGCATCGGCCAGGCGCTGCTGGAGCACACGGTATACGAGCCGGAATCGGGCCAGCTTCTGAGCGGCTCGCTGCTCGATTACGCGCTGCCGCGTGCCGACGATCTGCCGGCGCTCGACATCACGCTCGATGGCTTGCCGACCGGGGCGAACCCGCTCGGGGTCAAGGGGTCGGGCCAGGCCGGCGCCATCGCCGCGCCGCAGACGATCATCTGTGCGATCCTTGACGCGCTCAGCGCCCTCGGCATCGAGCATATCGACATGCCGGCGACGCCGGAGCGCGTGTGGCGGGCGATCAGGTCGGCGAAGCGACTTCCTTGAGCTTGGCGAGGCACGCCGCGCGGTCGGCGGTGAAATCGCCATCCTCCCACCAGCGTTTGACCTGAGCGAGTAACTGGCCGACGCGTGGACCCGGCGGTATGGCGAGCGCGGTCACGTCGTCGCCGGAAAGCGGGAATATCGGGATTGGCCAGCTCTCGGCGAAGTCCAGTAATTCCTTCAGGCGTCGCAGCGCTATGCGGCCATCCGCTGTGGCGAGCCGTAGGAGATCGCGATATCGCTCCGGCCCGAGGCGATAGAGCGCCAAGCGCTGGGCTTTCGGGTCGCCATCGGGGTCGAGCGGCAACGGTTTCGCCAATCCCACGAGCCGGTTGCGGTCGGCGTTCGACAGCCGCAGTCGCTCGCCTACGACACGCGCACCGTCGCGGTCCACATTTATCAGCGCGGCGAGGCGAAGGATCGGGCCGAGGAGTACATCAGGTTGGTTTAGGCTATCGACCTGTGACGCTTCGGAAAGGATTACCCCGAGTACCCCGTCTTCGATCATCATTTTGACCGCGCGGACCGGCTCGGGCGAACCGAGCAGGCGCATCAGCTCGCGCGAGACGCGCTCAGCCGACAGGGTCGGCAGCTGCCCGACGGCCGCGCGGCACGCGGCGCGCGCATCGGGATCGCCGGCGCCGCCGCCGAAACGCGCCTCGAAGCGGTAGTAGCGCAGGATACGCAGCACGTCCTCGGCGATCCGGGTCGCCGGATCGCCGACAAAGTGCACGCGATGCGCGGCGAGATCGGCCCGGCCGCCCACGGGGTCGTAGATCGTTCCGTCGGGCGCGAGGTAGATCGCATTGATCGTGAAGTCGCGCCGCGCCGCGTCCTCCTCCCAGCCGGCATCGAAGGCGACCTTCGCGCGCCGGCCGTAAGTCTCGACATCGCGGCGCAACGTGGTGATCTCGAAATGACGCGGCGGGATCACCGCGGTGACCGTCCCATGCGCCAGCCCGGTGGGGATGGCCCTAATTTTCGCCTTCCTAAGGGCGGCTATCACCGCCTCCGGCCGCGCCGGGGTAGCGAGGTCGATGTCGCCGATGTCCAGCCCAAGCAGCGAGTCGCGGACGCAGCCGCCGACAAAGCGCGCTTCGATGCCGGCTGTGCCCAGCGCCGCCAGCAGCCGGCGCGCCGCGGGCTCAGCGAGCCAGGGCGGTTTCGGGCCGGTCACGGCTTCGCCGGTTCGATGTGGCCCGGCACGATCTTCCCGTTCTCGACATGCGGCGCCACGTAGACGCCCGGAACATTGGTGCCGAAATGCACCGTCACCACAAACAGCACCAGCGCGGTCAGCGCGACACCAGTGATGCCGAGCCACACCCAGGGGAGCGTTCGCCACGGCACCGTGCCGCCGCTTTGCGACCAGCGCACCGCCCGCAGCCAGACCAGATAGAGCACGGTCGGCAGCACCAGCGGCAGGAAAAGGGTCAGCAGCTCGCGCGGCATTGCCGTTTCACCGGATCACAGGTTGAGGATTTCGGCGAGATTGACCAGCATACCGGCGGTGGCGCCCCAGATGTTGCGGCCCTCGTAAGGCAGCGTGAAGAAGATGCGGGTACGCCCGGCGGATTCGCGTTCGACGCGGTGGTGGTTGCGCGCGTCGAGGATGTACGAAAGCGGCACCTCGAACGCCTCGGCGACCTCGTAGGGATCGATGATCAGCGGATAGGGCGGCGCGACGATGCCGACGATCGGGGTGATCTCGAACCCGGTGCCGGTGACATAGGTGTCGAGCCGGCCGACCACCGACACGTGGTCGCGCGGCAGCCCGACTTCTTCCTCGGTCTCGCGCAGCGCAGCGGCGACCGGGTCTGCGTCCTCCGCTTCGATCCGCCCGCCGGGGAACGCGATCTGTCCGGCATGGGCGGAGAGATGCGCGGTGCGCTGGGTCAAGAGAACGGCCCAGCCGCTCTCGTGACTGATCAGCGGCACCAGCACCGCGGCCGGTCGCAGAGCAGCGCTGGGAGGCGTCTCGCCGGGATTGAGGTCGTGGTCGCCGCGTGTCGCCTCGCGCGCCTCGGCTGCCTCGACCGGATCGCCGCTGCCGCCGAAACCGCGCCGCCCCGGCCGCGACCGCGACAGCCGCTCGATCAACTCTTCGCGATGGAGGATACGCATTCCTACTCGTCTTCCGGGTCGCCGAGATCGAAGAACATGCCGCTGCTCCACACGCCGAACGGTCCGCCACGGTCGCCGCGCTCGGCATCGGCGATATCGACCAATTCGTAGAATACCGGGCGATTGAGACGCGCCTCCAGCCCGGGCCGGACCAGGATATAGGGCGCTGGCTCGCCGTTTGCAGCGGTGTCGACGCGCAGCGGATGGTCCGGGCCGGCCGCCACAATCTCGTCGAGATTGGTGCGGAAGCTGAGCTGGCGCTTGGGGCCTTCGCCTTCGCTCGTCAGCTCGACAGCGACGAACGGCGCGTCCTCGACGGTGACGCGGCCGCGTTCGACCGGGGTGACGAGCCAATAGGCGCCGTCACCCTCGCGCCGCAAAACGGAGGCGAAGAGCTTGACGAGGCGGGGACGGGCGATTGGCGAGCCGCGATAGAACCAGGTGCCATCGCGGGCGATCCGCATATCAAGATCGCCGTGATCGATTACGGGGCGTTTTGGCGGCGGAGGCCTTTGGCTGCTGCCGCGCCCTCTCGCCGGGGAATTGCCGGAGGCGGTATTATCCATCAGTGTCGGCGCCCGCCGGCACACAAACGAGGTTGTGAGAGCTTGGCAACAACATCGCGCATAACACCCCCTCCGGGGGACCTTGTCGCCGAAGTCGAGGCGCTTGGCGAGCGGCTTCGTCTCGTCCGCGAGCGGATCGGCGAAGTCATTTTCGGCCAGCGCGAAGTGGTCGAGCAAGCCTTGATCACGCTGCTCTCGGGCGGCCACGCGTTGTTGATCGGCGTGCCGGGTTTGGCCAAGACGCGGTTGGTCGAGACGCTCGGCACGATTCTCGGGGTCGATGACAAGCGCATCCAGTGCACCCCCGATCTGATGCCTGCCGATATCCTCGGCTCCGAGGTGCTGGAGGAAAGCGATAGCGGGCGGCGCTCGTTCCGCTTCATTCCCGGGCCGGTGTTCTGTCAGCTGCTGATGGCCGACGAGATCAACCGCGCCAGTCCGCGCACCCAATCGGCGCTGTTGCAAGCGATGCAGGAAGGCCGGGTGTCGATCGCCGGGCAGTATCATCCGCTGCCCCGCCCGTTCCATGTGCTGGCAACGCAGAACCCCCTGGAGCAGGAAGGTACCTACCCGCTACCCGAGGCGCAGCTCGACCGCTTCCTGCTGCAGATCGACGTCGACTACCCCGATCCCGACTCCGAGCGCCGCGTGCTGATCGCGACCACCGGCACCGCCGACGCGACGCCGCGCCCGGCGATGACCGCCGACGAGCTGATCGCGGCGCAACGCCTGGTGCGGCAGGTGCCGGTCGGCGAGAGCGTCGTCGATGCGATCCTCAAGCTGGTGCGCTCCGGCCGTCCTGAAAGCGGCGCGGAGGGAGCCCGCCGCTTTGTCGCCTGGGGGCCGGGACCGCGCGCCGGCCAGGCGCTGATGCTGGCGTGCCGGGCGCGGGCGCTGCTCGACGGCCGCTATGCCCCGTCGGTCGACGACGTGCTGGCGCTAGCGCCGCCGGTGCTGCGGCACCGCATGGCGGTCAGCTTCGCCGGTCGCGCCGAGGGCATTGGCGTCGCGCAGGTTATCGAGCAGATGACGGCGCCGCTCAGGTGATCTCGCTCCGCGCGCCGAGCATCGGAGCGTTTGGCGCGCCGCGGGTGCAGCCGGCCTCGTTGCGAGACCGTGCGGAGCAGGTTGCGGCGACGCTGCCGCCGCTGCTCGTTGCCGCCGAGCGCATCGCCACGACGGTGGCGCAGGGGGTGCATGGGCGGCGGCGAGTCGGTCAGGGCGAGACCTTCTGGCAGTTCCGCCAATACCAGCCGGGCGACGCCGCCGGCCGTATCGACTGGCGCGAAAGCGCGAAGTCGCAGCGACTCTATGTGCGGGAGACCGAATGGGAGGCGGCGCAGAGCGTCTGGCTATGGCGCGACGGCTCGGCGTCGATGGATTACAGCTCGGCGGCCGAAATCGCCGGGGGCGACTGGCCGACGAAGTGTGCCCGCGCCGAGCTGATCCTGGTCGCGCTCGCCTGCCTGCTGGTGCGCGGCGGCGAGCGGCTGAGCCTGCTGGGCAGCGGCATGGCGCCGCTGAGCGGCCGCATCGCGCTGAGCCGGCTTGTCGATCTCATGGAGCATGATGGCCCGCAGGCGACATCGGCCCGGGCCGGGCTGCCCGTCATCGAGAAGCTGCCGCGCGCCGGCCAATTGGTGCTGATCGGCGATTTTCTCGGATCGCTGGAGGCCACAAACGAGATCGTCGCCGGGTTTGCCGGCGCCGGACTCAAGGGGCATCTGCTGCAGATCGTCGACCCGGCCGAGGAGGATCTGCCGTTTGACGGCCGCGTCCGCTTCGAGGGCATCGAGGAGCGCGAGGATTTGGTCATCAGCCGGGTCGAGGGCATACGCGAGGCCTATGCCGTCCGTTTTCAGCGCCATCGCGAGGGGCTGCAGGCGATCGCGCGGTCGGTCGGCTGGAGCTTTGGCACGCATCGCACTGATCGGCCGCCGCACCTGGCGCTGCTGGCGCTGCACGCGGCGCTCGCGCCCGACCGGCGGCAAGGTCGGTGATGCCGTGAACGCCCGGATGCCGGGCTGATGCTGTCGCTCGGGTCTTTGGCGTTCGCGTCGCCGTGGCTACTGAGCGCACTCGTCGCGCTGCCGATCATCTGGTGGCTACTGCGGGTGACGCCGCCGGCGCCGCGGCGCGTCCGTTTCCCGGCGATCCGTCTGCTGTTGGGGCTGACCCCGCGCGAGGAGACGCCCGCGCGCACGCCGCTATGGCTGATCATCCTGCGCACGATCCTCGCGGCGCTGGTCATCGCCGGGCTGGCGCATCCGCTGATCAATCCGCAGACTCCGCTCGTCGGTAGCGGGCCGTTGATCCTCGTCATCGACGATGGCTGGGCGGCGGCGCATGACTGGCAAGCGCGCCAGGCAGCGGCGACCAACCTTTTGGTCGAGGCCGAGCGCGAGGACCGTCAGATCGTGCTCGTCACCACCGCGCCGCCGGCAACGGACCAGAAGCTGCCACCGCTCGCGCCGGTGCGCGCCGCCGATGCCCGCGCCGCGGTCGCGGCACTGGCACCAAAGCCATGGCCCGATGACCGCAAGACGGCCCTCGCGCGGCTCAAGGCGCTGCCGCTGTCGGCGAGTACTAGCACCGTCTGGATCAGCGACGAGGTCGATGACGGCGACGCCGCCGCGCTTGCCGGCGGCCTGGCGGAGCGGGGCGAGTTGCGCTACCTGGCGGCGGCGCCCGCCGAAGCGCCGCGTCTCATCGCCTCATCCGGCGGGACCGCCGGGCGTGCGCAGAAGGATCTGACCGTCGCGGTCAACTCGCTGTCGTATTCGGCACCGCGCCAGGTCTGGGTGCGGGCGAGCGCTGAGGACGGCGCGCTGCTCGCCCGCGAAGGCGCGACGATCGAACCGGGGGCCGCCGGCGCCGTCATTCCGCTGCCGATGCCGAGCGAACTGCGCAACCGAGTCGCGCGCATCGACATCGAGGGCGAAGCATCAGCCGGCGGCACGCTACTGATCGACGAGCGCTGGCGTCGCCGGCCGGTCGGCATCGCCGGCAACGTCAATCCCTCCGGCCAGCCGCTGCTCAGCAGCACCTATTACCTCGAACGCGCGCTCGAGCCGTTCACCGAGATCCGACGCGGCCTGCTCGACGACTTGCTGAAGCGCGAGCTGTCGATCCTCGTCTATGCCGATTCCGGGCCCGATTCCGAGGCGGAACAACAGACCGTGCGCCAATGGATCGAGGCGGGCGGCGTCTTGCTGCGTTTCGCCGGCCCGCATCTGGCCGAGCAGGACGACGGGTTGTTGCCGGTGCGGCTGCGCCGCGGCGGGCGGACGATCGGCGGCGCTCTCTCGTGGGAGCAGCCGGCGAAGCTCGCGCCGTTCGATGCGACGAGCCCGTTCGCCGGGCTGGCGATCCCGCCCGACGTCACGGTGTCGCGGCAGGTGCTCGCCGAACCGGATATCGACCTCGCCGGCAAGACCTGGGCGCGGCTCGCCGACGGTACCCCGCTCGTCACCGCCACGCAGCAGGGCAAGGGTTGGATCGTCCTGGTTCACACCACCGCCAATGCGGAATGGTCGAACCTCGCGCTGTCGGGTCTTTTCGTCGAGATGCTGCGGCGTGTCGTGGCCACGAGCGAAGGCGTTGCCGCTGCGGGCGACGCCGATCTGCCGCCGCTCGAGACGCTCGACGGGTTCGGCCGGCTGCAGCGCGCCGCGCCGAGCGCGAAGCCGATCTCGGGCAAGGAGATCGGCACCGCGGCTCCGTCGCCGCGCCATCCGCCAGGTTTTTACGGCACGACCGATGCGCGGCGCGCCTTGAACCTGTCGCCGGGGGTCGGCGATGTGAAGCCGATCGCCAATCTCCCAGCCGGTGTCGCCCGCGAAGGCTTCGCCACCAATGTCGAGTTCGATATCCGCCCGCCGCTGCTCGTCGCCGCGCTGCTGCTCGCGCTTGCCGACCTGTTGATCTCCTATGGGCTGCGCGGTTTGTTGCGGCGGCGGCTCGTGCGGAGCGCTGCGGCGGTCAGCGCGTTGCTGCTGGTGGGGACAGGGACGGCGCATGCGGACGACGCCTTTGTCGTCCGAGCCACCTCGGAGCTCCGCCTCGCCTATGTGCAGACCGGCAACTCCGAGGTCGACGCGGAAAGCCAGGATGGCCTCACCGGCCTCAACCAAGTCCTCGCCCAGCGCACCGCGGTCGAGGCCGCCGCGCCGCTCGCGGTCAATGTCGAGAACGACGAGCTGATCTTCTTTCCGCTGCTCTACTGGCCGGTGACCGCCGACCAGGCACCGCCTTCGCCGCAGGCGATCGAGCGCATCAACCGCTATCTCGCGACCGGCGGCACGATCCTCTTCGATACCCGCGATTCGGGCGACCGCACTCCCGGCATCTATGGCAGCGCGTCCGAGTCGGCGGCGCGGCTGAAGAAGCTGGTCGGCGGGGTCAAGATCCCGCCGCTGGTACCGGTGCCGCCCGACCACGTGCTAACTAAATCATTCTACCTGTTGCACGAATTCCCCGGCCGATGGAACAGCGGGCAGGTCTGGGTCGAGCCCGGTGAAGACCGGGTCAATGACGGCGTGTCGACCGTCATCGTCGGCGGCAACGATTGGGCCGGGGCCTGGGCGATCGACCGCAGCGGCCAGCCCGAGTTCGCCGTGGTACCCGGCGGCGAGCGGCAGCGCGAGATGGCGCTGCGGTTTGGCGTCAACCTGGTGATGTACGTCCTGACCGGCAACTATAAGAGCGACCAGGTCCACGTGCCGGCGATCCTCGAGCGGCTCGGCCAATGAACACCAGCGCCTATACCATCGCATTTTCGCCGCTGATCCCGTGGTGGGCGGTCGCGGCGCTGGGGGGCGCCGCGGTGCTGATCCTGGCGCTCGGCCTATGGCGACGGGCGCGGGGGCTGGCGTGGCGCGGACCGGCAGTCGCGGTGCTGCTGACAATCCTGGTAAACCCGGCGCTCGTCGAGGAAAAGCGCGCGCCGCAGCGCGACATCGCGGTGATCGTGGTTGACGACTCGCCGAGCCAGCAGATCGGCGACCGCGCCGCCGCCAGCGAAGCTGCCTTGAAGGCGCTGACCGACCGGCTCGCCGACGCGCCCGATCTCGACGTCCGCGTTATCCGCGCCGGCGCGCCGCCACCCGGGGGCAGCGATGACGGCACTCGCCTGTTCACCGCGCTCAATCGAGCCTTGTCGGATGTGCCGCGTCAGCGCCTCGCTGGGGTGGTGATGATTACCGATGGCCAGGTGCACGACGTTCCGGCCGCCGACGTAAAAACCGCCGCCGCACAGCTTGGCGCGCCGCTTCATGTGCTGCTGTCGGGGCACCCCAACGAGGGCGACCGCCGGCTTGTCGTCAAGGAGGCGCCGAGCTTTGGGCTGGTCGGCAAGGACGTGCCGATGACGATCCGGGTCGAGGACCTTCCTCAGACCACGGATGCCGGCGAGGTCATGGCCAAGCTCACCTGGCGCAAGGACGGCGGCCCGCCGCACCAGATGATGGTGCCGGTCGGTCGCGATGTGCCGCTGTCGCTGCCGATCGATCACGGCGGCCCCAATATCGTCGAGTTCGAGGTCGAGCCGGGGCCGCAGGAACTGACCCTCGTCAACAACCGCGCCGCAGCCGTCGTCAATGGCGTACGCGACCGGTTGAAGGTGCTACTGGTCTCAGGCGAGCCGCATGCCGGCGAGCGGGTATGGCGCAACATCCTCAAATCCGACCCGTCGGTCGACCTCGTGCACTTCACCATCCTGCGCCCGCCGGAAAAGCAGGACGGCACGCCGATCAAGGAATTGTCGTTGATCGCGTTTCCCACCCGCGAGTTGTTTGACGTCAAGCTCGACGAATTCAACCTCATCATCTTCGACCGCTACAGCCGGCGGGGCGTTATCCCGCAGGCCTATATCCAGAATGTGGTCAACTACGTCAAAAAGGGCGGCGCCTTTCTCGAGGCGACCGGACCCAGCTTCGGCACGCCGATGAGCCTGTTCCGCACGCCTTTGGGGGAAATCCTTCCGACCGAGCCGACCGGCAATGTCGACGAGGAAGGGTTCAAGCCAACGCTGACCGTTCAAGGTTGGCGCCACCCGGTGACCGCCGATCTCCCGGACGCCGGTACGCCCGACGGCAGTCCAACCTGGGGCCGCTGGTTCCGCCAGATCGAGGCGCATGTCCATCGCGGCACGACCCTGATGACCGGCGACAAGAACGAGCCGCTTCTGGTGCTGGACCGCATCGGCCAGGGTCGCGTTGCGCAGCTGCTCTCCGATCAGATGTGGCTGTGGGCGCGCGGCTTCGAGGGCGGCGGCCCGCAGGCCGAGCTGCTGCGCCGCCTCGCCTATTGGCTGATGAAGGAGCCCGATCTCGAGGAAAACGATCTGCGTGCGGCGATCGAGGGCGACCGGTTAATCGTCACCCGCCAATCGCTGGAGGCGGACGATAAGCCAGTGACGGTGACCGCGCCCGACGGGACGACCTCGACCCTGGCGCTGGCCCAAGAGCATGGCGGGCGCAGCACCGGCACGCTCGCCGTCAAACAGATGGGGCTTTACCGGATCACCGACGGCACTCGCACCGCGCTCGCCGCGGCGGGGCCGTTGAACCCGGTCGAGTTCGCCGATGTCCGGGCGACGCCGGAGAAGCTGACGCCGCTTTCGGCGGCGACCGGCGGCGGCGTCTTGTGGATCGCCAACGGGACGCCGGAAGTGCGTCGCGTCGCGGCCGGGCGGATGACCGCGGGCAGCAACTGGATCGGCTTCCGGCAGAACGCCGACTATGTCGTCGCCGGCTTCAGCGAGACGCCGCTCTTGCCGGGAATCGCCGCGCTTTTGCTTGCCATTGGCACGCTGATCGCCGCCTGGCGCCGCGAGGGGCGGTAACGCGCCCCTCGCAATGACGGCTGAATAAGATGCTCCGCCAAATCTTCGCCCCGATTCATCCTGACGGGTGGAAATTCGTCGCGATCGCCGCGGCGGTGACAATTGTCCTGTTTTTGCTGTGGCATCCGGCCGGCTGGGTCGCGCTGATCCTGACGTTGTGGATCGCCTATTTCTTCCGCGATCCGTGGCGGGTGACGCCAACCCGCCCGGGGCTCGTCATCAGCCCGGCGGACGGGATCGTCGTCTCGATCGCGCGGGTGCCGCCGGCGCCGGAACTGGCGATGGGTGAGGTTCCGACGACGCGGATCGGCATCTTCCTCAACCTCTTCGATGTCCACGTCGCGCGCTCGCCGCTCGCAGGGCGGGTCGTCGGCCGCACCTACATTCCCGGCCGTTTCATCAATGCCAGCCTCGACAAAGCGAGCGAGCACAATGAGCGGCTGGCACTGCGCCTGGCACCGGAACCGGGCGCCGAGATCGGCTGCGTGCTGATCGCCGGGCTGGTCGCGCGGCGCATCGTCTGCGCGGCGAATGAGGGCCAGATCGTCGGCGCCGGCGAGCGCATCGGCATCATTCGCTTCGGCTCGCGGGTCGATATCTATCTGCCGCCGGAATACGTGCCCCTGGTCGCGCTCGGCCAGCGCATGGTCGGTGGCGAAACCGTGCTTGCCGATCGCGAGGCCAAGGAGCCGGCGCGGCAAGGCTTCAGCCACTGATTGTGATAGACTGGCGGCGCTAAGGAGATCCTGACGATGCGCTCGCGTAAGATGCGGGTGCGCCGGCCGCAAATGCGAGGCATGCGGGTGCGGCGCATCCAGGAGCTGTCCTTCAACCGGCTGGTGCCGAATGTGCTGACCATGCTGGCGCTGTGCGCCGGCATGACCGCGATCCGCTTTGCGCTCAACGGCAATTTCCAGGCGGCGGTCTACGCGATCATCGTCGCCGGCATCCTCGATGGGCTCGACGGCCGCGTCGCCCGGCTGCTGAAGGTGACCTCGCGCTTCGGCGCCGAACTCGACAGCCTTTCCGATTTTATCAGCTTTGGTGTCGCACCGGCGGTGGTGCTTTATCTGTGGACGATGTCGGCGCTGCACAGTGTCGGTTGGGCGATCGTGTTGTTCTACGCGGTGTGCTGCGCTCTCCGGCTGGCGCGGTTCAACACCCAGCTCAACGTCGAGCCGGCGCCACAGATGGCTGGTTTCTTCACTGGCGTCCCGGCGCCAGCAGGGGCGGGGCTGGTGCTGATGCCGATGTTCGCCGGCTTCGAGTGGGGCGATTGGATCGCGCGCTCGCCCTATCTCAATGCGCTGTGGATAGCCGGGATCGCGGCGCTGATGATCAGCACGATCCCCACTTTGTCGCTGAAGAAGTTCAGCATCCCGCATCGCTTTGTCATGCCCACCCTGCTCGGCATCGGCCTGTTGGCGGCATTCGCGACCACGGCGCCATGGCCGACGCTCACCCTGATCGGGCTGCTCTATCTTGGCTCGATCCCGCTGACGATCCGCGCCGCCGCACCGCTGCGCCGCGCGGCCCGGGCCAGGAAGACCGCGGCGGCGGAGGCTCCGGCCCTACTCGCCGCGCCGCCCCCAGTGCCACCCACTATCGATGAGCCGGCCCCACCGCCCAACGAATGGCGGCATTGAGGCCGGATCGCTGTCGCCGTAGTCTGGCCCGAGTGTGCGGAAAGGCGACTTATGCTCAGCTTCAACCTGAAGGCCGAAGAAAAGTTCGACCCCCAGCACCACGTCGAGAAGATCCTCGGCGCGGCGGGCGGCGGCGATGTCACGGTGGCGTGCTGGGAACCGGGCCAGACCAGCCCCTATCACTGCCACCCGAACGCGGTCGAGCTCTACTTCTGCTTCGAGGGCGGCGGCACGATGAAGACCCCGACCGAGAGTGTCGAGGTGAAGCCGGGCTGCTTTGTCGTCCACCCGCGCGGTGAGTTGCACGAATGGCGGACCGGGCCGCAGCGCACGCTCCTCTTCCGAGTGCGCTACGGCGAGGAATTCTCCGGCCGCACCAAGGAATGGCCGAGCAACCCCGAGTGGACGCCGCGGCCGCAGGACATCGAGTACTTCGCAGCGAGGTAAGCCCATGAGCGATCGCCCCGACGAGTCGGACCAGGCGGCCGACCACGATGTGCCGATCCCCTATCGAGAGCGGATCAGCACCTATTACCAAACGCTTGGTTACGGTGCGCCCTATCGCTGGGCGCATTACGCCGAGGTGCCGTTTACGCCGCTGAGGAAGACGCTGGCCA
The DNA here is from genome assembly GCA_035604035.1 of Allostellaceae bacterium. Taxonomy (GTDB): domain Bacteria; phylum Pseudomonadota; class Alphaproteobacteria; order ATCC43930; family CGMCC-115725; genus DATARH01. Next base: position 12,561 of record DATNJF010000164.1, on the reverse strand, counting down.
CCAGCCGGATCGGGCTGATCACCACGGCGGCGCCGTTCCAGCCCGACAAGGGCGATCAGGGACCCGGTGCGCCCTATAACGGCGGCGCCAAGTTCTATCGCGTCTATTCCGGCGACACTGCCTCAGACCACGATCTGCGCATCTCGCATATCGGGTACGACCGCGCCCACACTACGGCGAGCGACAGCAACAGCTGGTTCCCGCTGCCGCTGTTGCGCGAGGTCGCCAAATCGGGGCGGATCGGTGAATTGGCGCCGCGCTTTCACGGCGCGCCGACCAATCGCAGCCAACGCGTGACCCTGGAACAGGATTGTCCGGAGCTGCTCGCTCGGGTGCGCGAAGACCAGGCCGACGCCGTCATCCTCGTCGCGGTTTGACCCGTGTGTCACCAGACCGTGAGTCTGGTCGCACGCTACCTCGAAGAGCATGGTATTCCGACGGTCGTGATGGGCTGCGCCAAGGACATCGTCGAATATGTCGGCGTGCCGCGCTTTCTGTTCAGCGACTTCCCGCTCGGCAACCCGACCGGGCGGCCGCACGATCCCGAGTCGCAGGCATTGACGCTGGAACTGGCCTTGCGGGTGCTGGAAAGCGCGCCGGGGCCACGTACCACGGTGCAGAACCCGCTGCGCTGGAGCGACAACCCGGATTGGAAGCTCGACTTCTCCAACGTCGCGGTTTTGTCACCCGAGGAGATTGCCCGCCGCCGAGCCGAGTTCGACCGGCAAAAGGCGATCGCCAAGGGCATCCGCGAAGAGCCCGCGGTGGCGGAATAGGGCGATGACGGGAATCCCATGACCAAGCCTTTCGCCGGCGTTCGCATCCTCGACTTCACCCGCTATGTCGCCGGGCCGTTCGGCACCTACCAGCTGGCCCTGCTCGGCGCCGACGTGGTCAAGATCGAGCCGAAAGCCGGCGACGACATGCGCCACTCGCAGCTCTCGAGAGAATGGGCGGCGAAGGGGCTCGGCCCCTCGTTTCTCGGCATCAATTCGAACAAGCGCAGCTTGACGCTCGATCTGCAAAAGCCGAAGGCGGTCGAGATCGTCAAACGCCTGGTGAAGGACGCCGACGTGGTGTGGGAGAATTTCCGGCCCGGCATCATGGAGCGCTTCGGTCTCGGCTATGAGGTGCTCAAGGCGATCAATCCGCGGCTCATCTATTGCGCGGTCTCGGGGTTCGGCCAGAACGGGCCGGAGCGCGGCACCGCGGCGTTTGACGGCAAACTGCAGGCGATGAGCGGGATCATGTCGATCACCGGCCATGAGGACAAAGGCCCGACCCGCGCTGGGTTCGCGCTATGCGACACGATTGGCGCGATGACCGCGGCCTTCGCCGTCGCCAGCGCGCTCTACCAACGCAAGGAGACCGGGATCGGCCAGTTTGTCGACGTGTCGATGCTCGACGCCGCGCTGTCGTTTCTGTCGGGCCAGGTCGCGGAATACACCGTGACCGGACATATCCACCGCCAGTTCGGCAATCTGTCGAGCACCGGCAAGCCGACCGGCAACCGCTTCAAGGCCGGTGAGGGCGACCTGATGCTGGCGGTGATGACCGAGCGGCAGTTCGCCAATTTGATGAAGGGGTTGGGGCGCGAGGATGCGCTGGCCGACCCGCGTTTCGCCGATTGGCCGTCGCGCAGCCAGAACGAGCCGGCGTTGCGCGCCATTATCGAGGATGCGCTGGCCAGCGACAGCGCGAAGAATTGGGAACAGCGGCTAACCGCCATGGACGTCCCCTGCGCCGGCATCTGGACGATTTCCGAGATCGTCCGCCATCCGCAGCTGGCGCATCGCGACGTGCTGCAGAAGGTGCAATCAGATGAGGGCGAGCTGACCCTGGTCGGCTCGGGGTTCCGGCTGGCGCATGGCGGCGGCGGCATCGATCGCCCACCGCCGCGCATCGGCGAGCACAATGCCGAAATCCTCGCCGAGGCGGGCTACGATGCGGCGGAAATCGCCGCGCTGAAGGAAGAGGGCGTGACTTGAGGACTAGCCCAGCAGCTTCTGCAGCCGCTTGACGATCGTCTCCTCGCTGTCGTCGGGGGTGAAGGTCGCGGTGAAGCGGCCTTGCGGGTCCATTACGTAAATCAGCGCGCTGTGGTCCATGTCATAGCCGCCATCGGCGCGCGGATGCTTGGCGTAATAGACCTTGTAGTCCTGGGCGGCCTGTTTGACCTCGTCCGCCGTGCCGGTCAGCGCCACGATCGGTCCGCCAAAACTCTCGACATAGGATTTCAGGATATCCGGCGTGTCGCGTTCGGGATCGATGCTGATATAGACGATGCCGACCTGGGTTTTCTTGGCGCCGAGCTGGTCGAGCGCCAGCGAGAGGTCGTTGAGCGCGGTCGGGCACACGTCCGGGCAATGGGTGTAGCCGAAGAACACGAGCCGCCATTTGCCCCTGAGATCGGCATCGGTGAAGGGTTTGCCGTTCTGATCGATGAGGCTGAACTTACCGCCGATGACCCCGGCGAGCGGATTGCCCGCGACGCCTTTGCCTGCATCGCGGAAGGCGATGACGATCAGCACGCCGGCGACCAGCACCAGCACGCCGGCAAGCGCCGCCGCCATGAGGACGAAGCGCGGCGACCCGCTTGATGTGGGTTGCGACCGTGCCATCCCGGCCTCAGTGATGCATCGGCATGTCCATGCCGGGTCCCATCGAGCCGACTTTCTGCACCGTTACCGTCACCTCGCGCGTGCCCGCCTTATCGAAAGTGAGGGTCAACGGAAAGGTTTGTCCTTCGGTCAGCGGCTGGGCGAGACCCGTCAGCATGATGTGATACCCGCCCGGCTTTAGCGTTACCCCCTGGCCGGCCGGAAGATCGATGCCGTCCACTTGGCGCATCTTCATCACGTTGCCGTCCATCGTCATGGTGTGAAGTTCGGCCTTTTGCGCCACCGGGGTCGAGGCGCCGGTGAGGCGATCTCCCGTTGTCGATATAATCGTCACATAGGCGGCCGCCGTCTGCGCCGCGCCCGGGGTGGCGCGGGCCCAGGCATTGGTGATTTGCAGGTCACCGGTCTGCGCCATTGCGCCAGCGGCGGCGGCCAGCCAAAACCCGAACCCCGCGGCAAGCGCGCCAAGGTGCAATCGCATCGAAAATCTCCACGGCCGGCGTATCACCGCCAAGATATAGGCTCTTGCCTACTCCAGCAGCAGCGCCTCGACCTCCTCGATCAAATGCCGCAGGTGGAATGGCTTGGCCAGCACGCGTGGCCGCCTGCTGGTAAACCCTTCCTCGTGCATCGCCACCGCGGCAAAGCCGGTGATGAACATGACTCGGATGCCAGGCTGGCGCTCGGCGACCTGGCGGGCTAGCTCGATGCCGTCGAGACCCGGCATCACCACGTCGGCGAGCAGCAGGTCGAAATCGCAGGCGTACGCCAATTCCAGCGCCGCGGTGCCGTCGCCGACCGAATCGACCACATGGCCCGCCCGCTGCAAGCCGCGCGACAGGAACAGGCGCAGGTGATCGTCGTCTTCGGCGAGGAGGATGCGGGCCATCTGCGGGGGAGGCTTGTTTACCTAAAAAGCAAGGAAGTGGGCCGAGCATCTAACACGAGTTCCGCCCGGGGCAAAGCCGGCGGGACAGTTTGTCGCCACCGGGTTTTGCGCCGAACGGGGCGCTGCGCCCGCCCGCAACGCAGACGTTTCCTCGGGGAAAGATCATGCGTTAATCTCGCGTAGATGGATGGCTCGGCGATCATCGCGACCCCCACTCTCGCGCCGCTAGATCTGCGGCGACCCGGGGCGCGGGTCATGCCGCTCATCATCGCCTCGCCGCATAGCGGTTCGGACTATCCGCCCGAGTTCGTCGCCGCGTCGCGGCTCGATCCGCAAACGCTACGCCGCTCGGAAGATGCCTTTGTCGACGAGATATTCTCCGCCGCTCCGTCTCTGGGCGCACCGCTGCTCGCCGCACGCTTTCCGCGCGCCTATCTCGACGTCAACCGCGAGGCCTGGGAGCTCGACCCGGCGATGTTCGCCGACGTGCTCCCCGACTATGTCAACGCCCGCTCGCCGCGAGTGCGCATGGGGCTCGGCACGATCGCCCGGTTGGTGGCGAGCGGCGAGGAGATCTATTGCGGGAAATTGTCCTTCGCCGACGCGAAGGTGCGGATCGATTCGCTCTATCGGCCGTATCACGCGGCGCTTAGCCGGCTGGTCGAGGAGACGGCGTCCGAGTTCGGCTTCTGCCTTGTCGTCGATTGTCATTCGATGCCGTCGGGTGCGACCGGCGCTGGCCACGACTCACCCGATATCGTGCTGGGCGATTGCCATGGCGCGTCCTGCGCACCGCAGCTGGTCGAGGCGGCGCGAGACTATCTGAGCCGGTACGGGTTCGCGGTAGCGCTCAACGCGCCGTATGCCGGCGGGTTCACCACCGGCTATTACGGGCGCCCGCGCCAGAGATGCCACGCTCTACAAATTGAAATAAATCGCGCGATCTATATGGACGAGCACAGCTATCGGCGCCGCTCAAGCTTCGGCGAGCTGAGGGACGCGATGGCGGGGCTGGTCGGCCGGCTCGGCGACGCCGCGCGGGAGCACCTGGCGCCACCCCGCTGAACCGCGCCCGCACGGTCGCTTGATAAGGGTGGATGTGCCAGGGCATTGCGGTGCGAAAAAAACGGGCCGTGCTGGCGCACGGCCCGAGTTCAGGGAGGAAACGCCTAGAAGACGTGCGGTAGGACCATCAGACGACGATCGATACCGCACTGCACAAATTAATGTGCGGTGCGCTAATGTCAACCCCTTCTTGCCCTAACCTGCGCGTCACCCAAGCATTTTGTCGTGGATAAGTCGGTGGATGAAGGGGTGGATTGTCTATGTGCGCCGCACAAGGAAAACCGCAGAGCGCGGCACCTGCGATGAGCGGTTCGCAAACGCGAACTCCCTGGCTTGTTGGGGATATCGGCGGCACAAATGCTCGCTTTGGCCTGGTCGAGCCCGATGGCTCGCTGTTGCATTCGAGCGTGCTGGCCGATGCCGATTACGCCGGTCTCGGCGAGGCGATCGAGGCCTACCTTGCCGGGCGCGGCGGATTGCCACGCCCCCGGCAGGCGGCAATCGCGGTGGCGTCGCCCATCACCGGCGACGCGGTGCGGATGACTAACCATCCCTGGGCCTTCTCGATCTCTGAGCTGCGCTCGCAGCTCGGCTTCGAGCGGCTCGAGGTCATCAACGATTTTACCGCGCAGGCGCTGGCGCTGCCGCATCTCGGCCCGGGCGACAAGACCGCCGTCGGCAGTGGCAAGGCGCAGCCCGAGGCACCAATCGGCGTGCTTGGGCCCGGCTCCGGCCTCGGCGTCTCGGGGTTGATCCCGGTGGGCGAGCGCTGGATCCCGCTTTCGGGCGAAGGGGGCCACGCGACGATGGCTCCGGTGACCGAGCGCGAAAGCGCCGCGCTCGCATCGATGCGGCGTCATTTCGACCATGTTTCCGCCGAGCGCGTGTTGTCTGGGCCGGGACTCGTCAATCTCTACAATGCGTTGGCCGAGATCGATGGCGTGCCGGCGGTGCAGTACACGGCGGCACAGATCACCGATGTCGAGGTCGAGAACGAGGATCCGCGGTGTCGCGAGACGACCGAAATGTTCTGCGCGATGCTCGGCACGATCGCGGGCAATCTGGCGCTGACCTTGGGCGCCAAGGGCGGCGTCTATATCGGCGGCGGGATCGTGCCGCGGTTGGGCGAGCGCTTCGCGGCCTCGCAATTCCGCGAGCGATTCGAGGCGAAGGGACGGTTTCGGGAGTACCTGGCGCCGATCCCGACGTTTGTCGTGACTCATAAGCTCCCCGCCTTCCTCGGCTGCGCGGCGAAGCTGCGGGAGGATTAGCGCGGCGCGGCGGCGCGGCGCAGGCGGTCGTTGATCGCCAAGCCGAGGCCGTGCTCGGGGATCGGCATCACCGCGATCCCGGTGAATTCGGGCCGGTCGAGCCGGCGCAACATGGCGAAGAGATTGGCCGCGGCCTCGCCAAGATCAGCAGTGGAGGACAGGTTCAGCACCTCGGTGAACCCCGGTGGGGACACAGGGCCGAAGCCCAGCAGCGCTTCTCCTGGCCGCGCCTCCATTGCTTCCATTCTCAGCGGCAGACGCGGCGCGTAATGACTGGCGAGCTGGCCGGGCGAACGCGGCGCCGCCGGATCGGCGGCAGGCGTGCCGAGCGCGCCGAGCAAGGCTTCGAGCTCTTCCCGGGTGACGCCGCCGGGCCGCAACAACACCGGCTGTGGCCCGCTGAGATCGAGCACGGTCGACTCCAACCCGACCGGGCACGGCCCGCCATCGAGGATCAACGCCACGCGGCGGCCGAGATCGCTTGCGACATGCTCGGCGGTCGTCGGGCTGACGTGACCGGAGCGATTGGCCGAGGGAGCGGTAAGTGGGCGATCGACCGCACGCAACAGCGCCTGCGCGACCGGATGCGCCGGGACGCGCACCGCCACGGTGTCGAGCCCGGCGCAGGCGAGCAGCGCTACGCCGCTATCCGAGCGTCGCGGGAGCACGAGGGTCAGCGGGCCCGGCCAGCATCGCCGTGCGAGATCGCGCGCCCGGCCATCGACTTTAGCAATCGCCTCGGCCGCCGCCAGATCCGGCACATGCACGATCAACGGGTTGAAGCGCGGCCGTCCCTTGGCGGCGAAAATCCGCGCGACGGCGCGAGCGTTGGTGGCGTCGGCGCCGAGCCCGTAGACGGTCTCGGTCGGAAACGCGACAAGCTTCCCCGTGCGCAGCAATTCAGTGGCACGGTCGATCGCCTCTGGCGTCGCCGGTACGATACTTGCGTTCATAGAGCGAAGTTGTCGGGATAGCGGCGCTATCGCAAGGGCGGGATACATGGCGGCCCGGGTCATCACCATCGCTCAGCAGAAGGGCGGCGCCGGCAAGACCACGCTGGCGGCGCAGCTCGCCGTGGTGTGGTCGCGACAAGGGCGGCGTTTGGCGCTGCTCGACATCGATCCGCAGGCGAGCCTCGCGGCTTGGGTTGAACTGCGCCGCGCGCGAGTCGGCGATCTTGGCTTCGACTTCGATGCCCTATCCGGCTGGCGTGCGGCGGAATGGATCGAGCGTCACGCGCGCGGCGCCGATTTCGTCGTCGTCGACAGCCCACCGCATGCCGAGCTCGAAGCGAAGATCGCGGTGCGCGCGGCTGGGCTGGTGGTGGTGCCGCTGCAGCCCTCGCCGCTCGATCTGTGGTCGACCGCCACGACCCTCAAACTGGCGCGCGAGGAAGGCCGCAACGTGCTCGCGGTCCTCAACCGCGTGCCGGCGCGCTCCAGCCTGATCGACACGGTGGCCGGCGAACTGGGCCGCGACGGCGTCCTCGTCGCCACATCTCGCCTTGGCAGCCGCGTCGCCTTTGCCCAGGCGATGGCGCAGGGACGTGGGGTCAGCGAGAGCGCGCCGACGAGCCTGGCCGCCGCCGAGATCGCCGCTCTCGCCGCCGAAATCGCCCGGACCTAGCAACGTCCGCCTCCTTCCGCTTAAATCGCGGCGGGGAGACGCCTAAGGGCTCGCGCATGATCGATAAATTCGTCCGCTCGGTCGCCGAGGCGATGGCAGGGATCGAGGACAGCTCGACCGTTCTGGTCTCCGGCTTCGCGCAGATCGGCGAGCCGCGCGCGCTGGTCGACGGGCTGATCGAGCAGGGCGCGCGCGACTTGATTGTCGTCCATAACACCGCCGGGCGTGGCCGCGAGGGGGTGGCGCGGCTGATCGGCGAGGGGCGTGTCCGCAAGATCATCTGCAGTTTCGCGCGCAGCCGCGGTTCGGTGTTGTTCGAGGAGATCTACGCTCGCGGCGACATCGAGTTGGAGATCGTGCCGCAGGGCACGCTCGCCGAGCGCATCCGCGCCGGCGGCGCCGGCATCCCGGCCTTCTTTACCCCGACTGGGGGCGGGACGCTGCTTGCCCGAGGCAAGGAAACCCGCGTTATCGACGGCCGTGAATGCGTGCTGGAACAGGCGATCCGCGGCGACGTCGCGCTCGTCGAGGCGTGGCGCGCCGACCGTTGGGGCAACCTCGTCTACCGCGACGCCGGGCGGAACTTCAATCCCGTCGTGGCGGCGGCCGGCGACCTCACCATCGTGCAGACCCAGAACGTCGCCGAACTCGGCGAACTGACCCCGGAGGTGATTGTGACCCCCGGGATCTACGTCGACCGCGTTGTCCATGTGCCGTCCGGCGACCCGCCGGTGGTGATTTCCTAAAGGAGGCGGGCGATGCCGAATTGGAAACCCTGGACGCGCGAGGAGCTGGCAGTACGGGTCGCGCGCGACATTCCGGAAGGCTGGTCGGTCAATCTCGGCATCGGCATCTCGACCCTTATCGGCAACTACATCCCGCCTGGCCGCGAAGTGATCCTCCATTCCGAGAATGGCATCGTCGGGATGGGCCCGGCGCCGAGCCCGGAGAAGCTCAACCCCTGGCTGGTCAATGCCAGCCGCCAGCACGTCACCCTCGTCACCGGGGCCAGTTACATGAACCATGCCGACAGTTTCGGGATGGTGCGCGGCGGGCATCTCGATTTGTGCGTACTCGGCGGGTTCCAGGTGGCTGAGAACGGCGATCTCGCGAATTGGTCGCGTTCAGAAAATGACCGCGCTCCGGCGATCGGCGGGGCGATGGACCTCGCGGTCGGCGCCAAGCGCATCTGGGTGGTCATGGAACACACCACCAAGGGCGGCGAAAAGCGCATCCTCAAGCGCTGCACCTATCCGCTGACCGCGAAGAATTGCGTCAAGCGCGTCTACACCGACCTCGCGGTGATCGACGTGACCGAAGGCGGCTTTGTCGTGATAGACAAGATTCCCGGCATTTCGCTCGACCAGCTTGAGGAGCTGGGCGATGCCGGGTTGCGGTCGGAAACAGGTGTCGCCGGTCGGGATGGTCTGCGATAGTGCTCCAGGCTGGAGAAATGGGGTGACAGGATGTCGGCCGGAGGATCAATCGCCGAGGCGGCACCGTGCAAGGTGCTTCTGATCTGCCCGCGTTTCAACGGACAATCGTTCTGGAACTTTGATGCCGTATGCGCGGTGGTGGGGGCAAAGGCGCCGGCGCCACCGCTGGGGCTGATTACGGTCGCCGCGCTATTACCGCCGCACTGGGAGTGCCGCCTCGTCAACCGCAATACCGAGGAACTGGCCGAGTCCGACCTCGACTGGGCGGATATGGTGATGACCGGCGGAATGCTGCCGCAGCGTTTCGACCTGCTGACCGTCATCGACCTCGCGCAACGCCGCGGCAAGCCGGTCGTGATCGGCGGCCCTGACGCGACATCGTCACCCGAGGCATATGAGCACGCCGATTTCCGGGTCCTCGGAGAGGCTGAGGAGATCATCGGCGAGTTCATCGCGGCGTGGAGCGCCGGCATCCGCCAGGGCACTTTCGTGGCGGAGAAATTCACCATCGATGTCACCAAGACGCCGATCCCGCGCTACGATCTATTGAAGCGCGACCAGTATGTTTACTTGGGGGTGCAGTTTGCCCGCGGCTGTCCGTTCACCTGCGAGTTTTGCGACATCATCGAGCTTTACGGGCGGGTCCCGCGGGTCAAGACGGTCGAGCAGATACTTGCCGAACTCGATTGCGTGTATCGCCTCGGCCATCGCGGCCACGTCGACTTTGTCGACGACAACTTTATCGGCAACAAGAAGGCGGTGAAGGCGCTGCTACCACATTTGATCGCCTGGCAAAAGGCGCGCGACTACCCGTTCGAATTCGCGACCGAAGCATCGATCAATCTCGCCGATGACGACGCGCTGCTCGCGCTGATGCGCGAAGCGAACTTTTCTGTCGTGTTCGTGGGCATCGAAAGTCCCGACCCGCTAACGCTGATCTCTATGAAGAAGAAGCAGAACACCCGGCGATCGCTGGCCGACAGCGTGCACAAGATCTATGCGGCGGGGATGTTTGTCCACGCGGGCTTCATCATCGGCTTCGACAGTGAGAAGCAAAGCGTCGCCGAGGCGATGGTCGAATGTATCGAGGCGAGCGCGATCCCGGTCTGCATGTTGGGCCTGCTCTACGCCCTCCCCAATACGCAGCTGACGCGCCGGCTCGAACGCGAAGGCAGGTTGCTTCCGCTCACCTTCACCGGCGAGCTGGCCGAACTGGGCGCCGGCGATCAATGCATCAGCGGGCTCAATTTTCTCACGCTGCGGGCGCGCCGGGATATTTTGCAGGACTACCGGACGGCGCTCGACCGGTTGTATAACCTCGACGCCTTTTTCGGGCGGTTGCGCGGGGTGACCCGGATGCTCCGGCGCCCGCTGCGCCGTTCGCCGTTTCGCGGCCCGCAGCTTGGCGGCATCGCATTTCGCGACCTGCAGCAATTTACCCGCCTGATGTGGTTTATCGTCCGCCGCCAGCCCAAAGCGGTGCGTCCGCTCTGGTCTGCCTTCTGGGAGGCGCTGCGGCGCAATCCCGGAAGCATCAACGCGGTTTTCACCCTGGCGGCGTTCTATCTCCATCTCGGGCCGTTTTCGCGCTATGTGATCGATGTGATCGATCAGCGGATTGCCGCACTCGACTCCGGCGAAGACAAGATCGAAAACTTCATGGAGAGCCGCGCGGTGACGGTACAGCTGGCCGAATCTGCTGCGGGGAACTGATGCAGTTTGACAGTGAAGCCGATTTTATCGTTGTCGGCGCCGGCTCGGCCGGGTGCGTGCTCGCCAACCGGCTGACCGCCGATCCGGCGACCAAGGTGCTGCTGCTCGAAGCCGGCGGCAAGGACAGCAACGCCTGGATCCATATCCCGGCCGGGTTCTACCGCAACATCTTCAACCCCGAGATCACCTGGGTCTACGAGACCGAACCGCTGGAGGCTTTGGGCGGGCGGCGCATGCGCTGGCCGCGCGGCAAGGTGCTCGGCGGCTCATCATCGATCAACGGGCTCATTTATATCCGCGGCCAGAAACAGGATTTCGACCATTGGCGCCAGCTCGGCAACGCCGGCTGGGCCTATGACGACGTGCTGCCGTATTTCCGCTGCGCCGAGAGCCAGGAGCGCGGCTCGGACGATTTTCATGGCGGCGAAGGCCCGCTCGCGGTCACCGACATGAAGGCGGCGCACGAGCTGCATGACGCGTTTATCGCCGCTTGCCAGGAAGCGGGCCACAAATTCAATCCCGATTTCAACGGCGCCGAGCAGGAAGGCTGCGGCACCTATCAGCTGACGGTGCGGGGGCGGCGGCGCGCCAGCACCGCGGTGACCTATCTGCGGCCGGCGATGAAGCGGCCCAACCTCAAGGTCGAAATCCAGGCACTGGCGCAGCGGGTGATCTTCGACGGCAAGCGGGCGGTCGGGCTGGAATACAGGCAGAACGGCGCGGTGCGCCGCGCCCGGGCGAGGCGCGAGGTGCTGCTCGCCGGCGGCTCGCTGCAATCGCCGCAGCTCCTGCAGCTATCGGGCGTGGGACCGGCGGCGCTGCTCAAGGAGTTCGGCATCGAGGTCGTGCACGAGCTGCCTGGGGTCGGCGAGAATTTGCAGGACCATATCGGCTGCAAGGTCGTCTACAAGGTTCGCAAACCCAATACGATCAACGAAATCTCGCGCAGCTGGGTGCGCCAAGGCTGGGCCGGCTTTCAATATCTGACGGCGGGTCGCGGCACGCTGATGATGGGCGCGGCGCCGATCGGCCTCTTTGCCCGCACCCGGCCGGGTTCGGCCTCGCCTGATTGCCAATACCAGTTCCTTGCCGGCAGCCTCGACACGGTCGGCGAGCCGATGCATCCGTTTCCCGGCTGCCAGATGACCTGCATTCCGTGCCGACCGGAAAGCCGCGGGTGGCTGCGGATCAAATCGCCTGACCCGACCGTATTCCCGGCGATGCAGCCCAACTACCTGGCGACGCAGAACGACCGAGACACGCTGGTGGCCGGGATGCGAACCGCGCGTGCGGTGTTTGAGACTCCGACGATGAAACGGATTTGCAGCGAAGAGTTCTGGCCGGGTTCCACCTGTCAGAGCGACGAGGACTGGCTCCAACATGCGGCAAAGACCGGCTACACCACGTTCCATCAGACCAGCACGTGCATGATGGGGCCAGGGCCGATGTCGGTCGTCGACAACGAGCTCAAAGTGCACGGGATCGAGGGGCTGCGCGTCGTCGACGCCTCGGTGATGCCGACGGTGATCTCCGGCAATACCAACGCCGCGACGATCATGATCGCCGAAAAGGCGAGCGATCTGATCCACGCCGCTGGGAGGGCCACCGCCAAAGCCACTTGAGGCATCCGCGCCGGGCCGCCACTATGCGCCCGCGATAGCGGGAGGAAGCGGCATGGCGGAGTCGCCGTTGGCGGTTTATCAGGCGCATCTCGACAACGGAGAACTGGCCTATCAGTGGGACAAGGCGGCGGACCGCGCGGTGTTCTATCCGCGCGTCGTCAGCCCCTATTCGGGCAGCACCGAGCTCGAATGGCGGGTCAGCAAGGGCCTCGGCACGGTCTACGCGACGACGGTGACCTATCCGTTTCAGGGTGACGGTTACAACATCGCGTTGATCGATTGTGACGAAGGCTTCCGCCTGATGGGACGGGTCGAGGA
>DATNJF010000163.1:0-2386 GCA_035604035.1 Allostellaceae bacterium | reverse complement strand
CGAGGACGAGGAGGACATGCTCGATCTCGCCTTCGGTCTGACTCAGACCTCGCGGCTCGGCTGCCAGATCATCATCACCGAGGAATTGGACGGGTTGACCGTGCGGCTTCCCGCCGGCACCCGCAACATGCAGCTCCGTTGAGCGCGACCCTCTTCGACCGCCTCGTCGCGGCCTCCGGCGCGACCTGGCCTTCCTACACCCATCATGAGTTCGTGCTGCGCCTGGCGAAGGGCGACCTGCCCGAGACAGCGTTCCGCCACTATCTGATCCAGGACTATCTGTTCCTCAAGCATTTCGCCCGGGCCTGGGGGCTGGCGATCTACAAATCCGACACCCTCGCCGAGATGCGCCGCGCCCAGGGCCTCGTCGCCGCCACGCTCGACGTCGAGATCGGACTCCATGTCGAATATTGCCGCTCCTGGGGCATCGGTCTGGCGGCGATGGAAGCCGCGCCCGAGGCGATGGCGACTGTCGCCTACACCCGCTTCGTACTCGACCGCGGCGTCGCCGGCGACCGGCTCGATCTCGAAGTAGCGCTGGCGCCGTGCATCGTCGGCTACGCCGAGATCGCCGTCGAGCGCCTCGCGAGCAACACAACGAAGCTCGACGGCAACCCCTACAAAAGCTGGCTCGATATGTATGCGAGCCCCGAATACCAGACGCTGGCCAGCGAAGCCAAGGCGGCGCTCGACGAGCAATTCGCCCGGCGCGCCGGCGAGGGCCGCTTTCCCGCTTTAGCGGCGACGTTCACCGCGGCGACCCGGCTCGAAGCCGATTTCTGGCAGATGGGCCTCGACGCGGCCATGACGGGGTAGTGTCTCATTCTGAATTTCGGCTCACAACCCGAGAGCGCAGGAACAGTGATGGAACGGCTTGCTCAATGTCACTGCGGCTCGCTACGTGCGACTACATCCGGCGAACCGTTGTATGTGGGCATATGTCACTGTAAGGCATGCCAGCGTCGGACTGGGGCGCTCGCAGCCAGCGTTGCTGGCTTCGCGAAGGCTCAGGTCACGATCGAAGGCCAAACAAAGGTCTTCGATCGTAATGGACAGTCCGGACGGAAGGTTCGCTTCTATTTCTGCCCCGACTGTGGAACATCCCTTTATTGGGAAGCTGATGCCCGACCCGACGTGTATATCCTGGCGGTCGGCGCGTTTGCTGATCCGAACTTCCCCGCGCCATCCGTGTCAATTTTCGAGGAGTCGAAGCACACCTGGATGCAGCTTCCGGGTGGAATGAAACATTTTCAGGGCGCAATTATTGCCAGCAGTTGAGTGCGCGTTAAACCATCCGAAGTGGAAATTCAAACTAAGACACTACCCATGACGGCGCGGGCTTGAACAGAACATAGAACGAACATATATCCTGGCCGCGACAGGCAGGGCTACCCGCGGTCCCGATGTGGATAACCAGCTGACCCTGTTGCCTCCTCTTATTGGCCTGTTCCTGTAAGCAAAAATCGAGATATATCAGGGTATTAGTCCTGATCTTTTTTTGTCTCGCGCGAGAGAGAGGTGCCGAAATGAGAATGAAAATTTGCGCCGAGTCCTTATATTTCGCCGATGCTTGAGCTAGCTGACCTCGACCTGCCGGGCCACCCGGCTAATCACCGCGTCGTCGTGGCGATGTCGGGCGGGGTCGACTCGTCGGTGACCGCGGCGCTCGTCGCGCGGGCCGGTTACGACGTCGTCGGCATCACCTTGCAGCTCTACGACCACGGCGCCGCCACCGGCCGCAAGGGCGCGTGCTGCGCCGGCCAGGATGTACGCGACGCGGCGAACGTCGCCGCCAGGCTCGGCATCCCGCATTACGTGCTCGATTACGAGGCGCGGTTCCGTCAGGCGGTGATCGAGGATTTCGCCGACAGCTACGGCCGCGGCGAAACGCCGATCCCGTGCATCCGTTGCAACGAGCGGGTCAAGTTCCGCGACCTCTTGCAGACCGCGCGCGACCTCGGCGCCAGCGCTCTCGCCACCGGGCATTACGCGCGGCGGCTACGCGGCGGTGACGGGCCGGCGCTCCATCGCGCTGCTGACGACAGCCGCGACCAGAGCTATTTCCTCTATCGCACCACCCGCGACGAGCTCGATTTCCTGCGCTTCCCGCTGGGCGGGCTGGCCAAGGACGAGACCCGCGCGTTGGCGCGCGAGCTCGACCTGCCGGTCGCCGACAAGCCGGACAGCCAGGACATCTGCTTTGTCCCGCAGGGCTCCTATACCGACATCGTGACGCGGCTGCACCCCGAGGCCGGCGAGCCCGGCGACATCGTCGACGAAACCGGTACCGTGCTCGGTCGCCATCTGGGGATCGCCCATTTCACCGTCGGACAGCGCAAGGGTATCGGCATCGCCGCCACCGAGCCGCTTTACGTGCTGCGCCTCA
>DATNJF010000162.1:0-2809 GCA_035604035.1 Allostellaceae bacterium | reverse complement strand
GCCAGTGAGCCTTCGCCGTAAACGGTGCTTTCGCCGTAGGTGAGGAACGTCTCCCAGGGGACGCCCTGCGGGTCGGCGATCCACTGCTTATCGGATTTGGCGTAGCAACAGGTCGCGTTCTTGGCCTCGACGATCGGGCGCTCGGCACGAGCGAGACGGTCGTAAACTTCGACCAGTTCCTCCTCGTCTTCGGCCTGGATGCCGAGATGCGAGATGCCGGCGGCGCGACCTGCCCGCGTGCTGATGGCAAAATTCACCCGCGGGTCGTCGAGCATCCACTTGACATAGTCTTCCTTAACCACCGTCGGCTCGGCCGCGAACAGCGTCGAATAGAACCGGGTAGACTGAGTGAGATCGTCAACGGACACGTGCACGTGCAGGCGCTTCATCGCTCTCTCCTGTCGCAAGGGTGTCAGCGGGATTGCAGGCGGGCACGCAGGCTTCGTTGCGGACGCAGCAGTTCTCGGTGAGGTAGGCCAGCAACTCTGTCATCGCGCCGTACTCGGCGGCATAGATCAGCTGGCGGCCTAAGCGGTGCTGGGTGATGAGCCCCGCATGATTGAGCTGGTTTAGATGAAACGTCAGCGAGGCGGGCAGGACGCCGAGGCGTTGAGCGATCACGCCGGCAGATAGCCCCCCCGGGCCGGCTGTCACAAGCAGCCGGAACAGGTCGAGGCGGGTTTCCTGGGCAAGGGCCCCGAGCGCGGAGATTACGTGTTTGCGGTCCATGCGCAGTCACATGATTTGGATAATTGAACGATCATCAAATTAATCCTGGCACCGGATACTGTCAACCGCCATTTTGAGGAAGTTCAAAATGGAGCGCGGAGACCTCCCCGAGGCTCACTCGGCCGGTGCGGTAAATTCCCGCCGTGCCTCGGTTTCGGCCGGCAGTAGGAAGACCAGCGCGAGGCAGACGCCCAGCATGGCAGCCGATCCCCATAGACACGCCGGCAAGCTGCCATATTGCGCCAGCGCTCCCGATAGAAGGATGCCGATCAGCCGTCCGGCGGCGTTTGCCGCGTAATAGAAGCCCACATCCTCGGCGGCCTTCTTCGAGCCGGCATAGGCAAGGATCAGATAGGAGTGAAGCGACGAGATCACCGCAAAGGCAAAGCCGAACACTCCCAGCCCGGCGACCACGAGAAGGCCAGGGCTGATCGGCAGACGCGCTTGCAGCAGCAACACGAGCGCAACCGGGATCGCGGCCAGCGCCGCACCCCACAGCCGTGCCTCGGGGATTTCTCGTGACAGGCCGTCGGTGCTACGTCGCACGACCGACGGGGCCACCGCCTGCACCAACCCGTAGCCGATTGTCCAGGCAGCCACGAACCCAGCCACCTCGATATATTTCCAGCCTTGGGCGTAAAGAAAGACCGGCAGGCCGACGACGAACCACACGTCGCGCGACCCAAACAGGAAGATGCGCGCCGCCGCAAGCAGGTTGATCGCCCGCGACTTGGCGAACAGCTCACTGAACGACTTCGACGCCTTGGCCTTGCCGAGTTCCGTCGGCAAGCTCAGGAAAACGTTGCCAAGCACGACAGTCAACATTCCCGCCATCAGCCACAGCGAGGGACGGAAGCCGACCGCCTGGAGCAGCAGGCCGCCGGCAAAAAATCCGAACCCCTTCATTGCGTTCTTGGAGCCGGTGAACCACGCGACCCAGCGGAAGAGCTGCCCGGCGCCGCCCTCGGAGGTTGCCTTGATCGCCGACTTGGAGGCGGTCTTGGTGATATCCTTGGCGACGCCTGAAATGCCCTGCGCCACCACGACCCAGACGACCGAGAGTGTCGCGCTCCAGCTTGGGTCGAGCCCGGAGAGGAGCATCAGGCCACCGATCTGCAATACCAAGCCGGTCGCGAGCATGCGCGGGATGCCGAAGCGGGCCGCAAGCCAGCCGCCGCCGAGATTGGCGAAGATGCCGGCCGCTTCGTAGAGCAGGAACAACGAGGCGAGCATGAATGGCGTGTAGCCGAGCGTGTAGAAATGCAGCAGCACCAACATGCGCAGCGCGCCGTCGGTGAGGGTGAAGCTCCAATAGCTGGCGGTGACGATCAGGTAATTGCGGATGCCGCCCATCACACACCTCGCGCTATGACGATGTTGGCGAGATCGACCATGCGGCAGGCGTAGCCGACCTCGTTGTCGTACCAGGCGTAGATCTTGATCAGCGTGCCGTCAGTAACCATCGTGCTCGGCCCGTCGACGATCGCGCTGCGGGTGTCGTTCGCATAGTCAGCCGATACCAATGGCCGCGCCTCGAAACCGAGGATACCGGCCAGCGGCCCTGCCGCCGCGGCTTGGAATAACTCGTTGATCTCGCTCTCACTGGTCGCCCGCTCAAGTTCGAAGACGCAATCGGTCAGCGAGGCGTTGAGCACCGGCACGCGCACCGCGTGGCCGTTGAGCCTGCCTTTGAGTTCGGGATAGATCAGCGCTATCGCCGTGGCGCTGCCGGTCGTGGTCGGTTGCAAGGACAGCATCGCCGAGCGCGCACGGCGTAGATCCCGGTGCGGGGCGTCGACCACGACATTGGTGTTGGTCGGATTATGGATCGTGGTGATCTGGCCGTGTCTGATGCCGATTGCCTCATGCACCACCTTGACCACTGGCGCGAGGCAGTTGGTGGTGCATGAGGCCGCAGTCAGCAGCCGGTGTTCGTCGGGGTCGTAGCGATCGTCGTTGACGCCGACGACGACATTGAGCGCCGCAGGGTCCTTGACCGGCGCGGCGACAATCACCCGTCGCACCCCGCGATCAAAATATCCTTGCAACTGGTCCGGCTTCAGGAACTTGCCGGTACACT
>DATNJF010000161.1:0-10198 GCA_035604035.1 Allostellaceae bacterium | reverse complement strand
CGGTGAGAAGGCATCGGATGTGCGCGACACCTCGCTGCGCCTGCCACCGGGGGTCTCGGGCACCATCGTTGAAGTGCGGGTGTTCTCGCGCCGCGGCGTCGAAAAGGATGAGCGCGCGCTGGCCATCGAGCGGGCTGAGATCGAGCGTCTCGCCAAGGACCGCGACGACGAGCGCGCCATTCTCGAACGCAGCTTCTCGGCGCGCATGAAGGAGCTGCTCGTCGGTCAGGTCGCCGATTCCGGGCCCAACAAGATGAAGTCCGGGACCAAGCTCACCGAGGCGATCCTCGGCGAGTACACGACCGCCAATTGGCGCGAGATTTCGGTGCGCGACGACAAGCGTATGGCCGATATCGAGGCGCTCAAGAAGCAGATGGCGGATGCCATCGCCGAGCTGACCAAGCGCTTCGAGGACAAAGTTGAGAAGCTGCAACGCGGCGACGAGCTGCCACCCGGCGTGATGAAGATGGTCAAGGTCTTCGTCGCGGTGAAGCGCAAGCTGCAGCCCGGCGACAAGATGGCCGGCCGTCACGGCAACAAGGGCGTCATCTCGCGCATCGTTCCGTCCGAGGACATGCCGTATCTCGAAGACGGTAAGCCGGTCGACATTGTGCTGAACCCCTTGGGCGTACCGAGCCGGATGAATGTCGGGCAGATCCTCGAGACCCATCTCGGCTGGGCTTCGGCTGGCATTGGTCAGCGTATCGGCGATGTCATGGAGAAAATCCGTCGCAGCAACGACAAGAAGAATAATGGCGAGCTGCGCAAGCTGTTGGGCGAGGTCTATGAGGGGCCGGAAAAGAGCGAGGTCGAGGCGCTCGGAGATGCGGAGCTGGTCGATCTCGCCGGCAACCTGACGCATGGCGTGCCGATGGCGAGCCCGGTGTTCGACGGCGCCCGTGAGGACGATATCGTCGCGATGTTGCATCAGGCCGGGTTGCACTCGTCCGGCCAGGTGACCCTGGTCGACGGCCGCACCGGCGAGGCCTTCGATCGCCAAGTCACGGTCGGCTACATCTACATGCTGAAGCTGCACCACCTGGTCGACGATAAGATCCACGCGCGCTCGATCGGTCCGTACAGCCTCGTCACCCAGCAGCCGCTCGGCGGCAAGGCGCAATTCGGCGGCCAGCGCTTCGGCGAGATGGAGGTGTGGGCGTTGGAAGCCTACGGCTCCGCCTACACCTTGCAGGAGATGCTGACGGTCAAGTCGGACGACGTGTCGGGCCGTACCAAGGTCTACGAGGCGATCGTGCGCGGCGACGACAATTTCGAAGCCGGCATCCCGGAATCGTTCAACGTCTTGGTCAAGGAGCTGCGCTCGCTTGGTCTCAACGTCGAGCTGGAGCAGCGCAACTTCTGATGACCTGTTTTCTACCTGCAGATAACAGGAAGAACAGGAAGCTGGCGGCGCGCCCCGCGAGGCGCGCGCCGATTACCGAATTCTCGCGAAAGGGTCGCTCATGAACGAGTTGATGAACATCTTTGGGCAGGTCAGCGGTCCGCAAAGCTTTGACGAGATCCGCATCTCGATCGCCAGCCCCGAGCGCATCCGCTCATGGTCCTTTGGTGAGATCAAGAAGCCCGAGACGATCAATTACCGCACCTTCAAGCCGGAGCGCGACGGGCTGTTCTGCGCCCGCATCTTCGGGCCGATCAAGGACTACGAGTGCCTGTGCGGCAAGTACAAGCGCATGAAGTATCGCGGCGTCGTCTGTGAGAAATGCGGCGTCGAGGTCACCTTGTCGAAGGTGCGCCGCGACCGCATGGGCCACATCGAATTGGCCTCGCCGGTGGCGCATATCTGGTTCCTGAAGTCGCTGCCAAGCCGCATTGGCCTCTTGCTCGACATGACGCTCAAGGATCTCGAACGCATCCTCTATTTCGAGAACTACGTCGTCATCGAGCCGGGCCTCACCCCGCTGAAGCAGCACCAGCTTCTCGGCGAGGAGGATTACCTCAAGGCCCAGGACGAATATGGCGACGACCAGTTCACCGCCTCGATCGGCGCCGAGGCGCTACGCACGATGCTGTCGGCGATCGATCTCCAGGAGGAGAAGATCAAGCTGCGCGACGATCTGCGCGAGACCGCGAGCGAGGCGCGGCGCAAGAAGCTGGTCAAGCGGCTGAAGCTGGTCGAGGCCTTCGTCGACTCGCACAGCCGGCCGGAATGGATGATCCTCGAAGTCGTGCCGGTGATCCCACCCGAGCTGCGCCCGCTGGTGCCGCTCGACGGCGGCCGCTTCGCGACCTCCGACCTCAACGACCTCTACCGTCGCGTGATCAACCGCAACAACCGGCTGAAGCGGCTCATCGAGCTGCGCGCGCCGGACATCATCGTACGCAATGAAAAGCGCATGCTGCAGGAGGCGGTCGACGCGCTGTTCGACAACGGCCGCCGCGGCCGGGTCATCACCGGCGCCAACAAGCGGCCGCTGAAATCCTTGAGCGATATGCTCAAGGGCAAGCAGGGCCGCTTCCGTCAGAACCTCTTGGGCAAGCGCGTCGATTATTCGGGCCGCTCGGTGATCGTCGTCGGTCCCGAGCTTAAGCTGCATCAGTGCGGGCTGCCGAAGAAGATGGCCTTGGAGCTGTTCAAGCCGTTCATCTATTCAAAGCTCGAGCTCTACGGCCTCGCCAGCACGATCAAGGCGGCGAAGCGCATGGTCGAGAAGGAGCGGCCGGAGGTCTGGGACATCCTCGAAGAGGTGATCCGCGAGCATCCGGTGTTGCTGAACCGCGCCCCGACCTTGCATCGCCTCGGCATCCAGGCCTTCGAGCCGGTGCTGATCGAAGGCAAGGCGATCCAACTCCATCCGCTGGTCTGCACCGCGTTCAACGCCGATTTCGACGGCGACCAGATGGCGGTGCACGTCCCGCTGTCGCTGGAGGCGCAGCTCGAGGCGCGCGTGCTGATGATGTCGACCAACAACATCCTCAGCCCCGCCAACGGCAAGCCGATCATCGTGCCGTCGCAGGACATCGTGCTCGGCCTCTACCACATCACCACCGAGCGCGGCGGCGAGCCGGGCGAGGGCATGGTGTTCACCGATGTCGGCGAGATCGAGCAGGCGCTCGAATCGAAGGCGGTGACGCTGCATTCGCGCATCAAGGCGCGCTACGAGACGGTCGACGCCGACGGCAACCCGGTCACGCGCCGGGTCGAGACCACCCCAGGCCGCATGCTGCTGTCGGAGATCCTGCCGCGCAGCGCGCTGGTCGGCTTCGAGCTCATCAACAGGCTGCTGACCAAAAAGCAGATCAGCGAGCTGATCGACCACGTCTACCGCTTCTGCGGCCAGAAGGAGACGGTGATCTTCTGCGACCGGCTGATGACCTTGGGCTTCACCCAGGCGTGCAAGGCTGGCATCTCGTTCGGCAAGGACGATTTGATCATCCCCGAGGCCAAGCACACCCTCGTCGCCGAGGTGCAGGAGCGGGTCAAGGAGTACGAGCAGCAGTACCAGGACGGGCTGATCACCCAGCGCGAGAAGTACAACAAGGAAGTCGACGCCTGGACGAGCTGCTCGGAGAAGGTGGCCGAGGAGATGGTCAAGGTCATCAAGGAAGAAAAGCCTGGTGTGCCGATCAACTCGGTCTGGATGATGTCGGATTCCGGCGCGCGCGGGTCGCCGGCGCAGATCAAGCAGCTGGCCGGGATGCGCGGGTTGATGACCAAGCCCTCGGGCGAGATCATCTCGACTCCGATCATCTCGAACTTCAAGGAAGGCCTCACCGTGCTCGAGTACTTCAACTCGACGCATGGCGCCCGCAAAGGCCTCGCCGACACCGCCCTGAAGACGGCGAACTCGGGTTACCTGACCCGCCGCCTCGTCGATGTCGCGCAGGACGCGATCATCACCGAAGTGGATTGCGGCACGACAAAGGGGCTATTGACCCGCGCCGTGATCGACGGCGGCGAGATCATCTCGCCGCTCGCCGACCGCATCCTTGGCCGTTGCGCCGCGGTCGACGTGCTTAACCCGCTTTCGGGCGAGGTCGTGCTCGCGGCCGGCGACCTCATCGATGAGGACGCGATCGATCTTATCGAGCAGGCTGGCGTCGACGCGGTATCGATCCGCTCGGTCCTCACTTGCGAGGCGCGACAAGGGGTCTGCGGCAAGTGCTACGGGCGCGATCTCGCCCGCGGCACCGTCGTCAATATTGGCGAGGCGGTCGGTGTCATCGCCGCTCAGTCGATCGGCGAGCCCGGCACCCAGCTGACGATGCGCACCTTCCATATCGGCGGTGCGGCGCAGCGCGGCGCCGAGCAGTCGTCGATCGAAGCGGCGCTCGATGCGAGCGTCAAGATCGTCAACCGCAACGTTGTCTTGAACTCGTCCGGCGTGCCGGTCGTGATGGGCCGGAACGCCGAACTCGTCCTGCACGACGAGGCCGGACGCGAGAAGGCCCGCCACCGCGTTCCCTATGGCGCGCGGCTCTTGGCCGACGAGGGAGCCAAAGTCACCAAGGGCGATCGCATTGCCGAATGGGATCCGTACACGATCCCGATCATCACCGAGAAGGACGGCAACGCGCATTACGCCGACCTCCAGGAAGGCGTTTCGATGCGCGAGGCCGTCGACGAGGCGACTGGCATCTCGTCGAAAGTGGTCATCGATTGGAAGCAGCAGCCGCGTGGTGGCGATCTGCGTCCGCGGATCATCCTGCTCGACGACAAGGGCCGCGGCATGACTCTCGCCAACGGCCTCGAGGCGCGCTATTTCCTCCCGGCCGACGCCATCCTGCAGATCGACAATGGCGCCGGGGTCAAGGCCGGCGACGTCCTCGCGCGCATCCCGCGCGAATCGTCGAAGACCCGCGACATCACAGGCGGTCTGCCGCGCGTCGCCGAGCTGTTCGAGGCGCGCAAGCCCAAGGACTTTGCGATCATCGCCGAGAGCGATGGCCGGGTCGAGTTCGGCAAGGACTACAAGAACAAGCGGCGCATTGTTGTGGTCCCACCCGATGGCGGCGAGTCGACCGAGTACCTGATCCCCAAGGGCAAGCACATCAGTGTCCAGGAAGGCGATTACGTCGAGAAGGGCGACCTCCTGATCGACGGCAACCGCGTCCCGCACGACATCCTGCGCATCTTGGGTGTCGAGGAGCTGGCGAGCTACCTGATTAACGAGATCCAGGAGGTCTACCGGCTCCAGGGTGTGCGCATCAACGACAAGCACATCGAGGTGATCGTCCGCCAGATGCTGCAGAAGGTGGAGATCGACGCCGATCCGGGCGATACCACATTCCTCGCCGGCGAGCAGATCGACCGCCTGGAGTTCGAGCGCGAGAACGCCAAGGTCGTGTCCGAGAATTTGCGGCCGGCGGTCGCCCACCCGGTGCTGCAAGGCATCACCAAGGCGAGCTTGCAGACGCACTCATTCATCTCGGCGGCCTCGTTCCAGGAAACCACCCGCGTCCTCACCGAGGCCGCGGTATCGGGCCGGACCGATGCGCTCCAAGGGCTGAAGGAGAACGTGATCGTCGGCCGGCTGATCCCGGCCGGCACGGGCAGCGTCATCGCCCGGCTGCGCGAGATCGCCGCCGAACGCGACCGCGAGCTGGCGGCGATCGCTGCCGAAGCCGAAGCGGCCGCTGCCGAGCCGGCGCAGATCGAGGCCGAACAGCCTCAGGCCGGCGCGGCCGAGTAGCACCCGTCGCCGAACCGGGAGCGGACGCCTCCGCTCCCGGGTCCGGCTGCGGTTTTTGGCGGAAATCTGCGGCGAGCGGCTTGACCCTGTCGGGCCGCGCCCATATATTCCGCGCCTCACGGGGCTGGCGGTGGGAAGCCACCCAAACGCGGCCCCATTTTTGTCGCTGTGGCTCTGCGCTCTGAGAGGGGCGCGTGTGACACGATTGGTCAAGATGCGCTACAGCCCCCGCGCGGGTTTTGCGTCGGGCGGTATTGGCGTTTGCGAGGTTTGAGGATGCCGACGATCAACCAGCTGATCCGTCACCCACGGAAGCCGGTCGCGATGCGGAACAAGGTTCCGGCGATGGAGCAGTGCCCGCAAAAGCGCGGCGTCTGCACGCGGGTCTATACGATCACGCCGAAAAAGCCGAACTCGGCCTTGCGCAAGGTCGCGCGCGTCCGCCTTACTAACGGTTTCGAGGTCACCAGCTACATTCCCGGCGAGGGGCATAATCTGCAAGAGCATTCGGTCGTGCTGATCCGCGGCGGCCGCGTCAAGGATTTGCCTGGCGTGCGCTATCACATCATCCGCGGCACGCACGATACGCAGGGCGTCAAAGACCGCCGCCAGCGCCGTTCGAAATACGGCGCCAAACGGCCCCGGTAGGAGACGAAGCGATGTCCCGCCGCCGCGCCGCGGTCAAACGCGAAGTCCAGCCGGATCCGAAATTCGGCGACGTCGTCGTGACGAAGTTCATGAATTGCCTGATGTACGAGGGCAAAAAATCGGTCGCCGAGCGGATTGTCTACGGCGCCTTCGAGCGCATCCAGCGACGCAGCGGCCAGGACCCGATCCGCGTGTTCCATGATGCGCTCGGCAATGTCCGGCCGGCGGTCGAGGTGCGCTCGCGCCGCGTCGGCGGCGCCACCTACCAGGTCCCGGTCGAGGTGCGCACCGAACGTGGCCAAGCGCTGGCGATCCGCTGGCTGATCTCGAGTTCGCGGGCGCGCTCGGAGAACACGATGGAGGAGCGGCTGTCGGGCGAATTGCTCGATGCCGCCGGCAATCGCGGCGTCGCGGTCAAGAAACGCGAAGACACGCATCGGATGGCGGACGCCAACAAGGCGTTTTCGCATTACCGCTGGTAAGGGGAGGGGTTCGCTTTGTCGGGCCGGCGCATTAGCGTCGGCTCATTTTTTCAGAGGCGGCTGCTGGGAGCCGTCGGAGTGATTGAGTGATGGCACGCACGACGCCTCTCGAGCGGTATCGCAATATCGGCATCATGGCTCACATCGATGCCGGTAAGACGACGACCACTGAGCGGGTGCTTTACTATACCGGCCGCTCCTACAAGCTCGGCGAGGTGCATGAAGGCACCGCGACGATGGACTGGATGGAGCAAGAGCAGGAACGCGGCATCACCATCACGTCGGCCGCGACGACCTGCTTTTGGCTCGACCACCGGATCAACATCATCGACACCCCCGGCCATGTCGATTTCACCATCGAGGTCGAACGGAGCCTGCGCGTGCTCGATGGGGCGGTCGCGGTCTTCGACTCGGTCGCCGGGGTCGAGCCGCAATCCGAGACCGTGTGGCGCCAGGCCGACAAATACGGCGTGCCGCGCATCTGCTTCGTCAACAAGATGGACCGCATCGGCGCCGACTTTAAACGCTGCGTCGAGATGATCGACGACCGGCTCGGCGCCAACCCGGCGGTGCTGCAGCTGCCGATCGGGGTCGAGGCCGATTTCATCGGCATCGTCGATCTGGTGCGGATGAAGGCGCTGAAGTGGCACGACGAGACGCTCGGTGCCGAGTTCGACGTGGTCGACATCCCGGCCGACATGCTCGACGAGGCCCGGACCTACCGTGCAACGCTAGTCGAGCAGGCCGTCGAGCAGGACGATGATGCGCTCGAAGCCTATCTCGGCGGCGAGGAGCCTGACGAGGCGACGCTAAAGCGCTGCCTGCGCAAGGGCACGATCGCCGGCACCTTGATCCCGGTTCTTTGCGGCTCGGCGTTCAAGAACAAGGGTGTACAGCCGCTTCTTGATGCGGTGGTTGATTATCTGCCGTCGCCGATGGATGTCGCGGCGATCAACGGCGTCAAGCTGAACTCGGACGAGCCGGTGGTGCGCAAATGCTCGGACGACGAGCCATTCGCCGGCCTCGCCTTCAAGATCATGTCCGACCCGTTTGTCGGTTCGCTGACCTTCGTGCGCGCCTATTCGGGCGTGCTGAACACCGGCACGATGGTGATGAACTCGGTTAAGGACAATCGCGAGCGGGTCGGCCGCATGCTGCTGATGCATGCCAACCACCGCGAGGACGTGAAGGAAATCCGCGCTGGCGACATCGTCGCGCTCGCCGGGCTCAAGAAAACGACGACCGGCGACACGCTGTGCGATCCGCAGCATCCGGTCGTGCTCGAGCGGATGGAATTTCCCGAGCCAGTCATCGAGATCGCGGTCGAACCCAAGACCAAGGGCGACCAAGAGAAGATGGGCCAGGCCTTGGCGCGTCTCGCGACCGAGGACCCGTCGTTCCGGGTCGCGGTCGATCACGAGAGTGGCCAGACCGTGATCAAGGGGATGGGCGAACTCCACCTCGAAATCATCGTCGACCGCATGAAGCGCGAGTTCAAGGTCGACGCCAATGTCGGCGCGCCGCAGGTCGCCTATCGCGAGACTATCACCCGCGCGGCGGAGATTGATTACACCCACCGCAAGCAGACCGGCGGTTCGGGGCAATACGCCAAGGTCAAGATCCGCTTCGAGCCGATGCCTCCGGGGTCGGGCTTCGTGTTCGAGAACGAGGTGGTCGGCGGCACGGTGCCCAAGGAATACATTCCCGGCGTCGAAAAGGGTCTCAAAGGCGCGGCCGAGAATGGCATCATCGCCGGCTTCCCGATGATCGACTTCAAGGCCGAGTTGTTCGACGGCGATTACCACGACGTCGATTCAAGCGCGCTGGCGTTTGAGATCGCCGCGCGCGCGGCCTTCAAGGAAGGCATCGTGAAGGCGGCGCCGCGGCTCCTGGAGCCGGTGATGCGGGTCGAGGTGGTGACCCCGGATGACTACATGGGCGACGTCATCGGCGACCTCAACAGCCGGCGCGGCCAGGTCACCGGCATGGATTCACGCGGCAACGCGCGCGTCATCAACGCGATGGTGCCGCTCGCCAACATGTTCGGCTATGTCAACACGTTGCGCTCGATGTCGCAGGGCCGGGCGCAGTACACGATGCATTTCGATCATTACGAACAGGTCCCTGAGGCGGTGGCGGACGAAGTCCGCGCCAAGATGGCCTGAGGGCTGACGGAGAGAAGCGATGGGTAAGGCGCGATTTGAGCGGAACAAGCCGCACTGCAACATCGGGACGATTGGTCATGTTGACCATGGCAAGACGACGCTGACGGCGGCGATCACGAAGGTGTTGGCGGAGAAGGGCGGGGCGACGTTCACCGCCTATGACCAGATCGACAAGGCGCCGGAGGAGCGGGCGCGCGGGATCACGATCGCGACGGCGCATGTCGAGTATTCGACGGCGAAGCGGCACTACGCGCATGTCGATTGCCCGGGTCATCAGGATTACATCAAGAACATGATCACCGGCGCAGCGCAGATGGACGGGGCGATCCTGGTGGTGTCGGCGGCGGACGGTCCGATGCCGCAGACACGCGAGCACATTTTGCTGGCGCGGCAGGTCGGGGTGCCGAGCTTGGTCGTCTATATGAACAAGATCGACATGGTGGACGACCCGGAGCTGATCGAGCTGGTCGAGCTTGAGGTGAGAGAGCTGCTCAGCTCCTACGATTTCCCCGGCGACGACATCCCGATCGTCAAGGGTTCGGCGCTGTGCGCGCTGGAGGGCCGCGAGCCGGAGATGGGTCAGAAGTCGATCGAGGAGCTGATGGATGCGGTGGATAGCTACATCCCGCAGCCGGAGCGGGCGAAGGACCGTCCGTTCCTGATGCCGATCGAGGACGTGTTCACGATCTCGGGCCGCGGCACGGTGGTGACGGGCCGGGTGGAGCGCGGGATCGTCAAGGTCGGCGACGAGGTCGAGATCGTCGGTCTGCGGCCGACGGTGAAGACGATCGCGACGGGTGTCGAGATGTTCCGCAAACTGCTCGACCAGGGCGAGGCGGGGGACAATATCGGCGTGTTGCTGCGTAGCACCAAGCGCGAGGAGGTGGAGCGCGGGCAGGTCTTGGCGAAGCCGGGTTCGATCACGCCGCACACGGTGTTTATGGCCGAGGCTTATGTGTTGACCAAGGAAGAGGGCGGCCGGCACACGCCGTTTTTTGGCAACTACCGTCCGCAGTTTTATTTCCGGACGACGGACGTGACGGGCACCGTCAAACTCCCCGAGGGCACCGAGATGGTGATGCCGGGGGACAATGTGACGATGGAAGTGGAGCTCTTGGTGCCGATCGCGATGGACGAGGGTCTGCGGTTCGCGATCCGCGAGGGTGGCCGCACCGTCGGCGCCGGCGTCGTCGCCAAGATCATCAAGTGACTGTCCGCACGTGTGGACAGTCATCCCCGGGCCTGACCC
>DATNJF010000160.1:0-3124 GCA_035604035.1 Allostellaceae bacterium | reverse complement strand
AACTCGTCGCCCTTCATCAAGGGGGTGAAGTATTTGCTGGGCACCCAGAAGGAAGATGGGTCATGGGGCGCAAACGATAAAATCATGCACACGATGGGGGCGTCCTACGCTCCTACGATGTGGGCGGTGATTGGTCTGGCTGGATCATTTGGCCAGATCAACACTGGGGGCCTGCAGATTGTTGCCGAAACGGACCCGGCGAAAGCTGCGGCGGCACGCAACCTGGAGATCATTCTGGATGTGTCCGGCTCGATGGTCAGTAAGCTGGGTAACAGCACACGTATTGGTACGGCACGGCAAGTGCTGCGCGATGTGCTTGCCAAACTCCCGGATGACTTCAATGTTGGGCTGCGCGTGTATGCGCATCGCTACAGCTATAGGGACGCGAAGCATTCATGCACCGATACTGAATTGCTGGTTCCCATCCAGAAGCTTGATCGCCAGCGCATTCTCTCCACCGTCGACCACCTTAAGCCCCGGGGCGATACCCCGCTGCTGTACTCGGTGAGGCAGACGCCGGGGGATCTGAAAGCGGTCGGCGGCGGATCAGTGATTGTCATTACCGACGGCCAGGAGACGTGCTCAGGCGATCAGGAACACATACGCAAGGCAACCGAGGAGACCGCCGCGGAGTTGAAAGCGGCTGGCATCCCTGAAACAGTCAGCATTGTCGCTTTCACACTAAAAGGCGCGGAGAAGGAGAGGGTGGAGCAGGTGATGCCTTCCTTCGCACAGGCGACCGGGGGGCACTACTACTATGCAGAAAATGGTGAGGGCTTGGCGCATGCCCTCTCGCTGGCGGCGCTGAACAAATTCTCTTATGAAGTGTTTGACTCGAGCGGGCAGCAGGTGGCAAAGGGCCAAGCGGGCCCGTTGTCTGAGGCGTTGCAGCCAGGAGATTACAAAGTGGTAGTGCACGCAGGCGATCAAGAACTGACCGAGCAGGTCAGGGTGGCCGCCAGGACGGACACGGTTCTGAAGATAGTAGCTAAGGGCGAGGGGTTCGTTCTCGAGCATGATCAGGCTCAGGATGTGCAGCCGGCCAAGCAAACAGCAGCCGGTCAGGGAACGCCTAAAGGAAGCTAACGGGGTCATCTTGCTTCTTTGGGCATGGTTTATTGGGAACGTCTTATTCCAATCAGTAGCAGGAGTTCGAGACTATGGGCAACGTAGCCGTCCAGCCATCGTCTGATTCCCGGTCGCCGCTCAGCACCGCGCCGGAGAGCTCGAAGACATCCTCGATCGCGGCGCTCGCTATAGCCGTCATTGGCGCCGCCGTCATGATCGACCTGGCGGTCGAGACGTTCCTAGGCGGATCCGCGCTGCGCTGGTGGGTAGTCGCTGCGGCAGTGGCGTATCTTGGCTTGATCGTTGTGACCCGTCGGAGGGGTATCGGCTGGAGTTCGGAGCTCACGATTGTCCTGGTCTTTGCCCTCGGCCTGACAGCGGCGACCGCGTGGCGCCCCGCCGGCTTGGCCGATGGGATTCGTCTCGCCGGGCAGCCGACGTCCCGCGTGCTCGCCGGCCTGACGGCGGCCGCACTCATCGTCGCTATTGTAACTATCCTCCGAGCCACGGTCTTCCCGCTGGCCGTCCGTCTCGTGGTTTCGCTGCTAGCGCTCTACGGACTGTCAGCGTTCGCGCTCGGTGCGTGGCAGACGACCGCCTATCCGGCGCTGTTTGCTGGCGACAGCCTGTGGCGCGCACTGCCAAGATGGCTGCAAGGCGCCGTGCTCGGCGGCTTGGTGGCGCTGCCGCTGGCGTTACTCGCGAGCCTCCTGGGCGGGCTTCGTCGCGACAGGAGAGCGTGGCAACCGCAACCCATCATTGCGCTTGCTCTCGCAGTCGCGGTAGCGGCCTCCGGGTTCACGAACGCGACCGGCGTCGGACAGTCAGGCATGAGCCTCGACCTCAGCGGGACCGGTGTAAGCGCCTCGGCGGAGGCACCCGATAGCCTCGCTCCGGACCAGCGCTCGACATCCGACGCGATCGCGCTCCTGAAGCAGGTCGCGGCCGGGCCACCATCGTCGTCGTTCGACGTCGATACGAAAGCCGCCGAGATCGGAAGCGATCCGGCGGCGCTGTTCGCCTTCATGCGCGAGCATATCCGGACCGAGATCTACGCTGGCGTCCTGCGCGGCGCGCGCGGGACATTGATGGCTGGCGCCGGCAATGCATGGGATCAGGCGCTGCTACTCGCGGCCATGCTGCGCCATCATGGTCGCCAGGTGCGCTTTGCCCGCACCCATCTAGGGCAGGACAAAGCCGCCGATGTGGTCGAGCTTATGTTCGCCGAAGCAGCGCGGCCGCGCCCCGCCACGACGACGCTGCCGGGCGTTCCGGATTCCCTTCAGAAGCAAAGCCGCGCGCTTCTGGCTCGCATTCAGGCGAATTGGCGGCGCGCCCAGGCCCAAGTCGTTCAGGCTGTCGATCAGGCAAGCCTCTCGCTGGGCGACACAGCCACGTCAAGCGACGCCCTGGCGGCCGAGGCCGCTGATCATGTCTGGGTCGAATACCGCGAAGGCGATAGGTGGATTGCGCTCGATCCGGTTGCGACGGCGGCGCCGGGCAAGTCGGTCGCGCCCGATGGAGAGTCTTTTTCCGAAGTGCCTGACGACTTCTATCACCATGTCACGATTCGCGTATGGATCGAGGAACGGCACGATCAGAAATTGGAACAGAAGGAAGCCTTTCGGTTGCCGACCACCGCAGCGGCCCTGAACGGCGAACAGGTTGTGCTGTGGCATAAACTTGATCACGACATCACCGGTGGATGGCGCGCCACACCCGTGCTCCAGATCGGCGGCGATTACTATGCGGCGCGAACGTTTAGTGAGGCGGGGCTCGTCGCCGGCCAGTCAAACAGCAGGGGAGATCTGGTCAGCCAGGCGCACGAAGCTGTGGGGCAGTTGGGCAAGGTGACGGATGTGTTTGGTAACGGCAACACGCCGGCGCCAGCGGCAGCGTCCGAGAATGGATTCACCGCCGAGACGCTGGAGGTCGAGTTCACCGATCCCGCCAAACATTCCGACGTCGTGCGCCGAGAGATGGTCGACCGCATTGGGTTCGTCGCGAGAGCGGGGCGGCGTGCCGCGATTGCGCCGCTGGCGCCGATCGCAATTCA
>DATNJF010000159.1:0-4573 GCA_035604035.1 Allostellaceae bacterium | reverse complement strand
GCCTGACAAAGACCGGCGCGCCGGCGCGTCCGAGCTTATCGAGCCGCTCGCGCATCTGTAGCGCGGTGTGCAGCGAATCCTTGTCCTCCTTTAGCGCGACGACCACCGCCACTGTTGTCTCCGTCCGCGGCCGCTTGTGCAGCGTCTGCTCGACCGCCGTCCATACCTGTGGCCAGGCGGCCGGGTCTTCCGCTTCGAACACGGTTTGGATGAACTGCCAATCGATCAACTTGCGCATCCCCGGGTAGCGCGCTTCGAGCGCCGCGGCGCTTGCCTCGCCCTGCTGGTCGAGGATGGTGACGGCGAGCCTGCACCCGGGCAGAGCGAAGGTCGTTTGCACCGCGCGGGCAATGATTTGCATCCCGAGCTCGCCCAGCCCGGCCATCACCAGATGGGGCTGCAACGCGGGCGCCACGCCACCCACGCACATCCGCCAAATTCGGCCGAATTCCGGGCGTTCCAACAGCAAGCGAGCGGCATTCGCGGCGAGGTCGAACGGCCGCGTCTCGACCGCCTTGCTGCTCAAATTGGCGGTCGGATGGGTGCGCACCAAGTCGAGGAGCCAGGCGCTGCGCATTTCGGGCAGGATCCGCAGTGGGCGGGAACGGCCCGTCGCATCGGTCGTCTGGGTGTCGAGCGGGACGGCGCGCAGCCATTCCAAGAGGCGAATCCGCAACGATTCGGGCAGGATATTGAAGGCGGAGTGATGCGGCTCCGCTGCGTCGAGCGCCGCCTTGATGCGCAGGGCGATCTCGATATTGGTCGTGTCGGAGCCACAGGTGATCACGACGGTGTCGGCGCGCAGCAGACCGGAGAGGCGCAGCATGCCGATCTGCGTCGCATCCCCCTTCAGCACCGCGACGCCAAGACGCTCGCAAGCGACGGCATTGGGCTCGGTATCGTCGAGCGTAATCGCGACGACACTCTCCCTATCGGCGCGCAAATTCTCGACGATCTGGCGACCGGTATCGCCGAGCCCGCAAACGATCGTGTGGCTGGATTGACGCCGCGCCAACGCGACCCGGAGATCGCGCCGGATGTTGGCCAGGACCAGCTTGGCGCCGCCGACGAGGAACAACGCCGGCATCCAAATCTGCGCGATGACGAGCTGCCAAGGATGCGTGTAGCCGATATTGGGGCGAATCAAACCGATCGATTTGACGACCCGCTGAATGAAGTCGCCAGTGCCGCAATCGGCGCAATCGGTGAAACCCCAGACGCCGAGCGCGACGCCGATCACCGCCAATGGCCCTAGGTAAATCCAGTCGCGCAGCCGGAACAGCCCCGTATAGGTGACGGTGCGGTCCTTGCGGTTTCCTCCGGGTTGCGGTTGTGCTGCCATCGCTCAGCGGGTAGCACCGACCGGGTGTATTTTCAACCTATCGCTCCCACATCACCCGGCACGCGATGCCGCCTGGAGGTGAAGCGATGCTAGTTGTTACCACCGAGAATGTGCCGGGCCACCGGGTTGTCGAGCTTAAAAGGCAATGCTTTGGCGTCGTCGTCCGCAGTCGCGGCCTCGGCGGCAACCTGATGGCCGGGCTGCGCTCGATCGTCGGCGGCGAGATTCATGAGTACACCCAGCTTCTTGAGGACGCGCGGCGCAGCGCGATCGACCGTATGGTGCAAAACGCGACCATCATGGGGGCCAACGCCATCGTGATGATGCGGTTCGATTCGTCCGAAATCGGCCAGACCATGAGCGAGATCGTCGCCTATGGCACCGCCGCGGTGATCGAGCCGGCGGCACATTGAGACATTGGCATGCTGCGCTCGGTTTTGCTGATCCTCGGAGCTGTTCTGGCGGCGGCGGCATTGCTTGCCGCGGTCCTCGGATGGCTGCCGCTTGCGTGGCACTTGGTAATCCCGGGCGCGGTCCTTCTGTTCGCGATGCTGAACGAAATCCGCCGCCGCTACAAACCACCCCAGCCCGACCTTCCTGGACCGGACTGGGTTGAAACGCCCGAGCGCTTCGTCGATCCCGAGACCAGCAAGGAAGTGACCGTGTACTACCAGCCGAGCAGCGGCGAGCGCCGCTACGTCGGCCGGTAAGCGCCTCCCGCCTCAAGCGGTCGGCGGCGCGATCTCGTCGAGGGCGAGGCCCTTCGCTTCCGGACCAACCCGGGTCACCGCGACCGCGGCGATCGCCACGATCACCGCCATGACGATAAACACCGTGTTCAGCCCATAGCCTTTCTGAATCCATTGGACCGAGGGAACCGCGACAAACGCGCCGATGCGGCCCGCTGCTTGGCATAACCCGAAGCCGGAAGCGCGCGCGTTGGTCGGAAACACCTCCGAGATGAAAATCTGCGACGAGTTGCCGGCGAGCTGGGTGAAGAAGATCATCCCGAACCCGACCGCCAGCACCATCCCTTCGGTGGAGGCATTTGCCCACCACAGCCCGAATGCCCCAGTCAGGAGAAAGGCGAGAACAGCCGTCGGTTTGCGCCCGAAATATTCGAGCGCAAACATCATGAAGGCGCTGGCGCAGGGAAAGGCGAGCGTCATCCAGAAGATCGAATTGAGCGACTTGGCGATCGGGAAGCCGCGCTCGACCAAGATGTTCGGCAACCAGGCGCCGAGCCCGAGCGCGATGCTGAAGAAGGCGAAAAAGCAGATCATCCCGGCGATGACGCGCCCCGGATAGTTGCGGAAGACGAGCCCGATCGGGTCGCTGTGCGTGTCGCTCGCCGCATCCTTGGCGAGCGTGTCGAGCGGCACCGTCTTCAACCCCATGCGTTGCAACAGGTCGAGCGCGCGCTGTCCTTGGCCGTGCGTCGCCAGCCAGCGCGGCGATTCCGGCAAGGTGAAGCGCATCACAAAGACAATCAGCGCGAGAATGCCGATGATGATCCAGATGCCGCGCCAGCCGATCGTGTCGCGAAAGGCGAGCGTCAGCAGCACGCCGACCGGCCACGGCCAGGCGCCGCCGAGGAACTGCATGAAGGCGATCGTGCGCCCGCGAATGCCCTTCGGGGCGTATTCGGCGGTGTAGGAAAAGCATAACGGCTGCTCGGCCCCGAGCCCGACGCCGGCGAGGAAACGGAAGATCAGGAGCCAGGTGAGGCCCGGATCGAAGCCGATGCTCGGGATCGCCGGCATTGCGCCGATAATCGTCGCCACGCCAAACAGCAGCAGGTTGAACTGATAGACCGCCTTGCGCCCGAAGCGATCGGTGAACTCGCCCTGGCCAAGCGTGCCGACAAAGAGCCCGAGCAGGGTGATGCTGCCGATCCACGGCACCTGCGCCCCGGTGACAAACCCGCTCTTGAGCAGGTCGGGAACCAGCGCGCCAAAAATCGTGAAGTCGAGGACGTCGCAGAAATAGCCCGAGGCGACCAGCGCCAGAACGCGCCAATGGACCGGCCCCATCGAGGCATTGTCCATCGTCTCGCCGACATAGGCTTCGATCGTCTGCGCTGAAGCTGCAGATTGGGCCACGGCGTCTCTCCCCAAAAGTGATCGTCTTGGCGGCCTTTACGCAGCTTTTAGGATAGAGGGGCCGCTGTCAACGGAGCCGCGCCTGCAGCGCCTCCTGTTATCGGCGCAAATTAACAGGACGTCACCTCCTGTTATCGTCCTGTTACCCGCGCAACGGGACAGGAGGCTGTCCCCCTGTTATTTGCCGCCTTTTATCAGGCATAACAGGAATCGCGGGC
Organism: Allostellaceae bacterium; assembly: GCA_035604035.1. Lineage (GTDB taxonomy): Bacteria > Pseudomonadota > Alphaproteobacteria > ATCC43930 > CGMCC-115725 > DATARH01. The sequence continues at coordinate 911 of DATNJF010000159.1, read as the reverse complement.
ACACCGATTTTGCCGATCTCAATCAGCCTCTACCCGTCGATCGCTAACGTACGCGCCGATTATGGCGATTTTAGCGGCAACGTTTCCCGGTAGCCGGATTCGGCAAGCCCAAGGTTACTCCGCGGCTTTGTCGGCGGTGCCGAAATGCGGGTAGTCGGTGTCGTCGACGAAGGCTTCGTCGCCCTCGGTCGCTACCGGCTCGGCGTAGTCGATCGCGCCCTGGATATTGTCGCCCCACACTTCGCGGGGCAGCTCGTAGAGCACCTCGACGCCATAGCCGTTGGGATCGACGATATAAAGGCTGTGGGTCATGCCGTGGTTGACCCGGCGCTGGAACTTGACCCCTTTCGAGCGCAGATAGGCGAGCTGCTTGAGCCAAGCCTCGCGGTTCGGCAGCACGATGGCGATGTGGTTGATCGCCACCGGCTGGTCAAACATCGACCATTCGGCCGGCGGTTTCGGCAGGTTCGGGTTCTCGCACAGCGCGATGTCGTGGTGGTTCATGCGGCCGTCATGATCGCCCGAATAAAAGCGCATCTTGCCGTTGCGGCGCTTCGAGTAGGCGACCTGCTTGAAGCCGAGCATCTCGGTCCAGAATTTGTGCGACTCCTCGATGTCGCGGACGTTGATGACGAGATGGTTGATGCCGCCCGGGGTCACCGCCTCAGCGGGAGCCTCCGGGACGATTGGAGTGGTGCCATCCGCCATCGTTCTGCTCCTTCGGGTTCGCTTGTCTCTAGGCGATAAATATAAGCCGCCGGTCTAGGTTTTGCCAACGCGAGGGTAGTATCTCTGTTTGAATGTCGCTGCGTGGTGGACAGCGGCCATTTCCCGATCGCTGGGGCCGGTGACGGCTATGCGCCGAAAGATCCCATGGGCGTCTGGCTAGCGACCGTCGCTCTTTGAGAGTG
>DATNJF010000158.1:0-3647 GCA_035604035.1 Allostellaceae bacterium | reverse complement strand
AAGCTATCGGGCGGGGTCGCCGTGGTTCGCGTCGGCGCACCGTCGGAAGCCGAGATGAAATCGCGGAAGGAGGCGCTCGACGACGCGATCAGCGCAACCAAGGCGGCGGTAGCCGAAGGGATCGTCCCGGGCGGCGGCTTGGCGCTGCTGCGCTGCATCGATGCGGTAGCCGACGAGGAGACCAAATGCGAGGGCGACGAACGCACGGGTGTGCAGATCCTGAGGCGCGCCCTCGACGCGCCAACCCACCAAATTGCTGAGAATTCCGCGGTCGACGGCGGCGTCGTGGTCGCTCGTATGATTGAGGGCAAGGGCAATTACGGCTTCGACGCCGGGCGCAAGGAGTATGTCGATCTGGTCGAAGCCGGCATTATCGATCCTACCAAGGTCGTCCGTATCGCCCTCGAAAACGCCGTTTCGGTCGCCAGCGTCCTCCTCTTGACCGAGGCGACCATGACGGAGATCCCCGAACCGGCGAGGGAACGCGCTCCCGAAGCGGACATGGCGATGTAGCTTAAGCTTGACGAAAGGTGCGCTGTCTATCGCCCAGCAGCTGCGATGTTAGAGCGCGCTGAACGCGGACTCCGCCACGCATCGTCTAAGCGGGGCATGGTCGGCTGGCGTTCGAATGATTTGTGACGCACGGAGGTTCCGCTGATGGCTACGACGCTGCTCTTGCTGTCGATCCTCGGTCTCGGCGCTGGGCTAATCGCACGTCCGCGGCCTGTCCCTGTCCGCACCCGGGGTTGCGACCACCGCGGTGGATGATCACGGGCCAGTGCCGTCCCCGGAAGAGCGTGTCCAGATCATCCCCGTCCGTGCGTTCCTGCTCGGCGAGCGCCTCGACACTCGCATTCTCGAGCGCGATGGTGCGCTCGCCACGGCACCCCTCTCCCTTGCCATCCAAGATGGCGGCGTCGCGGTCGTATTTCGCTACGGCGCGGTCGTCCTGTTTGAAAGCTCGGAAACCGCGGCGGAGCGGTTTCTCATCTCGCTCGATCCATTATTGATCGACAAGTTCGAGGCAGTCGAGCGCGAAGATTTGCAAGTACTGGTGCGCGCCGACACGGATCAGCTCGTCGATGCCGTGGGCAATATAGTGTTACGCGACCGGACGATCGAGCGCCTGCAATTGGTCGCTGATGTTCTGGCGAAAAACCTCATCCTTTCGCACTACGAAACAAGGGCGGCGGCGATTTTCGACCACATTGAGCCGCTTGCCGCGACGTTACGTAAGAAGGGTCGTGCCGGCGTTCCGGGGAAGGTTCTGCTGCAGCACATCGGCAACGTGCTGTTGATGCAGCAGAGGATGGTCGGCCGCGTCGAGACCGGCGAAAAACCGGAGCTTGTCTGGGAACACCCTGAGCTTGACCGGCTGTATATGCGGCTGGCCGACGAATATGAGCTGCGCGAGCGCGGCCGCGCGATCGATCGCAAGCTCGAAATCGTGTCGCGCACGGTAGAAACGCTGCTGAGCCTGGAGCAGACGCGCAGCAGCCTTCGGGTCGAGTGGTACATTGTCGCGCTGATTGTCGCCGAGCTGGCGCTTGCTGCCTATTCGCTCTTGCCGGGCCATTGAGCGATGTCGGAGATCGACGAGATTCGGTGGAAGGATGGCAGCGGGTCTGTGCCGAGCCCTGAACCGCGGACGCCCTATATCGCCATAGATCTTGACGTCGTGCGGCAACGCTATGGGAGCTTCAGCGTCTGCTGCCGGCGGCCGCGATCTACTATGCCGTTAAGGCGAATCCCGCAGCGCCAGTGATCTGCGCGTTGGCGGCGCTTGGCGCTAGCTTCGACATCGCCAGCGAAGGCGAGTTGACGCGTTGTCGCGAAGCGGGCATCAGCGCGGAACGGCTGTCGTTCGGGAACACGATCAAGCGCGAAAACGAGATCGCCGATGCCGCCGCTTCCGGCATCGGTCTCTTCGCTTTCGACAGCCTCGCTGAGCTCGACAAGCTGGCGCGCCGGGCACCCGGCTCCCGCGTGTTTTGCCGGTTGCTGATCGAAAACCGTGGCGCGGAGTGGCCGCTATCGCGCAAGTTCGGATGCGAAGCGCATGTCGCGGCAGATCTCCTGATCGAGGCGGAGAAGCGTGGACTTGATCCTGTTGGTGTCTCGTTTCATGTCGGCTCGCAGCAGACCGATCCCGGCCAATGGCCGCACGCAATTGCGCATGCGGCCTGGATTTTCCGCGCCTGCGCGCATCGCGGACTCGGTCTTGAGCTACTCAATCTGGGTGGCGGATCGAGCGCGCCTCTGAGCGAAGGACGGTTGTTGCCTGTCATTGCTGATGCCTTTCCTAGAATGCGGCCAGCTTGGAGCCTCATGGGCCCTCGGAGCGGTCAAATCGATGGCGCACGCTCGGCGAAAGCGTGACCGTCCGCCTTGACCCAGATCAATCACCAGCGACAGGCCAGTGATCAGATTGCAGATTGCCTGATGGGTCAGGCCGTCGAAGCCGGGGTCGCAGGGACGAGCGGCGGAGGCAGTGATGGCCAATTGGACCGAGGCAACATCACTACGAATCCTGATCAGCGACGACGACACCTATGAAGGTCGCCCGCTGTACGAGGCGATCATCCGGGAGGCCCGCGAGGCAAAACTCGCCGGCGCCAAGGTCATTCGCGGCACCACCGGCTAAGGGAGATCGGGCCATAATCCACGAAACTTGGCGGAGCTTCTCCTACGACCTGGCGGTTGTTGTAGAAATCACCGATAGCGACGCAAAGATCGACGCGTTTCTGCCGACCGTAGAGCGTCTGCACGCCGGCGCGCTGGTGACCCGGCAGCTGATCCAAGTCCTGCAGCGCGGAGCGGAAACGCCGGAGGGCTAGGCTCTCCATGCCGTACGCGACGCTCGACGATCTCCCGCAGTCGATCCAACGCCTGCCTTGGCACGCGCAGGAGATATTCCCCGCCGCATTCAACGTAGCGTGGCAGTCCTACCCAGATAGAGGGCCGCGAGAGCAGGAAGAGATCGCCCATCGGGTCGCGTGGGCCGCCGTCAAGAAGGGCTAGCCCCCTGCAAATCAAACGGGAATTCCCGACATCGGCCCTGGGCCAAGATTGTTTTCGACCGACTTGACGCCTGCCAAGCTCTTCGCTGCGCTTTCGGCCAGCGCGACCGCAGCGGCGTTCTCGACCTTGCCCCAAAGCCTTACGTTGCCATCGCGCACCGTCACGTTGACCAAAACCCCATCTAGTTCGTGCTTGTCCAGTAGCAGTTTGGTCAGTTCGCCCCGGAGTTGGCGATCCTTCGCGGCACCTGGTTCGTGATGCTCGATGATGGTGCTCGCTAACCCATGGAGCAGGTTGGCACGGCTCACAATACCGACGAGTTTGCCGTTCCTGAGTACTGGCACGCGCTTGATATGACGACGCTCTAGCAGCTCGGCGATTTCCGAAAGGGGCGCGTCTTCGTCTACCGAGTAGACCTTTCGCGTCATCACATCACCCGCAGTGCGGCCTTGTAACGTGTCGTAGCTCAACCCCTGGCTGGCAAGTGACCGGCCCCCTCTTGGTGGTCCGGTTTGAATGTTAGTTTAGGGCTGGCTTTGGCACCAGCGGGAGCATGGCCTGCGGAGCTGGTCGGGGTTGCACAGCCGGCCATGCGGCGAGGGCTGGCACGAACACCTCGGGAGCTG
>DATNJF010000157.1:0-9778 GCA_035604035.1 Allostellaceae bacterium | reverse complement strand
GGCGGCGTGGGGAATTCGAAGACCCGCCGATGAACGGATAATAGAAGCGAGGGAGGGGTAACCATGGGTCAGGCGCTCGAAGGCATCCGCGTCATCGATTTCACCCACGACCAGGCCGGCCCCAGTTGCACCCAGATGTTGGCTTGGCTCGGCGCCGACGTGATCAAGATCGAGCGTCCGCCGCACGGCGACCGCGCGCGCCGGCTGTGGAACATGGACAATCCCGAGATCGACAGCTTTTTCTTCCTGCTGCTCAACAGCAACAAGCGCAGCATCGCGGTCGATCTAAAGACCGACGACGGCAAGGAGATCGTCCGCCGGCTGATCAAGGAATGCGACATCGTCGCCGAGAATCTCGGGCCGGGCGTCATGGAGCGGCTCGGGCTGGGCTACGAGGCGGTGAAGGCATTGAACCCGCGCGCGGTCTATGCCTCGGTCAAGGGTTTTGGCTCCTACGGCCCCTATAGCGGGTTCAAATGCTTCGAGCCGGTCGCCCAGGCGACCTCCGGGGCGATGAGCGTCACCGGCGAAACCGACGGCCCGCCCTTGGTCAACGGCGCCAATATCGGTGATTCCGGCACCGGCATGCACCTCGCCATCGCCATCCTCGCCGCGCTGGTGCAGCGCGGGCGCACCGGCACCGGCCAGCTGGTCGAGGTGGCGATGCAGGAGGCGGTGCTCAACCTCACCCGGGTCAAGTACACCGGCACGCTGGCGACCGGAAAGCCGCTCGGGCGCAGCGGCAACCGTTCGGCGACCGGCGGCTACTCCGATCTGATCCGCTGCGCCGGCGGCGGCCCCAACGACGCGGTCTACCTGATAGTGCCGCCCGACAATCCGGAGATGTTCTACGCGGCGATGGATACGATCGGCCGCCCGGAGCTGAAGGAGGATGAGCGTTTCAAGACCGCGGCGGCGCGCTCGCGCAACGGCGCGGCTCTGACCGAGGTCATCGAGGGCTGGACGCGCTCGCGCGACAAACGCGACGTGATGCAGACCTTCGCCGGGCGCGGCATCCCCTGCGGCGCGGTGCTCGACACGGCGGAGGTGTTGGCCGACCCGCATTTGCGCGAGCGCGGCACGATCCGCGAGCTCGACCATCCGACCCGCGGCCGGTTCGCCACGATCCTCAGCCCGGTGCGTCTATCGGACTCGCCGATCGCACCCAGCCGCGCGCCGCTGCTCGGCGAGCACAGCGACGACATCTTGAGCCTCGCCGGCTACAGCGTCGACGAGGTCCGCCAGTTGCGCGAACGCAAGGTTATTTGAAAAGCGTAGGGCGGGTCGAGAGACCCGCCCTACCGATAACAAACCGTGTTACTTCGCGGCGTCCTGCAGGACAGGCTGCTGCGCCGCCTTCAAGACCGCGGCGGCTTCCTTCTCCACGACCGTGCCCTTGAAGAAGTTCGGGTTCTGCGTGCCCCACAGCTTCACAGAGTTGGTGAAGGTGAAGTCGCGGAAATTGTCTGCGGTGATGTGGCCGTCCTCGACCAGCTCGTAGGCTTCCGCCAGCGGCTCGCGCATGTCGATCACGTCGAAATGCCCGATATCGGAGCTGTAGATCGCGTTGAGCTGAGCGCCGAACGGGTTGCCCTTGCCGAAGGCGACCGCATTCATCCGGTCGTCGGCCTCGCAGCCGAAATAGTACGGCGTCGCGTAGAGATCGATCCAGTCCTGCTTACGGGTGATCTTGCAAGCCGAGAAGTCGTCGAGGTCGTCGATGCCGCCGGTCATCTGAAGTTCCGGATCGGGCCAGCCGTCGCGCGCCTTGAGCGCCGCCGCGTGCTCCTTGTAACCGTACTTCTCGACCATCTCCATCAACAGCTTCCGGTCGAGCTTGTCGGGACGCATGTTTTCGAGCGCCCTGGCGTTGCGCCGCTCCCAATGCTCCATCAGATCGCCCCACAACTGGGCACCCCAGCCGACGCCGCCTTCGAGGAAGGCAAAGCGCAGTTCCGGGAAGCGCCGGGTGACACCGCCGAGGAAAATACCCTTGGCCGCGGCGTGGCCGGCATCGGCGAAATGGCCGATGTGGTTGTAGGTGAAGTTGGTCGGCGAATTGCGCAGCGCCTGGTTGCTGCCGGCGCTGTGGAAGGTCGGCGCGATGCCGACCTCGCGGCACTTCGCCCAGACCGGGTCATAGTCGTAGAGGCTATCGATACCGAACACCTCGTACCAGACGGCGAGACGGTCGGCATCCACATTGCCCTTCGACACCGAGTCGGTTTGGCGCGGCATGGCGCTGCCGAACATGCCGACCTTGGAGCCGAGTTGCTTGGTGACGAATTCGAGCTCAGCAATCGCCTCGTCCGGCGTGTGCATCGGGATGATCGCCGCCGGGGTCATGCGGTCGCCGAGATCCTTGAAATAGCCGGCCGACACGATGTTGTAAGCGCGAATCACCGCGCGCCGCGTCTCGTCGTCCTTGATGCGCGGGAGGCGCAGACCCGCCGTCGGGTAGACGATGGTGAAATCCGAGCCGATCTCGTCGAGCCGCTCGTAGAGCAGATGCGGGATCATCGCCGTGGCGCGGTCGTAGGTGTTGCCGGTCTGGCGGGTCCAGAAGCCTGGCATCGAAACCCGGCGGCGGCGGCGCTCTTCGACGCTGAGCAGCAGTGAATCGCGGGTCACCGCCATCGAGGCGAGAAACCCATCGGCCGCCTTGTCGCCACCGACTTTGCGCATCTGTTCGGCGAACACCGGATCGTACTCGACCCAATGGCCGTCGCCATCGATGATCGGATGGTTGAGCTTGGCGCGAATTTCCGTTGGGCTGTGATGACCGTGACCGCTCATAGGTTCCTCCGCAATGATGGGATCCCGTTGCCTGCGTTGCGATACCCTCACGAAGCGTAGGGCTTATGGACTCTCGGCGCCAGCCGGCCGGCAACCAATACGTATTTTTACGTATCAGGCCAGCAAGAAACGATTAGATCGAATCTTGCACCGCGAATAAAGCGGCGGCAAGCCAAGTCGGAGGCAATGCGCTGGGACACCACGAGGTACCAAGCCCAGATCAATATCAGATGTGATCCTGCGCGAAATCGCGATCCCTGTTGTTCGGCAGCGCCGCCGTCGCGGCGATGCTGACGATCGCACAACCGAAAATGTAGAGCGCGATCACATAGCCCGACCCAGTCGCGGCGAGCAGCGCCGTCGCGACCAGCGGCGCCGGCCCGCCGGCGAACACCGCGGCGAGCTGAAAGCCGATTGACGCCCCGCTATAGCGCAGGCGCGGGGTGAAACACTCCGCGGTCAGCGCCGCCAGCGGCCCCCACATCATGTCGTGGAAAAAGAACGCGATCAGGGTCGCCAGGATGATCAATCCCGGTATGGCGGTGTTGAACAAAGCATAGTACGCGAAGGCAAAGAGCCCGGTGGCTGCCGCACCAAAAATGTAGACCTGCTTGCGGCCGAGCTTGTCCGACAGGTAGCCGGACAACGGGATCGTGAAGAACGACATGAACGATCCGATCAGCAGAACCACCAGCAGGAAGTCACGCGAGAGGTGGACGACCTGGATACCGTAGGGGAAAACGAAGGCGATGTAGATGAAGATGGGAGCCATTTGCCCCATCCGCGCGAGGGCGGTGAGGATAATTTCCTTCGGCTGGCGCTTGAAGACTTCGACGACCGGCGCGCGCGCGACCCGCTCTTTGGCGATGACTTCCTTGAAGACCGGCGTCTCGAGGATGCCGAGCCGGATCCACAACCCAATTCCGACCATGACGATGCTGAGCAGGAATGGAATCCGCCAGCCCCAGCTGAGGAACTGATCTCCCGACATCTGGCTGAACGCCAGGATCGCCAGGTTCGCAAGGAAGAAACCGGCCGGCCCGCCAAATTGCGGCCAGGACGCGATGAGCCCGCGGTTTTTGCTCGTGCGCGCCCACTCCATCGCCAACAAGACCGAGCCGCCCCATTCGCCGCCGACACCGATCCCCTGAATCAAGCGCAGGACGACCATCACGACCGCGCCCCAGATGCCGATCTGGTCATAGGAGGGCACGCATCCGACCAGGAAAGTCGACAAGCCGGTTAGCAGCAGTGTCGCGATCAAGGCCGCCTTGCGGCCGATACGATCGCCATAATGCCCAAAGATCGCGGCGCCGATCGGCCGTGCCACGAAGCCGACCGCGAAGACGGCGAACGCCTGCAGCGTACCTGTCAGGGGGTCAGAAGACGGAAAATACAGCTTCGCGAAGACTATCGCGGCCATCTGGCCGTAGAGCAGGAAATCGTACCACTCGATGGTCGTGCCGACCGTACTGGCGATCACCGCGCGGCGCAGCTGGGCGCGGTGGTCGAGGTCAGAGAGCGGGACAGCAGCGATTTCAGCTGTGGTCATCGACAATCCTCCCGTTCGGGTCTGCTGGTCGAGGCCGGCAAACCATTTTGTTGTGAGGCGACGATAGCATTGCCGGCGGCGTGACAAAAGCGGTGACCCACGACTCCCCGGGTGGCCGATGGCGGCTGCGTGCCACGCCTAGCTTCACAGGCGCGCGACCAAGAGCTAGTCGTTAACCGAGATCGTCCGAGGGCTAGGAGGCAAACGCCGATGTCCATATGGCACGCGCTACAGCGCATCCTGATCGCGCTGGCGACCCTCGCCGCAGTGCCGGCGCTGGCGCAACCGCAACGGGCGGCGGTCGATAATCTGCCGTCCGCCGCGGACTGGAAGCAGCACTTCGAGCACGACATCCTGCCGTTCTGGGAAACGCAAGCAGCGTTGGGCGAGCCGGTAGGAAGCTTTCCCACCTTTCGCTGCAATGACGGCTCGATAACCGATCCGCAGGCGCCGTGCGCGGAATTTCTGGCCGCTCCCGATTGGATCCGCAGCGCCGTCGGCCGGCAATACGTCCGGATGATCTCGCGGCAGATCTATCTCTACGGCGTCGCCTATCATCTGACCGGCGACCCGAAATACCTGCTCTGGGCACGCGCCGGCGTCAGCTACATCCTCGACCATGCGGTGAACAAGACGACCGGCGACGTCATCTCTTATTGGGTGAATGGCAAGCCCGCCGTCGATCCGGACGACCAGACCAGCCAGGATCTGGCGTATTCCCTGGTCGGGCTGTCCTTCTATTACTACCTGACGCGGGAGGCCGACCTGCTGCCGCCGATGCTGCGCATCGAGAGCTATATCCGGCAGCATTATTACGACCCGCATTTGGGTCTCTACCGCCAGGCGCTGAAGGGCTGGGAAGCCGATCGGATCGAGCTGGTTTCCCAACTCGATCAGGCCAATGCCTACATGCTCTTGCTGACCCCGTTGCTGCCGCAGCCAGACCAGAAGCGGTGGAGCGCCGAGTTGACGCAGATCGCCCAGATCATGCGCGGCCGCTTTTACGATCCGGCCTCAACTATGTTCCTCGGGCTGCTCGATGCGAAAGCCAAGAGCGGCGATTGCGTGTTCGCCCGTGACGACACCGATTTCGGCCACACGATCAAGACCTACTGGATGCTGTATTTCATCGGCCGCGTGGTCAACGACGCCGGCCTGGTGAGCTTTGCCCGCGACAAAACGCCGGGCATCCTCGCGCGTTCATTCTTGCCGGCGACGGGCTCGTGGGCGACCCAGCCGACCTGCGGCGCCGCATCTGACAATATCAACCGCACCAGCACCTGGTGGATGGCCGCCGAGCTGGATCAGGCGGCGCTGACCTTCGGCATCGGCAACCCCGATCTGCTGACCTCCATCCCGAAAACCAACGATTTCTGGCTCAAGCACATGGTCGATCCGCGCTATGGCGAGGTCTGGGACGAAGTCGCCCTGCCCGACTACACGCCGCGCCTGCCCAAGGTTCATCTGTGGAAGAACGGCTTCCACACCGCCGAGCGCGCGTTGATCGGCTACATCGCGACCAGCGCCATCCGATCCGAACCGGCGGTTCTCTATTACGCATTCCAGGGCTGCAAATTGCCCGCCGATGTGCGGCCCTATTACTACGACAGCCGGGTGATTTCACATTCAGAGACGCCGCTGCCGGATATGCCGGGGTTCTGCCAGGCGAAGGTAACCTTCTCCGACATCCATTGAACTCCCTGGCCTGTTTGCGGCTTCGGCCGTTGACAGCTACTCTCGCCGGCGCAGGATCGGAGGGCGAATGAGCGTGGTGCTGGGAGCGATCGCCGACGATTTCACCGGCGCGACCGACCTCTGCAACACGCTCGTGCGGCGCGGCATGAAGACCGTGCAGCTGATCGACGTACCGGGCGGAAATACGCCAATCCCGGACGCGGAAGCGGTGGTGATCGCCCTGAAGAGCCGTACCATCCCAGCGGGCGAGGCGGTGTCGATGAGCCTCAAGGCATTGGCCTGGCTCCAGAACGCCGGCGCGCGGCAGATCCTGTTCAAATATTGCTCGACCTTCGACTCGACCGACGAGGGCAATATCGGCCCGGTCGCGGAGGCGCTGCTCGACGCGCTCGGCTCGGGTTTCACGCTCTATTGTCCCGCCTTCCCCACCCTCGGACGGACGATCTTTAAGGGCTATCTGCTCGTCGGCGATGTGCTGCTGTCTGAATCGGGGATGAAAGATCACCCGCTGACCCCCATGCGTGACCCCTCGCTGGTACGGGTGCTGCAGCGCCAGAGCCGCGGCAAGGTCGGGCTGGTCCAACACGCGGCCGTCGCCCAAGGGGCGGCCGCCATTGCCGACGCCTTCGCCAAACTCAAGCAGGACGGCTTCCGCCACGCGATCGTCGATGCGATCGCCGACCGCGACCTCGAGGCGATCGGCGAGGCGGCGAAGGATTTTGCGTTGATCACCGGCGGCTCGGGGATCGCGCTGGGATTGCCCGAGAATTTCCGCCGCGCCGGGCTCATCGGCGACGGTGGCGGCGCCGATATCCTGCCGCGGATCGCGGGCAAAGCGGCGGTGCTGTCGGGCTCATGCTCGGAAGCCACACGCGGCCAGGTCGCCCATATGATCACTGCCGGGTTTTCGGCCTTCATCATCAATCCGCTCGCTGCCGCCGCGGGGCAAAACGTCGCCGAGCAGGCGCTGTCCTGGGCGTCCGACAAGCTCGGCGACGAGCCTATCCTATTCGCCGCGACCGCGCCGCCCGAAAGCGTCGCCGAGGTCCAGCAAAAACTCGGCCGCGAGCGGGCAGGTGCACTGGTCGAGGGCATCATCGCCGGTATCGCCGAGGGGCTCGTCGCGCGCGGGGTACGCCGCCTGGTTGTGGCCGGCGGCGAAACCGCAGGCGCGGTGGTCCAGGCGCTCGGGGTCACCGGCCTCCGCATTGGCCGGCAGATCGACCCCGGCGTGCCGTGGACCGTCAGCCTCAACGAGCCGGCGCTGGCGCTGGCCTTGAAATCTGGCAATTTCGGCGCGCCCGATTTCTTTCCGCGCGCCTTCACCGCATTGGATGAGGCGACGGCATGAGCGACGCTAAGGCACGCGAGGCGATCTGCACGCTAGGCGCATCGATCTTCGAGCGCGGCCTTACCGCCGGCTCGTCGGGCAATCTCAGCGTCAGGGTCGAGGGCGGCTGGTTGATGACTCCGACCAACGCCTCGCTCGGCCGGCTCGACCCGGCGCGGCTGTCGAAGCTCGACGACAGCGGCAAGCTCGTGGGCGGTGATCCGCCGACCAAGGAGGGCTTCCTGCACCGCGTCATGTACGAGGAGCGCAACGACACCGGTGCGGTCGTGCATCTACACTCGACCCACTCGGTCGCGGTGTCGTGTCTTGCCGAAATCGACCCGCACGACGTGCTGCCGCCGATCACCGCGTATTACGTGATGCGGGTCGGCCGGCTGCCGCTGGTGCCCTACTACAAGCCGGGCGATATGGCGCTGGCCGAGGCGGTGCGCGGCTTCGCCTCGAAACACCACGCGGTGCTGCTCGCCAATCACGGCCCGGTCGTCGCCGGGTCGAGCCTCGACGCCGCGGTCAACGCGGTCGAGGAGCTGGAGGAGACCGCCAAGCTTTATCTGATGCTGCGCGGCGCCAAGACCCGGTTCCTGACACCGGAACAGGTCAAAGAACTGCTCGTATAACGCTCGCTGGCTATTTCATCCTCGCGAAATAATCTTCGTAGGGGATGTCGTTGCTAATCAGGACCCCGCCATCGACGTCGAGGGCGATGCCGGTGACCATGCTCGCCGCTGGGCTGGCGAGGAACAGCACCGCGTCGGCGATGTCCTCGGGCTCGACCATGCGGCCGAGCGGGATCTTCTTTGCCCGCTGCGCCTTTTGCTCGAGGGTCGGTGCGACGCCGGCGAACGGGGTCGCGGTCGGGCCGGGGCAGACCGCGTTAACCCGGATGTGGTCCGGCGCCAGCTCGTAGGCGGCGTGGCGGGTGAGGCCGAGCACCCCGGCTTTCGACGCCGAGTAATTGGCCCCGCCCCCAAACGAAATGCGCCGCCCAGCGATCGACGCGATGTTGACGATCGCGCCGCCGCCCTTCGCTTTCATGTGCGGCAGCACCGCCTGGATCGCATTGAACGTGCCACCGAGATTGACGTCGATCACGCGCTGCCATTCAGCCGCGGTCATCGTCCCCAGCGTCTTCTGCGTGATCGTGCCGGCGCAATTGACCAGCACGTCGATCCCGCCAGAGGACGACGCGATATCGCTCGCCAGCTTGGCGAAGCCCGGCCCATCGGCGACGTCAAGCGCATGACCGGCAGCTTTGGCGTTGTGCCCGATCTCGGCCGCGACCTTCTCGGCCGCGGCGCCGTCCCGGTCGATGACATGGACGTTGGCGCCTGCCGCCGCAAACTGGCGGCAAGTCGCGGCGCCGATGCCGCTGCCGCCGCCCGTCACCAGCACCGTCTTCCCCGAGAAATCGGCCATTCCATGTCCTCCCTGTAAAGCGCCGGCGATGATAGCGCGAATGTCGCGCCGGCAGCGATCGGCTATGCTAGCCGGGCCTTTGAGGGAACGCCGATGACCTACGCCGCACCGCTCGCCGATATGCGCCTTGTGCTCGATGCGTTCGGCAATCTGCCGGACGATGCTGCCGAGGTCGCCGACGCGGTGCTGGGCGAGGCGGCGAAGTTCGCCGAGAACGAGCTGGCGCCGCTCAACCAGCCGGGCGACCGCATCGGCAGCGTGCTCGAAAACGGCGTCGTCCGCACCCCACCCGGGTTTCGCGAGGCCTACAAGAAATTCGTCGAGGGCGGGTGGAACGGGCTGACCTGCGAGCCCGAGATCGGAGGCCAAGGATTGCCGCTGGCGCTGGCGGTGCCGCTCACCGAGATGTGGAACTCGGCCTGCATGGCCTGGGCGCTGTGCCCACTCTTGAACAGCGGCGCGGTCGAGCTTTTGAGAACGCACGGCTCGCCCGAACAGAAGCGGCTCTATCTCGACAGACTGGTCTCGGGCGAATGGCCGGGCACGATGAACCTGACCGAGCCGCAGGCGGGCTCTGATCTCGGCGCACTCAGGGCCCGCGCCGTGCCGTCGAAGGATGCGCGCTGGGGCGAGCACTACCGGATCACCGGGCAGAAGATCTTCATCACCTACGGCGACCATGACTTCTCCGACAACATCGTCCACATGGTGCTGGCGCGCCTCCCCGACGCCCCGCCGGGCAGCCGCGGCATCTCCTTGTTCCTGGTGCCGAAATTCCTGCTCGACGACGCGGGTCGCCCGGGCGAGCGCAACGATGTCCGTACCTTGCGGCTCGAAGAGAAGCTCGGCATCCACGCCTCGCCGACCTGCGTGATGTCCTTTGGCGAAGCTGAGGGCGCGATCGGCTGGCGCATCGGCGAGGAACATCGCGGCCTTGAATGCATGTTCACGATGATGAACAGCGAGCG
>DATNJF010000156.1:0-4176 GCA_035604035.1 Allostellaceae bacterium | reverse complement strand
GGTGGCGGGCCCTGCCGCGCGCGGCTGTGTGCTGGCGTTGGGCGCGAAGCTGGCGAACCCCGCCCCGGTCGCCGCTTCCAGCTGCGCCGGCTGAGCGTTCTGGACGCCGACCATGGTCAGCGTCAGCGCCCGCAGCTTGTCCCTAACTCTCTCGAACTCCGCCGCCTCGGTGAAATTCTCGACCCCGCGCAGGTCGAGCACCACCGGCGCGTTCTGGAAAAAGCGCGGGCTGCGGCCGATCTGCTGCGCTAATTCATGCTCGAAGTCCGAGTCGCGCAGCATGGCGGCGCGCACCACCATCACGGTGAAGAGCGCGCCCTGTACGAGATTGCCCGCGGCCATGGGACGATCGGTTAACGGCAAATCAGCGTGGCTGCAACGAGAAAGGACCAAACCTTAGACAATCGCCGCCATCACCCGAGCCATGAATTGGTCAGCGGCGGCGGGAGCGGTCCAGCGCAACACTGCGGCGAGGTCATGTTGGGCATCGATCCAGGTCAAATTGCCGCCGGCGCCCATCGCGAAGTAACTGCCGACCGACGCGCTCGGATAACGGATCCGGCCGGTGTTGAGCCACCAGAGGTAGCCGTAACTGGGGTTCAGCGTGCAGGGCACGCGGCAGCGCGCGATCCAGTCCTCGGACAAGACGCGCTTGCCGCCCCACAGCCCGCCGCGCTGCATCAACAGGCCGATCCGAGCCTGGTCGCGGGCGTGGATAAAGACGCCGCCGCCCCAATGCGAGCCGCCGGCGACCGAGTGCATCGGCTTACCGCCCACGGTGATCGTCGAATTGCGGTAGCCGTGCCACTCCCAGTCGGATGAGGCGCCGATCGGGTCCATGATCAGCTCGCGGAATACCTCCGGAAGCGGGCGGCGCCACAGCATCATCAGCGCCAGGCTCAAGCGGTTGACCCGGACGTCGTTGTATTCCCAGAACCCGCCCGGCTCGGCGAGGTCGCGATGCGTACCTTTCTTCGCGCCTCTGCTCGGACCGCCGCCAGCCACCCGGTTGCGATCGATGAGGTCCGGCTTGTCCCACAGGGTCCCTTCCCATTCCGAGGTCTGCTGCAGCAAATGGTGCCAGGTGATCTTGCCGTTGTGCGGCCCCTCGAACCCGCCGTCATCGACCACGCAGCAAACCGGCTGATGGACGTCGCGGATCATGCCGCGGTCGAAGGCCAGCCCAGCGAGGATCGAGAGATAGCTTTTGGCGACACTGAACGTCTGATCGATCTGGAAGGTATTGCCCCACTCGGCGACAATGCGCCCACCGCGCAGGACGAGCCCGTTCGGCCCGCCGCGCGGCCGCACCGGACCCAGCACCTCGTTCCACGGCGGTTGCTCCTCGAATTGCCGCGGAATCTCGACGGCGAGGTCGCGGCTCCAGGGGGTTTCGTTCTCGGCCGCCCAAGCTGCCGCGGCTTCCAGGCTGGGCAATTCTTCTTTCTCCCATTCGCCTGGATGGCGGGGCGGAACGTAGGTCATCGGTAAAGGCTCCTGATATGAGGCTTGAAGTTTGGCGATCCGGCACGAAGTCCTAGCACAATCGTCGAAAGCGCAGCGATTCGCTGGCGGGCGCATAATCTGCTAGACTAAATATTCGCAAGCTGCCGGGGTCGAAGATGGGTTCGATGAGTATAGTCCATTGGCTGGTCGTGCTGGCCATCGTGCTGGTGCTGTTCGGCGCCGGCAAGCTGCCCCGGGTGATGGGCGATTTCGCCAAAGGGATCAAAGCCTTCAAATCCGGCATGAAGGAAGAGGACGAGACGGCCACGACGGCAACTCCGGCGGCACAGGTCACGCCGCCTCCGGCCGCGACCGCCGCTCCGACGGCCACTGCCGCCGACCGCCCGCGCGAGCACGCCTAACCGTAGGGCGCATTAGCGCCCGCCCTTCCATCACCTGACGTCGTATCCGTTCCGCGAGGGGCGGCATGGCGTTTGCTGCGCTGGTAAGTCGCGGCGACGCACGGTATGTCATTTGGCGTAACGGCAACGGGTTACCGGCACATGCAGCGCTTTGAGGGCACCGAAACTTACGTGGCAACGCAGGATTTGCAGGTCGCGGTCAACGCCGCGATCGCGCTGGAGCGGCCCCTCCTCATCAAGGGCGAGCCGGGGACGGGAAAAACCATCCTTGCGCATGAGGTCGCGAAGGCGATCGGCAAGGAGCTGATCACCTGGCACATCAAATCGACCACGAAGGCGATGCAGGGCCTCTACGAATACGATGCGGTGTCGCGGCTGCGCGACGGACAACTCGGCGACGAACGCGTGCACGACATCGCCAACTACATCAAGCCCGGCAAGCTATGGGACGCGTTCGAGGCCGACACAGCGCCGGTGCTGCTGATCGACGAGATCGACAAGGCCGACATCGAGTTCCCCAACGACCTGCTGCTCGAGCTCGATCGGATGGAGTTTTTCGTCTACGAGCTGCGCAAGACCATCTCGGCAAGGCAGCGGCCGATCGTGATGATCACCTCGAACAACGAGAAGGAGCTGCCCGACGCGTTCCTGCGCCGCTGCTTCTTTCACTACATCCGCTTCCCCGACCGCGAGACGATGGAACGGATTGTCGAGGTGCATTTCCCCGGGCTTAAGCAAGACCTCGTGCAGGAGGCGCTGACGATCTTCTTCGATGTTCGCGAGGTGCCGGGGCTAAAAAAGAAACCATCGACCTCGGAACTGCTCGACTGGCTGAAGCTGCTGCTGGTCGAAGACATCTCGCCCGAGACGCTGCGCCAGCGCGATCCCAAGAAGCTGATCCCGCCACTGCACGGCGCGCTCTTGAAGAACGAACAGGACGTGCACCTGTTTGAGCGTCTGGCCTTCTTGAATAGGCGCGAGCGCGGCTAGCGCCGTGTTCACCTCCTTCTTCCTCGAACTGCGTGCGGCGAAAGTGCCGACCTCGCTGCGTGAGTATCTGACCTTAATGGAGGCGATGCGGGAAGGCGTCGCCGATTACGACATCGACGATTTTTATTTCCTGTCACGCGCGACCCTCGTCAAGGACGAGCGCTATCTCGACCGTTTCGACCGGGTGTTTGGGCACTGCTTCAAGGGGCTCGAAACCCCGACCGACCCGATAACCGAACTGCCCGAGGAGTGGCTGCGCAAGCTGGCCGAGCGCTATCTGACCGAGCAGGAGAAGGCGCAGATCGAGGCGCTGGGCGGCTGGGAAAAGCTGATGGAGACGCTACGCCAGCGCCTTGCCGAGCAGAAAGGCCGGCACCAGGGTGGCAGCAAGTGGATCGGCACCGCCGGGACCTCGCCGTTCGGCGCGCACGGCTACAACCCAAAGGGCGTACGCATCGGCCAACACGAGGGCAAGAACCGCCGCGCGGTCAAGATCTGGGACCGGCGCGAGTTCCGCAACCTCGACGACACGATCGAGCTCGGCACCCGCAACATCAAGATCGCGCTGCGCCGGCTGCGCCAGTTTGCGCGCGAGGGCGCGGAGCTGGAGCTGGACATCCCCGACACGATCAAATCGACCGCCAATAATGCGGGCTGGCTCGATCTTAAGCTGGTGCCCGAGCGGCACAACGCGGAGAAACTGTTGCTGTTCCTCGATGTCGGCGGATCGATGGAAGACCATGTCCGGGTCTGCGATGAGCTGTTCTCGGCGGCGCGCGGCGAGTTCAAGAACCTCGTCCATTTCTATTTCCACAACTGCCTCTACGAGAGCGTGTGGAAGGATTCGCGCCGCCGCCATGTCGAGCTGATCCCGACGATGGAAATCCTGCGCACCTACGACCCGCACTACAAGGTCGTGATGGTCGGCGACGCCAGCATGAGCCCCTACGAGATCGACCGGCCGGGCGGCAGCGTCGAACGTTGGAACGACGAGGCGGGCAGCGTGTGGATGCGCCGCCTCCTCGAACATTACGCACAGGCGGTGTGGCTCAACCCGGTGCCGGAAAAATACTGGGGCGGGACGATGTCGATCGGCATGATCCGCGAGCTCGTCGAGGACCGCATGTTTCCGCTGACCCTCGCCGGGATCGACCAGGCGATGCGGCGACTGACGCGGTAGCTACGCGCGCGCGCTCTTCGCGTCGTATTCCTCGGCGCAGAAGGTGCCGCCTTGGTATTTCTCGGCGATCGGGTTCTTTGGCTGGCCGGCCTCGGCGGAGAGGACTTGGGCGGCTTGCGGTTCAGAACCGTCCTCGGG
>DATNJF010000155.1:0-5194 GCA_035604035.1 Allostellaceae bacterium | reverse complement strand
CTCGAACGATGTCACCACGCCGAAGTTGCCGCCGCCACCCCGCAGCGCCCAGAACAGGTCCTCGTTCTCCTTCGCGCTCGCGAGGACGAATCGCCCATCAGCGGTGACGACGTCCGCGGACAGCAGGTTGTCGAGCGAGAGACCAAAGCCTCGCGACAGGTAGCCGATCCCGCCGCCCAGTGTGAGGCCGGCTATTCCGGTGCTCGCGATGATCCCGCCGGTTGTCGCCAGTCCGAACGCGTACGTGGCGTGGTTGAAGTCGCCCCACGTGCAACCACCTTCGGCTCGCGCCGTCCGCCGGTGAGGATCGACGCGAACACCATTCATCCTGCCCAGATCGATCACGACGCCGCCGTCGCAGGTGCCGAACCCGGGCACGCTGTGCGAACCGCCTCGCACCGATAGATCGAGTCCATTCTCGCGGGCGTAGTCGATGCCCGCCATCACGTCGCCGACGTCGACGGCCCTCACGATGACCGACGGGCGCCGGTCGATCATCCCGTTGAACACTTTGCGCGCCGCTTCGTACTCCGCGTCGCTTACCGTGATGACCTGACCACGGGCACGCTCTCGCAACACGTCAACGGTCGGCTTTTCCACAGCGGCAACTCCTTCGCCGGGCGGGTCTAGCCAACAATGTCACCAAGTGACGGGAGCCTCAAGGGACGCCGTCGACGGGCGGAGAAACTCGCGGCGGGAGCGGGCGGTTTGCAAATGCGGACTTTGCTCAGGCATCGCGGGCGGGATTCGGAAGCGCACCGGACCATCCCGTGCTGCTCGGTCACGCTGAGGGCTAGTACCTTACGGGCCTGTTGATTGCGGATCTGTAATTCAGCAGGCGGTTGAAAAAGTAATTTTCAACGCCTGCTCCCTAAAGAATGGGGAACAGCAGGGACCGGGGGCTCGGCGGTTCCGCTAATTCTGCTCGGTGCTTTCTCCCTGCCTACTTCTTCTTCTTGGGGGCCTTTCCGGTTCCCGACAGCCCCACCGTCTGCGGCGAGCCGATCACGTTGTCATTGATGGTCAACGCTCCGCTTTGCTCCGTCGTGTCCGTCGGCGTGAAGGTCACCGATACCTTGCAACTCTTTCCCGGCTCCAGCGTTTCTTTGCATCCCGATGTCACCGCGAACACCGACGGTGACGCGTTCTCGCTCTCGATACTCACCGCCAGACCTGTTTTCTTCTTACCCGCATTCTTGATCGTGACCGTCTTGGGCTTGCTGGTAGTTTCGACTGTCACCGTTTTTCCGAATGACAGCGAATGCGGACTGATAGTCAGCTTCTCCGAGATCGGAGTCGGTGTCGCAGTCGGCGTTTGAGTGGCCGTCGCCGTTGCCGTCGCGGTCGCTGTCGGGGCGCCGCTGCCAGTCGCGGTGGGAGTCGCCGTTGCAGTCTTGGTCGCAGTCGCAGTTACCGTCGGCGTCGCGGTCCTGGTCGGCGTTGCCGATCCAGTCGATGTTGCCGTCGCGGTTGCCGTCGCGGTTCTCGACGCCGTCGCAGTGGCGGTCGCCGTCGAAGTTGCGGTGGCTGTCGCCGTCGCTGTCGGCGTTGCAGTTGCGGTCTTGCTTGCGGTCGATGTCGCGGTCGCAGTAGGAGTTGAAGTGGGGGTCGGCGCCGACGTGATCAGCTTGTACGCTCCCCGGCCGTGCGTGCCGATGTAGATGACACCGCTGCCGCTTTGTTCGATGTCGAACACCGGCAGGGCCGGTAGCGTGCCACCCGCTGTGCTGGGGCTTATCTGTACCCAGTTGGCGCCGCCGTTGGTCGAGCGGAACACGCCGATGTCGGTCGCGGCCAGCAGCGTCTTGCCGGTTAAGTCCTGGTTATCCACCAGCAGGCGCAGCACCGGGATGTCGGGCAGGTCGCCGGTCACGTCGCTCCAGCTCGAGCCGAAGTTGATAGTCTTGAAGACGTGGCTCACGCCGGTGGAGGCCTTGAAGCCCGAGATCGTCACGTAGGCGGTGTTGGCGCTGAACGGGTCGGGCGTGACGCCAGTGACCTGCGTTGCGACGTTGGCGCTGGCGCCGGCAGCCGAATTGAAGTTGGCGGTCTGGTTGGTCCAGGTCGCGCCGCTGTTCAGGTTGGCCTGGGTGGTGTTCGAGATCTCGAAGCCTTCGCCCCGGTAGTTCATCGCCAAGGCCCAAGCCCTGGTGTCGTCGACCGGCGAGAACTCGACGTCGCCCGCGTCGCAAAAGGTGCTGCCGCAGGAGACACTGGTCAGATCGCTGGTGCTCTGCTGATTCCAGGTGAGCATCCCGTCGGTCGAGACGTAAACGAACTGCGCACCGAACAGCACGCGATGTGCCGTGCCGGGGTCGCTGGCCAGCGGCGGATAGAAGGTCGCGCCGCGGTCGCTGGCGCCGGTGAGTGCGCTGCGGAGATTGACGGTCGGCGTGCCGGCGTTCCATGTGCTGCCACCATCGGTGGACATCGAGATGACAGGCCCGCCAGAGCTCGCGAAGGTGTGGTAGGCGTAGGTCGGGTCCTGTTGATCGAACAGGGCGAAGCCGCCGTCACCGGTCTCCGCGAAGAACCAGCCGGGCGTGCCCGAAAAGATCTGCGTGCCGTTGTCTTGGAAGCCGGCGATCAGCTTGCTGCCGCTTGGGGGTAGCGGTCCGATGCCCTGAATCTGGCCGACGTTGATCATCGTGTTCAGTGAGGTGATACCCAGGGTGCTCAGGTTGACCGCGTAGGCGCCGCCGTCGTTGCCGATGTAGAGCGTGCTCTCGGCCGGGTCGAGCGCAGCCGCATGCTGGTCGCTGTGGATGCCGCCGCTGGCCCCCAGAAAGGTCCACGAGGCGCCGGAGTCGGTTGACAGGTACGGTCCGACGCCCCCAAAGGCTACCTCCCCGGCCCTGAGCTTCGAGGCACTCAAGAACTGATCGTAGAACGACTGCGAGAAGTTGCCGCTGCTGGTGCCGTCGATCGTTACAATGCCGCCCGGAGTGGCGCTCGGCACGGTCTCCGCTGCCCAGGTGGAGCCCGAGTTGGTGGACTTGAAGAAACCTTGGTAGGTCACGCCACCGGCGTCGCCGACCATCGCGTAAATCGTGGTCGGGCTGACGGTCTGAATCGCCACGCTCTGGCGGAAGGTCTGGTTGAGGCTGCCGGGGCCGAGCGTAAGGCCGGGAAAGCTGGCCGGGGCCCACGTCCCGCCACCGTTGGTCGATATGAAAACGTTGTCGAAGTTGATCGCGGTGGCGACCAGGTTGCCGTCGGCCGCTACGTCGCTGGCCGGGCAGGGTTCGCTGGTTCCCACCTGGCAGCCAAACACTGACGCGCTGTACTGCGAGAATGTCGCGCCGTCGTCAGTGGAGCGCCATAAACCCTGCTTGGCGAAGTTGGTTTCATTGAAGAACGGGTCCGAGCGCCCGGCGCTAACACCGTTGCCTAGCGCCAGGAAGATGTGCGCGGGCGAGAAAGAATTGTCCACCGCGATCCTGGAGAACGCGGCGCGGTCGAAACTGCCCACCGACGTCCAGCTCGCGCCCAGGTTGGCAGACTTGTACAGCCCCTGTCCGTAGTAGGTGTCGACCGCGTTGTTGCCTTCGCCGGTGCCGGCCCACAGCGTCGAGGGCGAGGTGCTCGTGTCGAAGGCCAGCGCGCCGATCGCCTGGCTCGGTTCGGCGTCGAAAACCGGCGCGAAATGCGCCCCGGTGTCGGTCGAGAGCCAGACCCCGCCGTTGGCGCCGCCGATGACGATGTTTGCGGCGTTGGCCGGGTCGACCGCAATCGCGCTCACTCGCCCCGTCATTGCCACCGGAGAGCCGAGGATGACGCCGCCGAAGTTCGAGGCCTCGGTCATCGGCAGCGGCCCGAGATTGCTCCAGATCAGCGAGCTGATGGCGGGAAGGCTCGACGCCGCGAGGGCGGCGCCGCGCATCGCCCTGGCCTGCGCGATGGCGTTGCGCCGTGCGCCCGCGGGCACACCGAACTGGAGTCCGACCTTGCTGGCGAAGAACTCCGACCGCTCGATCCGCTGCTGAGGAGTGAGGGTCGGCGCCTCGCTGGACTGCGCCGCGGGGTTGCTCTGCGCGCGCGGCGTCCGCACCCCGAAAAGCGCGCCGACTGCGATCACAACCAGCGTTGTACCTAGAATCGTGCGCACGCTGCCAGAGCGGAATCCATCTAGTCGATTCTTATCCATAGAATCCACGGTGCTCATCTACCAGCGACCTCCCCAATCTGCAAGCTGAATGCAGTAACTTAACCTAATGGAGAGCATAAGGATCCGTGGGGCGCTCACGGCACAGGGCCGGGTGGCGACGGGGGGGCGAGCTTGACCCATTGCCCCGCACCTACCTCTACGGTTTTGCGATTGGGCGCGAACCTCACCGCACCGTTTTTCGATTGCCAACTCCCGCCAATCTCGACTACGTAACGTCCTGGCGCAAGTGGCACGCGAAAGTTCCCCCATATGCCCGAGCAGATGCCGGTCGCGATGAGATTGGTAGCACTCGAGTCGAAGACCTTCAGACATTGCGTGCTCGGAGGGTTCGCGGGCGGATTGCCCCACGCCGCAGCGGTATATCCGTAGATGCCGGAGCCAGGCGTGGCGACACCCTCGAGAGTGGAGGGCGATTGCGCCCGTTGTTGCCCCGGGGCGGCGCCAGACGCGCCGCCGAGTTCGGCAGCCTGGCGGATGCATCCTATAGTCAGGGCAAGCGCAGCCCCTAAAAGGCCTAAACCGAACAATCGTGTTATGAACTGCAAACTATCGATCATTCGCTCCCGGTACTCCGGCGCATGCCATGCATGACTCTTGGGCATCGTGGCCCTCCTTCACTTTCGCCACTCCGCCACTGTCCACCAAACTGGGTCAACTCCAAGGTTCTCAATTCTCGCTTCTTCACGTTCAGTCTTGGCATCTTTAGACTTCATGCAAACTCTCCCATCCGATGGAGCCGATATTATTATGACTACAAAAATTCTTTGTATCTAAGTGGCTCCCGTTCCCGCCTCACCGCCCGCAACTTGCTCAGGCGTGGCGCGCGCGATTGGGAACCGGCCCGCCTGATTCTTCGCGCGCAAAATGTGACTTGCCAAGACGCCGGGTTTGCTTGAGTATAGAGCAAATTTTTCGATGGGATCGGCCGAATGGAGCTAAACCTCCGTGCTCACAGAATAATCAAGACGCTATTTGCTCTTGTCGCGCTTGCTATTTGCGCTTGTCATCGCGAGGTTTCGGTGCCGC
>DATNJF010000154.1:0-15793 GCA_035604035.1 Allostellaceae bacterium | reverse complement strand
CGGGTTCGCCTGATAGGTACCCGAGGCGATCGCCTGCTTGAGTTCGTTAACCTTCGCCTGATCGATCCCGGGCACGCTGTTCGCGGCCTGGGTGATCGACTGCAGCAGCGCCTGGGTTTGAGCCACATCGACAACGTCGGCGCCTGGAGCGCTTGTCGGCACCAGCGGAGCGGCAGCGCCGGTCGAGCTGGTCGCGCCGGTTTCGCCCGCAGCGGGCGTGATCGGCTCGGTCGTGGTTACGCTGGTGATCGGGTCAGGCATGATCTCGTCCCACGTTCAGTGCCGAATCGAGGCCGGAATCCTCCAGGCCATTCGTATCGGGGAACATCTTGCGCCAGGTAGCGGCGAGTTCGTCGAGCGCGACGCGCGCGGCGCCGACGGCTTCCCTGTCGTCCCCCGCGTTGCCTTTGAGGATCGCGGCCAAGACATATTGATACACGCTCACGAGGCATTCGCTCAACGTGCCCGGCGCCGAGCCCGACAGGCCCAGCATGAACTCGACGATACTTGCGGCAGAACTCAGCGCCTCGGCTTTTTCCACCCGCTGGTTCGCATCGATCGCGGCTTCCGCGCGCAGCAGCTGGAGCCGGGCGGCGTCGAGCGCCATCTTCATGAAATCCTCGGGTTCCGCGCCGATGCCTTCGACGGCGCGATAAGCGCTGGCCGCGCCCCCTGCTTGCCTCGACCCGTTCATGTTCAACCTCCTAAGCCGCCCGAAGGCTGATTGAAGTAAGAGGAAAGAAAACTGCTTACCGTTGTCAGCTGCGAGAGCGCCGCCTGCGCGGCGGAAAATTGAGCGGTAAGCAGTTGCGTCTCCTGGGTCGCTTCCTTCTGCAACGCGGTGATTTGTTGGTTCATTGAGTTGATCGAGGAGTTAAGGCTGCTGATCTGGCCGGTAACGCTGCCCGACCCGCTGGCGAGCGCCGCATTGACGAGGCTCGACAAGCTACCGAAAAGGCCCTGGCTGATGGTGACGGTGCCGAGAGCGCCGATAACTCCGGGCTGGATCTCCAAGGCGAGGCCATTGAGCGACGAGCCGGCATCGTTGACGACCAAGACACCGTTTGTGCCGCTGGCCGCGAGACCGTTGACGGTACCGATGACGGTGCCGCCCGAGTTGCTGGTGACATCGACCGGGTAAACCCCGGGCGGCGAGGCGGCGACGCCCTCGACCAAAACATTGGGATTGCTGGCCAGGCCGGCGGCGCCAAACAGCGAAGCTACCGCAGCGTAGTTCGACTGGGCGGCGGTCTGGAATGTCGAATCGTTGAAGGTAACGGTGCCGCTGCTGGTGATCCCGAAGCCGACCGCGCTGAGCGTCGAGTATGGCGAGCTTGCCCCGCCGGTCTGCGCGGAAATGGCATTGAGCAGGCCCGAGCGCAGCACCTCCAACCCGACATCGCCGAGCAACGGGCCGCCGCCGCTCGTCGCCGAGAACGCGGTCTCCTGGTTGATCGTGCCGAGGGCGGCGTTGAGTGCCTGAACCACGCCCTGCGCCGCGTTATCGAGGGCGCTCGTACTCTGGCTGACGGTGACCGTCGCCGATCCGCTGGCGGCGAGCGTCAGGGTAACTCCTGGGATCACCGCACCGATCTTGTTGGAGCCGCTGGTGATGGTTAGCCCATTCAGCGAGAAGCCGGCATTGGTCGCGACCTGGCTTTGTCTGAGGCCCGAACCGCTGACGGTGGGGCTGTAGCCGAGCCCGGCGAGGCCGCCGGTGCCGCTGACGGTAAAGCTGTTGGCGGCGCCGGTGGCGGCGCCGGCGAGTACCAGATGATAAGCCGCGCCGTCGAACACCACGGTCGCGGTGACCCCGGCACCGGCCTGGTCGATCGCCGCGGCGATCCCGGAAAGGCTCGACGAGCCACTCGCGATATTGACGGTGACGGTGCTGCCGCCGCCGACCTTGATCGCGATAGACCCCGAGCCAAGGCTCCCGCTCGAGCTCGACGAGCCCGAGGAGATCAGCGTCTCGGCGTGAGCGAGCGTGATATTCGACAGCGCGTAGCTGCCAACCGAGGCGGAATTGGTAGCGCTTGCCTGGACGACCCCGTTGGGCGAGGCCGTTACCGAGCGCTGCTGCAGCGACCCGACATCGGCAAGACCGGCGAGGGCCTGCTGCAAACTGGAAAGTGCGCCTTGGACCTTCCCCAGCGCGGAGATCTGCGCCTTCATCGGGGTTTCCTGAGTTTGCAAGGTCGCGGCCGGCAATTGAAATGCCGCGCTCGCCTGCTGGATCAGCGAGGTGATCTGGCTCGAACTCAGGAGATTGGTGACCGTGGCCATTAATCAGATCCGTCCTTGTGCGGGAACCGCCGTCCCCGGCCACACGACCGGGGACGGGTTACCCGCCGGCGATGGCGCCGGCTGCTGACTACTGCAACAGCTTCAGGAACGACTGCTGCAACGTGCTTGACTGAGCGAGCGCCGAGACGCCGGCCTGCTGCAGGATTTCCTGCTGCGTGAGTTCCGTCGTCACCTGCGGGATGTTGGCGTCCTGCACCACGCCCTTCGCCGCCGTGATGTTGGTGGCAGTGGACTGCAGGTTCGCGACCGTGGCCTGGAGCTGCTGCTGCGTGGCGCCGAGCTGACCGCCGACGTTTTCGAGCTGTTGCAGCGCGAAATTGACGACGTTGAGCGCCGCGGTCGCGCCCGCCTGGGTGCTGACATTCACCGATGACAGAGCCGAGAGCGAGGAAGTCACCGCAAGGCCGACATCGGAGTTCGACAGGCCGAAGCTCGACGTCGACTGCAGCGTCGTCAGGCCCTGGACGAGCGCGAGCGTCGTGCCGCCGCCGACAAGGGTGGTACCGCCAGCAGCCAGCGATGCGGTGCCGACAACACCATGGATCGAGATGTTGTCGCCCTGCGACTGCGTCAACACCAACTGATTGTTGGAATTGACGGCGGCCACAATGCCGGTCTGACCGGACGCGTTGTTGATCTGGCTGACCAGGTTGGCCAGGCCGGACGCTGTGACGGCTGATATCGTTGCATTGATGGCGGCGGTGTTGGTCTGCGCCGTCGGAATGCCGTTGCCGAGGGTGAACGAGATCGTGCCCGCGGTAACGGTGAAGGCGACGCTGGTATCGGCGGTGGCGGAGACATTCGTCTGCGAGGTGAGGCCGTTGACCGCCGCCGCGACGTTTAGCGCCGACTCGTCGGCCGTCGGCGTGAAACTCGCGTTACCGGCCGAACCGGACACGCCGACAGCCGCCGCGGTGAACGCGCCGGTCGCGCTGATCGTAAAGGACGCGCCGGTATTGTCGCCGACACCGCCGGTGCCCGCGCCCGTGGCGGTGTAGATGCCACCGCCCAGGACGCTTGACCCATAAGCGCCGACCTGGTTGGCCGCGGTGCTGCCGATGGTAAGGCCGATCGTCTGGCCAGCCTGAGCGCCCACCTGGAAGTTGACATTCTGGAAGGTGCCGTTGAGCAGGTTAACGCCGTTGAAGTTGGTCTGGTTCGCGATCGACGAGACCTCGGTCTGCAACTGCGAGACAACCTGCTGCAGCGAAGCCAATTGCTGCGAGGTAGCGCCGCCGTTGGCCGCCTGCGAGGCGATGCTCAAGATGTTCTGCAGAATGTTGACCTGCTGGGTGATCGCGCCGTCAGCCGTTTGCACCAGCGAAATCGCCTGATTGGCGTTCGAGGTCGCCTGGTTGACGCCGCTGAGCTGGGCGGTGAAGCCCTGCGCCGCGATGTAGCCGGCCGGGTTGTCGGCGGGGCTATTGATCGAGAGGCCCGAGGAGAGTTCCTGCTCCAAGGTTTGCGTTGCATTAGTCGTATTATTCAACGAATTCAATGCGTAGAGCGCGCTGACGTTGGTGTTGATAGCGCCGGTTAACATCGTCTTTTTCCTCCTGCCGCCCACCCGGGAGAGACCCCGGCCAGGATAGGGATAAACATGAAACCAACCACCAAACCGGGGATAACCGGCATCGGCAGCAGGCCATTCACCCCTAAGGAGACGGACGTTTTTCGTTTTTGTTGCGGAAGGTTTGCGCGTTTTTGGTGCGAAATTTATTTCGAATTCTAGGCAAGTACCGGTGGCGCGGGACGGATCGGACCCCGCTCGCGGACGCCGGATGGCGCCTGCTACGGCAGCCAAGCGCGCTTCCACTCGCCGAGATGGTCCTCGAGCATCCAGTCACGGATGACCGCCTGGCGCAGCTCCTCGCCCGCGCGCCGGCAAGCGTCCCGGTCGGCCGCCAAGTCACGAATCGCGCGGACCCAGTCGCGATGCCGGTTGCCGACCCGCACGACCGGCAAGTCGCCCTGATACGGCAAGATGTCGGTGCACACGACCGGATAGCCGAGGACACCGTATTCGAGCAGCCGCAGATTGCTCTTCGCCTCGTTGAACGGATGGTGTTCGAGCGGCGCGACAGCGAGATCGAGATCGAGCGAGGCGAGCTTCTGGGCGTAGTCGTGGAGCGGGACCCAGCTATGGGATTCCGCGACATAGGGCTTCAGCGCATCCGGGCACATGCCGAAGAAGACCCAATCGACCTCCTTCGCCGTCGCCTGAACGACCCCGGCGAGTAGCGCGAGGTCGCCGCGATGACCGATCGCTCCGGCCCAGCCGACTCGCGGCTTGCCCTCGCGCCGGCGCGGCGTGAGGCCAAGCCAGCGCGATTTTTCGAGCCGGTTGGGGACGACAACGATTTCGTCGCACATCCGGGCATAGGCACGGGCCATCGGTTCGGTACTGACGACAAACCGGTCACACAGCTTGAGCGCCTTTTTGAGCCGGTCGGCGATGTCGGGCGCGATCGATGACCGGTGCGCGCTTTGCGGCGGCAGATTGGTGATGAGGTCGTCGAGCTCGAAGACCCGGAACGCCTTGCTGGTGTTCTTGGCCCACTCGATGACCTCGATCTGGCTCCATTCGAGCTGGCGTTGAAAGACGATGCTGTCGGGCGCCATGCGCGCCAGTTCGGGCGGCGTCATCAACCGCATCGTTTCGTTGGTATGGATCAGCCCGGATTTGAGCAAGGCTCGGCTCGGGGCGATAATGCGGTATTCGCCGAAGCCTTCGCGGTCGGCGGCATAGACCAGCACCCGCTCGCGCGGGCGGAACTCGGGATCCCAGGTCTGCGCGCCCTCGGTCTCGACCGCGAAGCCGGACCCGTGCGACGACAGATTGCGGTTGTAGGCGGGATCAAACGCGATCTGCGGCATCCATTTGCGGTACATCGCCAACCGCTCGCGAGCGAAGCGGGCGTTGTTCTCCTCAAGCGCCTTGGCCTCGACGTCGGAGCGTAGGCTGACGCTCGCTTCGTGCAGCAGCCGCGCATCGGGGGTCCAGGCGACGAGATAACCTGCCTCGCGCACCTTGAGGCAGTAGTCGACGTCGTTGTAGGCGACGGCGAAGCTTTCCTCGTCGAGGCCGCCGACCTCGTCCCACACCGTGCGCCGGGTCACGCAGCACGCGGCGGTCACCGCGGAAAAATCCTGCGCTACCAGGAGCCGGCCCCAATAGCCCATCGAATTGCCCGGATCGCCGATATAGGGGTGGTCGGCCGGCGATCCCCATCCCACCCCAAGGATGACGCCGCCGTGCTGGATGCGGCCGTCGGGATAGGTGAGCTTGGCTCCCACCACGCCGACATCGGGCCGCCGCGCCAGCGCCATCATCTCGCCAAGCCAGGCGCCATCGAGCGGCGCGGCGTCGTTGTTGAGCATGCAGATGTAGTCGCCCCGCGCCGCTTCGCTGACGGCGCGATTATTCATGGCGGAGAAGTTGAACGGGCCGGGATGGCGCAAGACCCGAAGGCGGCTGCCGATCTCCTCGTACTTGTCCTCGATCGCCTGCAGGTAGGCGCAGGCATCGGCCTCGTCGCTGCCGTTATCGACGACGATCAGCTCGTAATTCGCGTATTCGGTCAGCTTGAGCACGGTCTCGACGCAGCGCTTCAATAGAGCGAGCTGGTTCTTCGTCGGGACGACAACCGAGACCATCGGCTCCGGCTCGTCGTGGCGGTAGCGCACCCGACAGGTATGTGCCGGCATTCCCTGTTCGGCGGTCGCGGCGATGCCCAGGCGGTCGAGATGCGCCTGGACGATCTTCGGCATATCGGCGCAGATCTCTTCCGCCGGGCGCCTGGTGCGGCCGGAGACGGTGAGCCGCTGATAGAGGATGTCGGCGACGTGGCCGAAGCCGCCCGAGCCGAGCCGTTCGGCGAGACGCAAGGCGAGATCGTACTCCTCGGTGCCGTCCCAGGCCGCATCGAACCCGCCGATTGCCGCAAATGTTTCGCGCCGCACCGCCATCAGCGCGCCGACATAAGGCAAGCCGCGCAGCAGATCGAGATTGAAGTCGGGCTTGAAATGGGGACCGGACAAGACGCCATTCGGATCGATGCGCGCCTCGTCGCTGTAGAGCGCCTGCCATTCGGGGTGGCGGAAGAAGGCGTCGGCGACGGCAAAGAGGGCGTGCGGCGCGAGCTGGTCGCCGGCATCGATCAGCGCCACCCACTCGGCGTCCGATGCCGCGAGGACTTGCGTGAGGGTGTCGACCGGGCGACCCTCGGCGCAGTGCCAAGCGATGCGCTTCTCCTGCCCCAGCACCTCCGGCATCTCGCTGTCGGCGACGATGTGCAGGAGCCATTTTCCGGCGATCTGCGAGGCGAGCGAGCGCAAGGTGAGCACGAGGTAAGGCTCGCAGCCGGCCGGCAGGATCATCCCCAAACAAAGGGTCGGCACGAAGGGCCATTGCTGCACCCGCTCGGCTACCCAATCGAGGCGCGCCGTCGCGGTCGAGCGGCGCGCCATGATCCAGCGCGGGAACGCCTCCTCGACCTCCAGCGGCTTGGGTAGGGCGCGGCTCTCGACCGTCTGCGCACCGGCGCCCTGCTTCTGCACCGCCGCTTCATTCAGCGCGCGCTGAAGCCGGTCGCGCAGCTCCTCGGCTTCGTGCCGGGCACGGCCGAGCTGTTGCGTCAGCTCGGTGAGCGCGCCCTCCTGTTGGGCGCGCGCCTCGGCCACCTCCTGGCGGGCCTGACCAATGACCGGGAGAAACAGCTCGCCGGCGGCGGCAAGTTCGCTCCCGACCGCGTCGCAGACCTCGGCGAGATGCAATTCGCCGGCGCAAAACGCCTCGTAGACCGCAGCGACCCAGACAGCGAGCTTGCCGTCCGCCGCGCCGGCGCTATCGCTCGCCCGCCGGCGGCGCAGCTCGGGCGCGAGAAAGGCGTCGACCGCCGCCTCGGTTTCCGTTCCCGCGTGCGGCCAGGTGATCCCGAATTCGTCGGCGACGCGGTTGGCGATGCCGCGCCAGCCGGATTCGCCGATGAGATCTTCGTAATGGACGATGACCCGCTTCGCGCCGCGTGTCGCGCGCTCCGCGTCGAGCAAGTGGCCGAGCCAGAGCAGCGCGGCCCAGGCCGCGCTGATGCCGTCGCGCGCGGCGAGCGACTCGGCGACATCGAGCGGATGGCGCACCGCCAACAGATAACGCGGCTCGACCCGCTCGTCGGCGAAGAGCTCGGTCCATAGCGGCATCAACCGGCAGAGCCGCGGATCCTTCAGCCCCCACAGCGGCGCGCCGGCGAAGTCGCGGGTGAGGATCGCGGTCAACGTGTTTCGTGCGACTCGCGCCGGCTCCTGGCGTTCGAACCCGGCCGGCAGCGAGCGGATATCGTCCCAGCCCCAGCCGAGCGCGGCCATCAGCCGCTCATGCACCGCGACGATGTCGGCATGCTCCCAGTAGCCGCGCGGATTGTCGGGGGTCGCCGCCATCAGCCGGTCGCCCAGCGCGACGCCAAGGTGATGCAGCATGCCGGCCAGCGCCGAGGTGCCACTGCGGTGCATGCCGAGCACGACAAGAGCGGTCGAGCCGGCGACACCGGCGGCGGGCCCGGCAGAAACCGAGAGCACGCCGCTCATTGCCTTGCTGGCGAGCGCTATGTCATTCATCCGAGACCTTTCCCGCCCGAATTTCGGAGTTTATCACGAATTACCGATTTTCGTCATCCCATCGACCCAAAACGGGTCTTTTGCCGAACGTTGGAAAGTCGGCTAGGGGTGGATATCAGCGAACAAGGTCAGGCCTTGCACCTTGGCGAAGGCCAGCTGCGCCGCCTGCAAGGCGGTAAGGCTTTCGCTATAATTGGCCAGCACTTGCGGCAGGTTGGCGGATTGCAGGTTGGACATCTCGGTGCTGGCATTGGCGCTCTGCGCGCCGGTCTGCGTCTGCACCGACTGGATTTCGGCGAGGCTGGTGCCAAGCGTCGCCTGGGCGGACAGCACGCTGGTCTGCGC
This sequence comes from Allostellaceae bacterium, assembly GCA_035604035.1. Classification (GTDB taxonomy): domain Bacteria; phylum Pseudomonadota; class Alphaproteobacteria; order ATCC43930; family CGMCC-115725; genus DATARH01. Next base: position 7,528 of record DATNJF010000154.1, on the reverse strand, counting down.
CCCGCCGAGATTGGCCAGCACATTCTGCAACGCCTGCTGCGCCAGGGTCACCTGTGCGCCAGTGCCTTGCGGCATCTGCAGCGCCGAGATCAGATCCTGCACGGTCTGGAACAGGCTTGAACTCGCGCCGGGTTTTACCGCGAAGCTATCGCCCGCGGCTGGGGTTCCGTTCACCTTGATGTCGATGCCGGCGAAAGCGATGTCCGAACCGGGGGCATAACTGCCTGACGCGACAATCCCAGCGCTCGCGTTGAAGCCGACGCTGCCAGGGGTTCCGGTGCCGCTGGTCACGGTGTAGGTGAGGCTGGAGCCGCTGCCCGAGAAGCTGATGTCGTACTGGGTGCCGGCGAGGCTCGCGGCGGTGACCTGGGACACGCTGGTAACGCCACCAGCGAGGGCGTAGGCAGCGCCGGTATTGGCGCCATTGGACGACACGGCAACCCCGCCCGTGCCGGCGGGAATGTCCATGAAGATGCCTTGACCCGAGATTGTCGAGGCGACGTCGAGCGACGGCGCGATCTGCACTTGATTGGCGGCAGCATCGCCGTTGAAGACGATCTGGCCGGTGGGCAAAGTCGAGACCGCCGGCGCGTTCGATTTCGAGCCGGCGAACAGGTAGGCGCCATTCGCGCCTTGCGTATTGGCCAGCTGGGCCAGCTGCTGCAGCGTCGATTGCGCGATGGCGATCGCCGATTGGCGGTCGCTCGGCGTGGAGGTGCCGTTGGCGATCGACACCACGTTCTGGCGCAACTGGATGAGAAGGTTGGTCACCTGCTGCAGCGCGCCGACCCCATTCTGCAGCGACTGCGTCGCGGCCTGGCCGTTGGCGGTGTCGTAGGTCAGCTGCCCGATCTGATTGGCCAGCCCGACGACCTGACCGGCGGCGCCAGGATCGTCTGCTGGGCTGAGTAAGGTCTGCCCGGTGGCGATCTCGCGGTTGAGCTGGTTGACGTTCGACTGCTGCGTCAGAAGATCGTTGAGCGAGCCGAGCAGGAACTCATTGGTGCTGATCCGCATCGCCGCCGCCTCTACGCCTATGCCGCGATCGCGGTCAGCAGGCTTTGGAACAGGGTCTGGGCGCTAGCAATGACCTGCGCCGCTGCCTGATAGGCTTGCTGATAGTTGACGAGGTCGGCCGCCTGCTCGTCGAGATTGACGCCGGAGATCGATTGCTGAACCGACTGGACCTGGGTCAGCACGCCTTGCGCCGTGGTGGCGGCGAAGTTTGCCGCCTGGCCGGCGCTGCCGACCTGGCCGACGAGCGTGGCGTAGGCGTTGCTGAGCGTCTGTCCCGAGAGCAGGTTCTGGCTCGCGAGATTGGTCATCACCAGGATATTGCCGTTACTGTTCACTCCGCCCGGGGTCAGGGAGAACGTGTCCCCCGCCGCCGGCGTTCCCGGCGAGAGCGTCACCGCGGCGACTTCCCCGGTGGGGGCGGGGCTCGGATAGGCGACGGCAACCTGAGCGCCGGTGCCGGCGCTGAAGCTGCCCGTGGCGACGACCGCATTGCCGGCCGAGAGCACGTTGAAGCTCGTTGCCGAGGTGAATTTGACGGTCAGGTTTTGGCCGAAATAGCTGGCCGGCACGATGACGGTTCCGAGCGGCAGTGAACCGCCGGCGACGGCGCCGAAGGCGCCCGCCGTGACATTGCCGATGTTGCTGCCGGGGCTCGCCACATAGGCAGAGGCGGCGGCAATCGCTTTCGGGTCGGTCGTCGCCACAGACAGCGTCTGCGCCGCGGTCGCGGTCGGCTCGATTTCGAACGAGTCACCGGTGTTGATCGTGCCCGAGACTGTGAGGGTCATGCCGCCGAGGCTGAGGCTCGGCCCTCCGCCGAGCGAGGTTGCCTGGCCGGTCGCGGTGTTCACCGCCTGATATCCGGCGCCGGTCTTGGTGACGATGTAATTGCCAGGCACAAACGAATTCGTGTCGGTGATCGCCGCGGTGAGCGAGCCGGCGCCGGTATTGTTCGCGGCGGCCAGCACGCTCGGCCCGCCGACCGAGAACAGGCTCGCGCCTTGCGCGCCGTTGAGGTCGAGGCCGAGCGATTGCTGGTTGTTCATCGACGCGGCGAGGGCGGCGGCAATGCTGCCGACCGAATTTTGTGCGGCCGCGATCTGTCCTTGCGAGCTGATAATCCCGCCGATCGTGCCGCCGCTGAGGCTCGCGGTGACGTCCTGGCCGGTCGGCTGGTAGGTGATCGACAAGTTGCCGCCGCCGTAACCGCCCGACGTCGCGGTTAGGTTGACAGATGTCCCGCCGCCGACCAGCACGGCGCCGCCCGTCGTGTAGATGTCTAGAGCGCCGTTAGCGCCGGTGCTGACGGTGACGCCGAGCTCCTGTCCGAGCTGTTGCACGAGGTTGTCGCGGGTGTCCATCGCCGCGTTGGGCGACCCGGCGCCCGACCCTTGCTGGGCCATGATCTGCTTGTTGAGGCTAGCGATCTGTTGGGTCAGCGAATTGATCGCACTGACTGCGTCGGTCATCTGACCGTTAAGGCTCGCCTGACTGGAGGCAAGCTGGCCGCCCACCGCGTTGAAGTCGGCGGCGAGCGACCGGGCGTCGCTCAAGAAGGTCTGGCGGTTGGGCAGGCTCGTCGGGTCCTGGCTTACCGCGTTCATCGTGGTGAAGAAACCGGTGAGCGCCGCGCCGAGACCGCCGGCGCCGCCCGACGCCACGGGAAAGATCGCCGCTAGGTTCTGCGCATTACTCTGCGCGACCTGCGCCGCCTGACTGGCCGAGCCGGCGCCCACCATCTGGGAGAAGACGAATTGATTGAAGGCGCGCTGGATCGAAGTGACGTCGGTGCCGAGCCCGGCACCGTTTGGGAGCCCGGGCACCTCGGTCTGCCGCACAGATTCGACGTTATATCCCGGCGTGTTGACGTTGGCCGTGTTGTTGGAGACGGTCTCCATCGCCTGGGTCGCGGCATCGAGCCCGCTCCAGCCAGTGTCGATGAGCTGGGTGATCCCGGTCATCTCAGCTGCACCCCAATAGGCGGCCATCGCCACCGTTGCGCAGCCCGGTCGCCGTGCCTTCGCCGCGCAGCCGGCGCAGCCGAGCGCCGAGCTCGGCGAGAAACTCTAGGCAGCGCTGTTCGCCGCGCTCAACCTCTTGCGCCAACGCACCCATCGTCAGATCGAGTTCGTCGGGCACCCACGGAGCCAACGACCGGCGCCTTTCCTCGAGCTGCGCCAATTCCTCGATGAGCCGTCCGCGGCGATCGATCAGCCGGCGCGCGGTCTCTGCCGGCCGGCGTCGCAAATGTCCGGAGCGCTCGATGCGAAACAACCGAGCCAGGCGGCGCGCCACCAGGATTTCCCTTTGCATCAGCTCGGTTCCAGGGTCGATCATCACCACCGCCCGCGCCTAGCGCTGCGCGACCGCGAAATCCGCAGGCAGCAGCGAGACCGGTTGCCCGGTGGCGGACGCCGGCCGGGGCGACGACGCGGCTTGGGTCGCGGTCGACGCAGTGCCGCTGACCGACGGGCTCGCCGCGACGGATTGCAGCTTTTGCACGTAGTTGATGTCGGTCGCCCAACCGCCGGCGAGGAGGCCCTGCGCGTAAGCGACGACATCCTGGCCTTTGCCGAGCGCGGCGCGATAGCGCGGACTGTTGGTGACCAGCGACACAAAATCCTGGACCGACGCCTCGGCGCTCGGATAGGCGCGGAACGCGTCGGTGATCGAAACGAGCTCGCCGTTCTGGTACTCGTGTGTCGCCGCGTCGACCTTCTGCCCGTTCCACGACGAGCCGGCCTTGATCCCGAAGAGATTGTTGCCGACCACCGAGCGCCCCCAGCCGGTTTCGATCGCGGCCTGGGCCAACAAGATTTTCGGCGACACGCCGAGCTGCTGCCCGGCCTCTTGCAACAGCGGCATAAGCTTTTGTGTGAACGCGGCGATCTCCTCGGGCGTGGCCCCGCCCGACACATGGCCGGGGCGGGACTGGATCATGGTGGTGGTCGTCGGCGCGGACAGGTTGGCGCCGGCGCCGAACGGTGTCACCAGCTTCGGATTGATATGCGCCATCAGCGCCAAGCTCGCGCCGCTCCCCGGGCTGATCGCGCCTTGTGCAATCGCCGCGGCGAGCGGCCGCAAGCCGCCGCCCTGCCAATAGGCCGCTAGCGAGAGCCCATTCCCGGTCGCCGCCGGTTTCGCCGCTAGCGGTCCGCTCGTGTCGGTCGCCTCTCCGTTCGCCACCTGCTTTTTCTGGATCGAATGCAGGATGAGGTCGGTGAGGCCCGTGTTGTCGTGCCCAACCACCGCCTGGCTGACCGTGCTGGAAAACATCTGGTTGACGACATCGCTGCCGGTTCCGCTGACAAACGGCAGCGCCGTGCCGTCGCTCTGGCGCATCAGGTTTTGCATTAACAAGGCGCCAAATTGTTGAGCCACGTTGCGCGCCGCGTCGGGGTTGCCCGCAGCCTTTTTCAGCCCGGAGAGATCGTTAGCGCCGCTTACCGCCGCCACGGTCTGGGCGGTGCCGAGGTTCACCTCAAATCACCTTGATGCGGGCGTGCAGCGCACCCGATTGTTTCAAGGCTTGGAGGATCGCGATCAAGTCCGACGACGTCGCGCCGATCGCATTGAGGTTGCGGACGATGTCGGAGACATGCGGCGCGTTGTTGAGCTCGATGATCTTTGCGGTCTTCTCGTCGGCGGTGACCTGGGTGCGTGGCACGGTGGTCGTCGTGCCCTTGCTGAAGGGGCCCGGTTGCGACACCTGCGGCGTCTCGTTGACGGTGACCGCGAGGCTGCCATAGGCGACCGCCGCCGGCCCGATGCGAACATCCTGACCGAGCACGACGGTGCCGCTTTGCGCGTCGATGACGACCTCGGCGACAGGGCTCTCAGTGGTGACGTCGATATCGAGCAGCTGGGCAACGAATCGCACCTGCGCCGAAGACGCCGGCGGAGCGCGGACGGCGATCTGCGCCGGCCCGCGCGCCTCGGCCACCGGACCCAGCTTCGCATTGATCGCGTCGGTGATCCGCGCGGCATTGCCAAACGACCGCGCGTCGAGATCGAGCAAGATCGTGTTGTCGACCGCGAAGGCCGACTTGGTGGCCCGCTCGATGGTCGCCCCACCCGGGATTTGCGCGACTGTGGGAATATTGACTGTGGTCGATGCCGCCTGACCACTCGCCTCGAACCCGCTGACAAGGATCGAACCCTGCGCCATCGCATAGACTTGGCCGTCGGCCCCGCGCAGCTCGGTCATCAGCAAGACGCCACCGCGCAGGCTCTTGGCGTTGCCCATCGCCAACACGGTGACGTCGACGCGCTGGCCCACCTGCATGAAGGCCGGCAAATCGGCGGTCACCATCACCGCGGCGACCGCGGTCGGCTGCAGAAACGCGGCGGGCGGCAGCGTCACGCCCATTTGCCGCATCATGTTTTGGAGCGCCTGCACCGTGTAAGGGACCTGGGTGGTCTGGTCCCCGGTGCCCGGAAGGCCACCGACCAGCCCGTAACCGATGAGCTGGTTGTCGCGGGCGCCCTCGACCTGAACCATCTCCTTGAGCCGGTCGGCACTCGCCGGCCCACAACCCCAGCCGAGCACGACGGCGAGCAGTGCGATCGAGGCTAGTTGAACCAGTCGCCTGGCCATGAGGTGCTCACGGTGAGAAACAGCTTTTGCAGAAAACCCATCTTTGGCGACAGATAGGTTTCGCCATCGCCGCTGAATTCGATGTGCGCCTCGGCCATCTGCGTGGATAGGACGACGTTGCCGGACAAATCCTGCGGCCGCACCACCCCGGCGATACGGATGTATTCCTTGCCGCCGACCAGCTGCATCTGATCGTTGCCGGCGATGATGAGGTCGCCGTTGGGGCGGATGCGCTGCACCATCGCCGAGACGGTCGTGGTGAAGGTGTCGCTCTGCTGGGTGGCGCCGCTCCCCTGCAGGCTGTTAGCGCTGGTGTAGCTGATGTTCGGGTTGAATTTTGTCGTACTGCTCGAGTGACCGAAGCTGGTCGGCAGCCCGAACAGGTTGTTCACGGTGCTGTTGACGCTGTCGTTGCGGCCGAGGTTCTGGCTGACGTTCTTGGTCGCGGTCGCCTGCTGAACGATTTGCACGGTGACGATATCGCCGACTTGCCAGACCCGGTGGTCGCGGAATAGTTCGAGCCCGGCGCCTTGGACATTGCTCTGGTAAATGGCGCCATTAGTGGTGGGCACCTGGGCCGCCTGATCGCCTGGCAGCTGCGCCAGTTCGCCGAGCATCTTGTCTTGGCTTGTCGGCCCCGGCGCGCAACCAGCGACCCCGCCGCCCAGGACCAACAATACCGCGGCCGGCGGGGCGAGAGGGAAAGACGTCACGAAGTCGCCTGGGTCAGGTAATTGAGCATCTGGTCGACGCCTTTTGCGGCCTCGGTGTTGAGCTCGTAGGCGCGCTGCGTCGCGATCATGTCGATCATCTCATCGACCACCGAGACGTTCGAGCCTTCGAGATAACCCTGCGCCACCGAGCCTAGGCCGTTTTGCGTCGGCTGACCGGTGATCGCCGCGCCCGAGGCCTGGGTCTGGATCGCCAGGTTGTTGCCGGTGTTCTGCAACCCGGCCGGGTTGATGAAATTGGCGAGCTGGATGACCCCGACCTGCGACGGCTGCGCCTGGCCCTGCAACGTCACGCTGACTGTGCCGTCGAGGCCGACGGTGATGCTTTGCGCGCCGCGCGGGATGGTGACCGGCGGTTGCAGCTGATTGCCGAGCGCGCTGACCACCTGGCCCTGCGCGCTGATCTGGAAGCTGCCGTCGCGGGTATAGGCGAGCTGGCCGGACGGCAGAAGGATCTGGAAATAGCCCTGGCCGTTGATCGCCAGGTCGAGCGCGTTGCCGGTCTGCTCGAGACTACCCTGGGTCACCACCGGTTCGGTCGCGATCACATTGGCGCCGGTGCCCTGCTGCAGGCCGGAGGGATAGTTCGTCGCCTGGGAGGTGAACCCGCCCGGCTGCGTCAGGTTCTGGTAAAGGAGATCCTGAAAGATCGGACGCTGCTTCTTGAACCCGGTCGTGTTGATATTCGCCAGGTTATTCGAGATGACGTCCATCTTGGTCTGTTCGCCCTCGAGGCCGGTGCGAACGACTGCCAACGATTGCATCATGTTCTGGGTTCTCCGCCTCGAGGCCGATGCCGGTTACGTCAAGGTCAACGGGCTGTTCTGACCTTGGCCGACCGTGGTCGCCATGTGCACCAGCTCGGTCTGCATTTGGAAAATGCGGGTGTTCTCGATCATGCTCATCATCGTCTCGACCGTGTTGGCATTGCTGCCCTCGAGCGCGCCGACCTGCAATTGCACGGAAGCATCGGGCACCGGCTGACCCTGCTGGTCGGCGAAGAGCCCGTCGCCGCGCCGGGTCACCGCCGCGGTCGGCGGGTTGACGAGCATGATGCGATTGAGCGTGGCGACCTGATTGGCCGTCTGGCCGACAAGCACACCGGAAACGGTGCCGTCCTCGCCGATCGTCACCTGCTGCAGCGGCGGCAGGGAGATCGGGCTCCCGCCCTTGCCAAGAACCG
>DATNJF010000153.1:0-2542 GCA_035604035.1 Allostellaceae bacterium | reverse complement strand
CAAGCTGTTTCGCATCAAGCATCTCGACACCGAGTGGCGTTCCGAGATTTTTGCCTCCCCCGAGCACACCGTCGCCCGGTTGCGCGAGCTGTGCGTACAGCCGCCGGGCCCGCCGCGCTCCGATAGGTTCGTCGCCGAATTGAAAGACCACGATGCGCTGTCTCGCCAAGCGGCGCCGCCATTGCGCCTCATGGCACAGAAATGGCGCACGTCATTTGGCAGTTTCGATTCCAGCGTGATTTCCTTTGCGATGGAGCGGAACCTCCTGCCTCGCATCATGATCGCGGGAGTGGGGCCACGCGCGTCGGATGACCCGGTCTTTCGATTTATCGGTGGCGGCCTGACGGCGATGGGTGACAGCTATCACTTCGAGGGGATCGGCAATCGGGTTTGCAATGTTCCGGACCGCGATTACGGTGAATGGGTCGCCGAGTTCTATAAGGCGGTCGCCACCAGCGGTCAGCCGCGCTACGACATCGTCACCGCGACGATCCGAGACCCCGCTGGCCCCGAGGAGCCGCGGCCGATCCGCTACGAGCGATTGCTGTTGCCGTGGAAGACCGGATCGGACGAGGTGCTGGTGACGCTGGCCTCGAAAAGGTTGTCGCCGAGCCCCGAGCCCGAGCCCGAGTTTGCCAAGCTGGTCGGTGGCGCGCGATCGGCGAGAAAGCTGGTGAAGTCCTCGTAGCATTCGTTCGGGGTCACGCTGACCACAGCGAACTCGATGTCGCCCCAGGGGGATCCGGGATAGGTGATGCTGTAGCTGACGTGCTTGTAGCCGTAGCCTGCGGCAAGGCCCTTGTCGATCAGCGGGCGGGTGACCAGCGATATGCCCCAATCGACCGGCCAGCGCGCGATCGCGTAGGCGCGGCCCAGGGTCGGGACGATCCGCATTAATTCCCGGCCGCGGAAATCCGGCCGCACCCATCCCGAGCCGGCGTAGAGCACGCCGCCGGTGATGAGCTTCGCATCGGCCGCGGTGACGTGGCAGGCGCGGCCCTGCTCGCGCCCGGCGTAGAACATGCTGCGCGCCTCTAGCTCGAGCGTGCTCTCCGGCCAGTAGTAATAGCGCGCCGCCCAGGTCAGGACGACCTCGCCATGCTCGTCTTCGCCCGACAGCCAGTAGGCGTTCTCGGGCGTCAGCGCGGAATATTCGTGATTGAACAGGTCGGGTAGGCGGTACCAATCGCCAGGCGCGTGGTGCTGCTTGTTGACGTAGAGCAGCTCTTCGAAATCATGACACAGCCGCAGCCGCACCCCGCGGTCGCGCACCGCGATGTCGCCCTCCATCACATAGCGCGACAACAGCGGGGCCGGCCCATGCTTGATGGTCAGCGCGTCGGGCAGCCGAAGATTGTTCTCCGGAACGATGTTCGGGTAGGTCAGCGACATCTCGTCCTCCCGAGCGAGGGGGGATCCCTCGGGCAGCACGGCCGTTTCTCGGCGCGTCGAACACGTGGCGCCGCGCCCGGCACTTTATAGTAAAATAAGTGTAAACGACGTGGGGATGCGCCGGTCAATGCAAAAGCGGAGACCTTAAGTATCTTCGCCGGCGGCCGGGTTTAGCGCCCGCTATCGCCCTCGACGAACCACAGCAGCACCCAGGCGCAGACGCCGATAAACGCTGCCGCGTAGACGGTGATAGCCATCGTCCGCGCCGCGCGGCGATAGCGAAAGCCCGGCGCCACCGCGATCAGATAGAGCGCCGTCGCCGCCAGGATCAGCGCCAGGATGAGGCGCTGCCGGTCCAACCCGTGGATCGCGCTCAACCCGCTCATCGCGCGGGCCGATCTTCCTGTATCATCGCGCGCAGCTTACACGCGCATCCAAGGACGCAAAACCGGGGACACGACACATGCCCAGCAAGGAAGAGTTGAAGCAGCTCGTGTGCGAGGCGATCGACCGCCACGGCAACGAGATCATCGCCATCGGCGAGACCATCCTGCGCCATCCCGAGACCGGCTTCAACGAGCACAAGACCGCCAAGCTCGTCGCCGAGCACATGCAGGGCCTTGGCCTCAGCCCCGAAACCGGGCTCGCCCTCACCGGGGTCAAGGGCCGCATATCGGGCCAATCCGCCGGCCCGCGCGTCGCCATCGTCTCCGAGCTCGATTCCTTGCGCACCTCCGACCACCCGCTCGCCGACCCGCACACCGGCGCCGCGCATAGCTGCGGCCACAACGCCCAGATCGCCGGCATGCTCGGCGCCGCGATGGGGCTCAACGCCATCGGCGCCGCCGCTCACCTCGCCGGCGAGGTGATCTTCTTCTCGGTCCCGGCCGAGGAGTTCATCGATGTCGAGGAGCGCCTCGGCCGCCGCGACAAGGGCGAGCTCGAATTCCTCCTCGGCAAGCCCGAGCTGCTCGCCCGCGGCCATTGGGACGACATCGACATGGCGATGATGATCCACGCCGGCTCGCACGATCAGATGACCAAGCGCTCCTACATCGCCGACTCGTCCAACGGCGCCCTCGTCAAGCAGATCAGGTTCATGGGCCGCGCCAGCCACGCCGGCGGCGCGCCGCAGCTCGGCATCAACGCG
>DATNJF010000152.1:0-2437 GCA_035604035.1 Allostellaceae bacterium | reverse complement strand
CGCGCCGATCAGGCCGCAATGCGGACAGATCGGCCCTTCTGGCCAAAGCAGGTTTTCAAGCCACTCGCGGGCGGCGGTTGCGTCTTGGAAGATTGGGTTGTCGAAGAACGACATGACAGCCTCCTAACAGAGAGGAAGCATATTCCTAATAGATCAGGGTTGTAAAGTATCAATTGCCAAAAATTCTGGCGGGTGAGGCAAACTCACCTGGATATTTTGCAAAACGAACATTGGATAATCTAAGTTCACTCGATAAGAGTGATGCTGAATTATTCAGTAAACTCGCGGTATTTACGTGGGTTATCGGAACTCCTTTTCCGCTCATCCTCAATGTCAATGATGCCGTGTTTGAAGATGCTGGAATAACATTCCCCGTGCTTAACCATCTCGATGACATTGGATTGATAACTTTTGAAAATATAAGCGGATTTCGATGCCTGAGGTTATCACAAAAAATAAATGTTCAATATTTTGTTTCTGTAATTTCCTTAGAATTACCACAAGAAAAAGATAACCATGTCGAAGTCGGTAAAGTATTATTTACTCAAGTTGGCATTCAATTGCTTCAGGTCTGTTCCGTTGCTAGGTCAGAGAAATTCTTCGAGTATATTCTCGCGCGATGGGCTGATGTGGGCTACCTTCCCAGCTCGCCTTTGAGATAAAGCCCCCGCATCAGTCGTGCACCATGTCTTCCGGCCGAACCCATTTGTCAAAATCCTCGGCGCCGGCATTGGCCGACAGCATCAGATCGACCGCGGCGACATAATCCGCGACGGCGTGGGAAGACGCGGCGGTCAGCTTCAGGCCAAAACGGTCGGCATGCTCCATGTCGGTCTCCAGAGTGCGACGCGAATTGCGCCAGGATGGCGGAATTGTGACTTGCATAGCGCTTTCGATGGAGCAACCCCAGCCCCACATTCTGTCGACGCGAAATCAGCGTTTCCGACGGAGAACGCGCATGATCAGGTTGACGTCACTCCTTGCTCTGATGTTGATCGTCGCCGGTTGCGGCTCGGTGACCCCGGGTGACGATAGCGATCCGGTCGGCGCCTATCATTTCTCGCACAGCCGCACCTACGGCAAGTTGACACCGCCCTCGCGTATCGCGCCGGACCCTTCTTGCGCCGCTGTCTGTCTGAGAAATTCGGGGGTTTAGCGTGGCCCGACCATGTCCTCGGCCCGCACCCACTTGTCGAAATCCTTGGCGCTCACATAGCCGAGCTTGATCGCTGCGTCGCGCAGGCTCAGCCCCTCTCGATGCGCGAGCACGGCGATTTCGGCGCTCTTCTCGTAGCCGATATGCGGCGACAGCGCCGTCACCAGCATTAGCGATCCTTGCAGATGCTCAGCGATGCGCGCTTCGTTGGCCTTGATCCCGCGCACGCAATGGGCCGTGAAGGAACGACACGCTTCGGCCAGCAGCTCCGCCGACTCCAACACGTTGAACAGAATGATCGGCTTGTAGGCGTTGAGCTGGAAGTTGCCTTGACTGCCGGCGAAGGCGACGGTGTGGTCGTTACCGAACACCTGCGCCGCGACCATAGTCAGCGCCTCGCATTGGGTCGGATTGATCTTGCCCGGCATGATCGAGGAACCGGGCTCGTTCTCTGGCAGGATCAGCTCGCCGATCCCGCCGCGCGGGCCGCTCGCGTACCAGCGGATATCGTTGGCGATCTTGAAGAGGGAACCGGCCAGCGTGCGCAGCGCCGCGCTGGCGCCGACCATCGCATCATGCGACGCGCCGACCGCGAACAGATTGGCGGCCGGGCGAAACGCCAGCCCGGTCTCGGCCGCGATGCGCTGCGCCGCCAGCGTCCCGAACGCGGGGGGCGCATTGAGCCCGGTGCCGACCGCGGTGCCGCCGAGCGGGATCTCATGAAGCGGGTCGAGGGAGGCGCGGACGCCACCGACCGCCTGGTCGATCTGGGCGATCCAGCCGGAAAAGACCTGGCCGAGCGTCAGCGGCGTCGCGTCTTGAAGATGAGTGCGGCCGATGATGACGATGGCGCCCAGTGCGCGGCCGCGTTCCGACAGCGCCACGCGCAATTCGTGCAACGCTGGCAGCAGCGCGCCTTCGATCGTCTCGGCGGCAGCGATGTGCATCACCGCTGGAAAGGCGTCGTTCGACGATTGGCTGCGATTGACGTCGTCGTTCGGGTGGATCGCCGTATTGCCGTTACCGAGCGCGGTCGCTCGCCGGGCGATGACCTCGTTGGCGTTCATGTTCGATTGCGTGCCGGAGCCGGTCTGGAACGCGACGAGCGGGAATTCGCCGTCGAGCGATCCGGCGATGACCTCCTCGGCGGCCTGAACGATTAGCGCCGCCTTGTCTTCGGGCAACTCACCGAGGGTGCGATTCGTTTCAGCGGCTGCCTTCTTGACGATGCCAAGGGCGCGGATGACCGCCCGGTTCCAGACAAAACGCGGCCTGCCGATC
>DATNJF010000151.1:0-16274 GCA_035604035.1 Allostellaceae bacterium | reverse complement strand
GACACAGAAGGTTCAGATCAACCCCGGACTCTCGTTATCGCTGGATGAGAAATGGGGGTCACGTCACCCGCATATATTCGCCGGTCGGTTCCGGAGGGTAGTCACGCGCAAGAAGCACGAAATGGTATGCCCCACGAATTCCCTAAGCCACTGGGATCGAGGCCGTCTCTCCCGTAGTCCACATCATTGGCTTCAAGCTAACCGGCGGCGGAACGGTCACTATGTCACGTCAGATTGTGGAGAGAAATGACAATGCAGGCGGGTGGGACTCCGATACGCCCTAACTATCTTAATGGATGTCAACCCCTGAGGAGCGAACCTGTGCCCGAAATGAGCTATTGCTATCCCCGCCCATTGGTGGACGTACCTCGCTACCACGAGGTTTTGGAGTCCCCTGAACACCCTCCACATTGTAAGTCGTTAGTACTGCTTGATGATCAGGGAGCGCTGGTTCAGCTTCTACTAACAAACACTACCGCTGATATCTTGCTACGAAAGTTGGCGGCGGGAGCAACATCGCCGAAGGGGTAATCGTGGCATCGCGCGTCGCCCTAGTGCCTCACCCCGCCATTATACCCTACGCCCGCCACAGCCGTTGGAGCGAGCCCGGCCCGTTCGCTGCACACCTCGACAATCTACCGGCCGCCCGCGCCGCGCTCCCGGAAATCGTCGGTGGTCTTGTCCTGCATCCGCTCTTCGCGCCCGCCGGATCGGACGCGTCGGAAGCCTCACTGCGCTCGATCCCGGAAATGCTCTCGGCCCTGTTTGAGCGCGATCCTCAGCCACTGAAACAGGCGCGCGAGCCGGACAGGCGCCTGATCGGGACCTGTCGAAACTACGCGCTCCTCGCTTGCGCGATCCTGCGCAAGCACGGCACGCCGGCGCGGCTGCGGGTCGGCTTCGCCGATTATTTCACCCGAGATTTCTGGGAAGACCATTGGGTCTGCGAATACCATGATGGCGACGCCTGGCGGCTGCTCGACGCCGAGCTGACCGGCGAGGTACGCCGCCGCTTCGGCATCGGCTTCGACCCCGCCGATGTGCCGCGCGACCGCTTCGTGTCGGTTGGCCTCGCCTGGCAAACTCTCCGCCGCGGCGAGCGCGACCCGGCGCGCTTTGGCGTGTCGATCCTCGGCATCTGCGGGCTGTGGTTTGTTGCGGGAAGCCTGCTGCGCGACCTCGCCGCGCTGGCGAAGGAAGAGATGATGCCGTGGGATTCTTGGGGCCCGGCGCGCGACTTCCGGCCCGACAAACCCGTCCCGCCCGAATGGCTCAGTCCGCTCGATAGCCTCGCCGCCGCCCTCGCGCGCGAACCCGCGACTTATGACGACGTATGTGCCGTCCTCGCCGCGCATCCCTGGGCGGCGCTGACTGGAACCGTCCTCAGCTTCCCGGAGGGCAAGCCGGTCGAGGTCGCGCTCGACCGCTGGTGATTGTCGTCGCCTATAAAATCGCCGCATTTGTGGGGTAGATCACGCCAAGCAAGGGGTTAGGTCTCCCGCCAATCGCCGGCGCGCGACCCTGCTGTTAGCTCGGAACGGCCCTCCTAATAATTCATGCGGATAACAGGAGGACATCACTAGGTCGACCTCCTGATAAAAGGCGCCGATAACAGATGGATATCAGATGGTGGACCATCTGATAAAAAAAGCGCCGCCGCCCGCCTGATAAAGCGAGGAAGACCGCCTGTTACCGGATCGATAACAGGCGGATAACAGGCGGGCAGCCGCCTGTTAAATTGCGCATCGAATAGCAGGAGACACCGATGCCCCGCCACATCAAGACCGCCGCGCTCGCCGGGACCCAGGACGAGGCCGACGCGAAGACCCGCGCCACGGTCGAGGGCATCATCGCCGACGTTCGCGCCCGCGGCGATCGGGCGGTGCGCGAATTGTCCGAGCGCTTCGATAAATGGTCGCCGAAGAGCTTCAAGCTCTCCGACGCCGAGATCCGCGACCTCGTCGCCCAGGTTCCCCCACGCACCATCGACGACATCAAATTCGCCCAGCAACAGATCCGCAACTTCGCGGAGATCCAGCGCGCCGCGATGAAGGATGTCGAGGTCGAAACCCTTCCCGGCGTGGTGCTCGGCCACCGCCACATCCCGGTCGGCTCGGTCGGTTGCTACGTGCCCGGCGGGCGCTACCCCATGGTCGCCTCGGCGCATATGTCGATCGTCACCGCCAAGGTCGCCGGAGTCGGCCACATCACCGCCTGCACCCCGCCCAACCAGGGTGGCCCGCACCCCGAGACGATCGCGGCGATGCATCTCGGCGGCGCCGACGAGATTTACGTGCTCGGCGGCGTCCAGGCGGTCGCGGCGATGGGGGTCGGCACCGAGACCTTCAAGCCGGTCGATATGCTGGTCGGCCCCGGCAACGCCTATGTCGCCGAGGCCAAGCGCCAGCTTTACGGCAAGGTCGGCATCGACCTCTTCGCCGGGCCGACCGAAATCCTCGTCATCGCCGACGATTCGGCCGACGCCGAAATGTGCGCCACCGACCTCCTCGGCCAGGCCGAGCACGGACCGACCTCGCCGGCGATTTTGCTGACGACATCGGAAAAGCTCGCCCGCGACACCATCGCGGAGGTTAAGCGACAGCTGACCGTGCTGCGGACGGCGGACGTCGCTGGGGTGGCCTGGCGTGACTACGGCGAGGTGATCCTTTGCGCCAACGAGGACGAGATGGTCGCCGAGGCCGACCGCATCGCCGCCGAGCATGTCGAGGTGCTGACCCGCGACCCGCGCCGCTATCTCGACCGGCTGAAGAATTACGGCGCCCTCTTCCTCGGCCCGCGGACCAACGTCTCCTATGGCGACAAGGTGATCGGCACCAACCACACGCTGCCGACCAAGGGTGCGGCGCGCTACACCGGCGGCCTGTGGGTCGGCAAGTTCCTCAAGACCTGCACCTATCAGGAGGTCAAGACGCCGGAGGCAAGCGCGATGATCGGGGAATACTGCAGCCGGCTCTGCACCATCGAGCGCTTCTGGGGCCACAAGGAGCAGGCCGATCTGCGCGTCCGCCGTTACGGCGGCAAAAACGCGGCGGAGTGAGGCTTATTCGTCCGGCATGCCCGCCAGACGCAGCCCGACATCGATGGTTTTCTCGGCGAGCGCCCGGTAAGCCGGATTGTTGCTGTAGGCCCAGCGGGCGCGCTGGCGGACCATCGAGTTGATTTCCGGCTTCAATTTCAGCGCTTCGGCCAACGCCGCACGCGCCCGGTCGATATGGCCCTGCAGGGCCAGCGCCGCCGCCAGGTCGAGATAGAAGTAATAGACGCGCGGATTGGCCGCCGATGCCTTGGTCAGCCACTCGACCGCCTGATCGTTGTGCCCGAGCAGCAGATGCGCCAGCCCCAAGGACCAATAGGCAAGCGCGCTATTGGGATCGTCTGGGTTGAGCCGGATGCGCTTCTCCTCGAGCGGAATCGCCCGAGCCGGGTCTCCGAGATAGATCAGCGTGACGCCGAGCTGGCCGTAGGCGATCGCGTTGTTGGGGTCTAGCTCGATCGCCCGCTCCCATTCGATGCGCGACTCGGGCAAGCGGTTTTGCACCCGGCGCAGCAAGGCAATCGTCTGATGCAGTTGAGAGCGGTTCGAGTCGCGCGCCAGCAGCTCGCCGAGCAGTTTCTCGGCTCTTGCCTCGTCGGCCTCCGGCTGCTCGCTGAACCCGCCTGAGAGATCGACCACGAGCGAGGCGGCAATACCGAGTGTGGCGTCATAGGAATTGGGGTCGAGCTCGAGCGCCTTTTCGAAATCCCGCTTCGCCTCGGTGCGGCTCGCCGCGACCTGGGTGCGCTGATAAAGCGCCCAGCCGCGCATGATCAAGTCGGCTGCGTCGGGATTGACCGATCGTTCCTGCTCTATCTGCCGCCCAACCGCCTGAACCAGCTCGAGGTTGAGCGTTCGCGCAAGGCGTCCGGTGATCTCGCTCTGCGCCTCGGCAAGGTCGCGCCGGTCGGTGTCGAAACGGTCTGCCCAGACATGCGCGCCGCTCTCGGCGTCGATCAGCTGGACGTTGACCTGCACCTGGTCGCCCGCCCGCCGTACGCTGCCCTCGAGTATGTAGTGGACGCCGAGGTCGCGGCCAAGCTGCTTCACGTCGACCGATTTGCCTTTGTAGGTAAAAGCCGTGTTGCGCGCGATCACGAAACTGCCCGCGATGCGCGACAGATCGGTGGTCAGATCCTCGGTAATCCCATCGGCGAAATAATCCTGGTCGGGGTCGCGCGACAGGTTCTCGAACGGCAGCACAACGATCGACAGCCGGGGCACTGCGGCCGCCTGCCCGCTGGCGCTGCTGCCGGACGTGGTGTCGGCCGGCGCGGTCGGCAAGGCGCGTTCAGGCACGTGCGGGCGCAGCCACAGCCACCAGCTGCCGGTACCTGCCACAAGGATGACCAGCACTGCGGCAAGCCCGACGCCGATACGGGTTCTGGTCGTTCGCCCCTGCGGCGCGGCGACCAAATCGGTGGCGACGATCGCCGCCGGGCTCAGCGCATAGACCCGCACCGGCCGGGCGATGTTCTTGACCTGCTGCTCGCCACGATCCTCGAAGACGTAAGGCAGCTTGTCGCGGATATGCTCGCGCACCGTGCGCGAAATGCAGATCCCCGCCGGATCGGCGAGCGCCTCGAGCCGAGCCGCGACATTGACCCCGTCGCCGAAGATGTCGTGGTCCTCGGCGACGATATCGCCGAGATTGATGCCGACGCGGAACTCGATGCGCCGCTCGGCCGGAATTCCGGCGTTGCGTCCGGCCATCTCGCGCTGCATTTCGACGGCGCAGCGCACCGCGTCGACGACGCTCTGGAATTCGACGAGAAACCCGTCGCCGGTCGATTTGATGATGCGGCCGCGATGCGCGCGAATCCGCGGATCGGCGATCTGGTGACGCCACGCCCGCAAGCCCGCCAGCGTCGCCTCCTCGTCCTCGCTCATGAGGCGAGCGAAGCCGGCGACGTCGGCGGCCAAGATCGCCGCGAGATGGCGCCCGGTGCGCTCGCGCCGCAAAAAGTTCATGGAGAGACTTTAACGCACGTGTTTGTGGAGCACGCCGTCTTTCATGATCACGGAAAGGTGCTCGCCCTGTCCATCGAGCAGCGAAATATCCGCGAGCGGATCGCCGTCAACGACGATCAAATCGGCGTGCGCGCCGGCGGCGATTACGCCAAGCTCGCCCGCCTGGTTCAGCAACTCGGCGTTGATCGCGGTCGCCGAACGGATCACCTCCCACGGCGCCACCGCCTCGGCGCGGATCACGAACTCGCGCGACTGGTATTGGTGCATCGGCCCAAGCAGATCGGTGCCATAGCCGATTTTGACGTCGGCCCGCTGCAACAGCTCGAGCGAACGCAGCCCGGCCTCGCGCACCTCGGCGAGCTTCGCCAGGCTGGCTTCGGCAAGACCGAGATCGCGGCCGAAACGGTGCAGCGCGTCGTAAGTCACCAGCGTCGGCACGACGAACCCGCCGGCCTCGGCAACCCGCGCGGCGGTCGGCGCATCGATCAGGTTCGCATGCTCGATCGAGCGCACACCGTTATCGATCGCCCTGCGGATCGCCGCGGGCGTGTATGCGTGCGCGAGGACGTAAGTGTGCCAAGAGCGCGCCTCCTCGACGACCGCGCGCATCTCCTCATCGCTGTATTGCAGGTTCCAGATCGGGTCGTACGGCGAGGCGACGCCGCCCGATGCCATGATCTTGATCTGGGTCGCGCCTTTACGCAGCTCATCGCGCGCCGCGCGGCGGCACTCGTCGACCCCGTCGGCGATCCGCGCGAGCCCTGCCCCATATTCGCAGCACGCACAGCTGACGACCGAGCGGGTGCGCGGGCGCAGATCGCCGTGACCGCCGGTTTGACTCAACGCCTGCCCGGACGGGAACAGCCGCGGGCCGCGAATCAGCCCTTGCGCGATCGCCTCCGCAAGCCCGCCGTCGGCGCCACCGGCATCGCGCACCGTCGTAAAGCCGCGCGCCAGCATCCCTTCGAGCACACGCCCGGCCTGCAGGCTGGTCAGGGTCAACGGCTGCTCGGCCAAGCGCGCCAGCGCGGCATCGACTGCGATGGCATGGACATGCGCATCGATCAGGCCGGGCATCAGGGTGCGGCCGGCCAGCTCGATCGTGTCCGCGCTGGCGCTCTTTATCGGGCGATCCGAGACTTCCTTGATGCGGTCGCCCTCAACGAGGACGTGATAGCCCTCGCGACGTGCCTTATCTGTGCCATCGAGCACGGCGGCGTGTGCAAAGACGATCGCGACCATAGTTGCCTCGCGCTGCGATGGGACGAGTCTAAGTTGCTACGAGTCGCGTTCCCAGCCCGTCGGTCGCCGGTGCATGCCGATGGTAGAGGCCCCGACGGGCCCTTTTGGACCGCTATGGCGAAAAAAGTTCACCTGTGATAGTTTTGCCACAGGCTATTTGGGCTAGCCGGCGAACAGTTCAGCGCCCGAGAATCGGCTCAAATAGCCTGGTTCGAAATCCGCCAGCTGAGACAAGGCGTCGATATCGTGGATCGTCACGCGCTGATCCTCGACTACGACGAGACCGTCCTCACGCAAGCGCCGCAACACCCGATTTATATGCGGAATGCTTAGGCCAAGAGCGTCTCCGAGCAGCTCCTGGGTGAGCGGTATCTTGTAGGAATGATCCTGGGCAAGACCGACGGTTTTCAGGCGCGTGAGCAGCTCAAGCAGGAAATGAGCGACCCGCTCAAGCGCCGATCTTCGTCCTAAATCAATGAGATGCTCGGCATAAATGGTTGATTCGCAAGATATCGACCAGAATATCTTCGTAATCAGCCGTGGGTGGCTCCCGATCATCGTATTAAGACGAGCAATCGGTACCACGGCAACCAGCATATCAGTCATTGCTTTAGTAGAATATAGAGAGCTATCGGTAAAACTGCCGAGGATTCCGACGATATCACCGGGCAAAACCATATTTATTATCTGTCGGCGGCCATCATGAAGGATGCGATACCGAATCGCATTACCTTCCATGATTATGAAGAGACTATCGTAGCTGCGGCCTTCGGTAATGATGTCACGATGCCGCTGCACCGCGCGCGTGCTCGATTGGAGGTCGCTCAACATCCCGATATCATCGGGCGACAGCGGAACGAGCTGCGCCAGCCTGCGGGTAAATGGAAATGTGCTTGGAACCGCCGCCGCCGGCGGTGCGCCTCCCATCTGGAGCCTCCTGTTCGCTCGCAATGCTTATTACGTTGCCGGAACGTTACGGGTGCTCTTTTTCCAAGTCAAACGCCTTGGCGGAGAGGAACTGTCAATTCATCAAAAAATGACGCCATTCCATGATATTGATTTAAAGCAATACCTTAGAGCAACGACAGTTCGCGCGGTTAGCGGATACTCCCTCCAGTGCCCAACCAGCCGTTGGGCGTGACGGGTTTGCCCCGAAATCAGGGTGACCCTTCGCGGCACAGTTTGATCTACGGAGGGGGATAATGATGAAGGGGCGTAAGATCGCGACCATCGCGGCGCTGGGGACGAGCACGGCGGCTTTGGCGATGTTGACCGGATTGGCCGGCGCCCGGGCCGACGAGTTGTCGGACCTGCGGCTCAACCAGCAGCTCCTCTCTCAGCGGATCGATCAGTTGGCCGCGGTGGGGCAGTTCGCTGGCCCGACGGTCCCATTCTCGGTCGACACCAACCCGGCGGCGAGCGCCCCGGCGACGGCGGGCAGCTTCCCGCGCTCGATCCTCATCCCCGGCACCGACACCTCGCTGAAGGTCTACGGCCAGATCAGCGAAGTGCTCGACTACTGGATGTCGGGCGGCAACCCGAACGGCAGCCCGCAATCGACCACGGTCGGCGACAACGGCCAGGTCCAGTCGGCGCCGCTCAACAATGCCGGCATCACCAAGGCGCGCAGCAACGGCATCTTCCAGCAGAGCCCGCGTGAATCGAAACTCGGTTTCGAGACCCGCACCCCGACCCCGCTGGGCGAGATGCGCACGGTGATGGAGTTCGACTGGGCCGGTTCGACCACCTTTGCGCCGGGCGGCACCAACCCGACCTCGGTGTCGGACAATCTGATCCCGCGCATCAAATACGCCTACGGCACGTTGGGCGGGTTCCTCGCCGGTCAGGCGACCTCGAACTTCTCCGACCCGGACGCCAACGCCGAGACGCTCGACTTTGGCGGCAATGTCGGCGAGCCGGGCCATGTCCGCGTCGCACAACTCCGCTACACCATGCCGGTGCCGTTCGGCGGCTCGTTCTCGGTGTCGGCGGAAACGCCCGAGACCGATATCGGCACCGGCGCGGGGGTCGAGGGATCGGATGCCGGCGTCGTCCCGACCGTGACCACGACCTGCACGATCGCGGCGCTCGCCACGGCGACGGTCTGCACCACCGCGCTGGTGACCAGCGGCCAGTTGCCGGTCAACATCGCCAAGTCGACCGCGCCCGACTTCACCGCGGCCTGGTACCTGCCGCAGCCCTGGGGCCACCTCGACGTTTCGACGGTGATCCGCCCTGGCCTCGACGTCACCGACGGCAAGTTCTTCGCCCGTGATTTCATCGGCTATGGCGGCCATTTCGGCATGGACTTCAAGCCGGGCTGGTTTGGCTGGGTGAAGGATGACTTCACCGCCCACTTCACCGTCGGCGAGGCGATTGGCGGCTACCTCAACAGCAGCACCAACTTCGCCCTGGCGACCAATTACGGCGCGGCCGGCGCCTACGGCTCATTCGGCGGACCGGCGACGGCGCTGGCGGCGTCGGCGATCCTGGTCAAGCCGACATTCGAGTGGGGCAGCGAGGTTGGCTACCAGCATTGGTGGGCGGACAATCTGCGCAGCAACATCAACGCCGGCTTCAACTCCCACACGATCCCGGGTGGCGCGGTCGTCAACCCGAGCAACGTCGTCGGCGTGGCTCAGTCTGGCGCGATGAACAAGACGCTGAAAACCGTCCACGCCAACCTGATCTGGAACCCGGTGTCCTCGGTCGATGTCGGCATCGAGTATATGTTTGGCGAGCGCACCACGGTCAACAACGGCCACGGCAACGAGAACGCGCTGATCAGCAAGTTCAACTTCCGCTTCTAGTCGCGATCGCCCGATCCCGACTGCGAGAACCCGCCGGCCTCACAGTCGGCGGGTTTTTGCTTGATCGTCCCCGCCGGAAATCTGGCGTTGCGGGGTAGGGCGGTGTACACACCCCACGGTTCGAACTCGCGCCCGGCAGCCAAGAGGCGAGGAGGCGATCGTGGTGGAAAGACCCTATTTCGAAGGAGGCGAAACCCGCGATCCGAGCGACCGCGAGGCGGCGCTGATGGCGGCATTACCACGGATCGTCGCAGCCGCGCGGCGCGACGCCCCTGCGTATCGCCGAAGCCTCGCCGGTATCCGGCCTGACTCCATCGCCAGCCGCCAGGCGCTTGCTCAGCTGCCGGTGACCCGCAAATCGGAGCTGATTGAGCTGCAGCGGCAAAACCCGCCTTTCGGCGGGTTTACGACCATCCCGACCCGCAACGTATCGCGGATCTTCGCATCACCCGGCCCGATCTACGAAATCGAGGCGCGGCGCCCCGATTTCTTCCGTATGGCGCGCGCGCTCTATGCTGCCGGCATCCGCGCCGGCGATCTCATTCACAACACATTTTCCTATCACTTGACACCGGCTGGGGCGATGCTGGAAAGCGCCGCGCTGGCACTCGGCTGCCCGGTCATTCCGGCCGGAACCGGTCAAACCGAGCTGCAGCTCAAGACGATCGCCGATCTGCAGCCAATCGCCTATGTCGGCACACCGTCATTTTTGAAAATCCTCTGCGATCGCGCCATCGAGACCGGCAGCGACATTGCTTCGATCAAGAAAGCGCTGGTCGGCGCCGAGGCGTTTCCCGGCGTCTTGCGAAGCGAATTCAGCGCTCGCGGGATCGCCGCGCTGCAATGCTACGGCACTGCCGATCTCGGCCTCATCGCCTACGAAACGAGCGCGCCAGACGGTTCATTGTGCGACGGTATGGTGGTCGATGAGGGGATTATCCTCGAACTGGTGGAACCGGACACTGGCATCCCGGTCGCCCCGGGTGAGGTCGGCGAGGTCGTGGTCACGACCTTGACCGCGGAATACCCGCTCATACGCTTCGCCACCGGCGATTTGTCGGCGCTGCTCTTGGAGCCGAGCCCGTGCGGCCGCACTAACCAACGCATCAAGGGCTGGCTCGGCCGCGCCGACCAGTCGGCGAAGGTGCGCGGCATGTTCGTACATCCGGTGCAGGTCGGCGAGATCGCCCGGCATTATCCGGCGGTGCGGCGCGCGCGGCTCGTCATCGAGCGGCCGCAGAGCGCCGATGCGATGACGCTTTTTGTCGAAACCGAGGCCCAAGGCGAGGCGGCGGCGATCGCCGCCACCGCACAGGCGGTGACCAAATTGCGCACGGAAGTTACGTGCGTGCCCGTAGGCAGCCTGCCGCAGGACGGCAAGCTGATCGAGGACCGAAGGCCGATCGGATAGAGATTTTCGGGGTTCTCGAATTCATCAAATCGCCCCAATTTGTTCAAAGCGCTGACGCAATCGGGGGGCAATGTCGCATGCGTAAGGCTAGTCCTTACAGGTTTGTCCCCCAAACCTTGCATCTGGCCGATTCGTTCGGACGGAAGCCACGCGGCTCCGGAACTCCCCCTCCGGAGCCGCCTTTTTTCCCCGGCCGGTGCAGGTGACGGCATTCATCCCAGAAGGCGATCTTGTCGCCGAGAATTTGGCTTGCCGACGCGGCGAGCGGCTGATTTTTGCCCGGCTGTCGCTGACCGTGCCGCCGGGCGGCGCCATGGTGCTGACGGGCGCCAATGGCAGCGGCAAATCGAGCCTGCTGCGGCTGCTGGCGACCTTGCTTACGCCGGTGACGGGCCGGCTTCTATGGGACGGCGCGCTAGTATCGGACGATCTGCCGGCCTATCGCGCGCGGCTTCACTATGTCGGCCATCTCGACGCGATAAAGCCTGCGCTCGGCGTGCGCGAAACATTGGGTTTCTGGGCGGCAATGCGTGGCGGTGACACTGCAGCGCTCGACCGGGCGCTCGCATCCTTCGGCCTCGAGGCGATCGCCGATTGGCCGTGCCGCTGGCTGTCAGCCGGACAGCGGCGGCGCCTAGCGCTTGCCCGCCTGATCACCGCTCCGGCGCCGCTCTGGCTCCTCGACGAGCCCGGCGCCGCGCTCGATGCTGATGGTGCGGCCTGCCTAGAAGCCGTCGTTGCGGCCCATCGCGAGAACGGCGGGCGCGTCGTCGTCGCGACGCATCAGCCGATCGCACTCCCCGAGGCCAGCGAGCTGCGGCTTGGAGATTTTGCCGCTGCAGACCTACTCGCCGAATTCTGACGATGCCAGCATATCTCGGCCTGTTCCGGCGCGAACTCCTGCTCTCCTGGCGGCAGGGCGGCGAGATCGGTCTGGCGCTAGGGTTTTTTGTGCTTGCAGTCGTGCTGTTTCCGCTTGGGGTTGGTCCCGAAACCGAGATCCTGCGCCGCATCGGTGCCGGGGTTATCTGGGTCGCGGCGCTGCTCGCCGCGGTGCTGAGCCTCGACCGGCTGTTTGCTGCCGATTTCGGCGATGGGGACCTCGACTTGCTGGTGCTGTCGGCAATCCCGCTGGAGGGTGTCGTCCTGGTCAAATGTGCCGCGCATTGGGTCACGGCGGGTCTGCCGCTGGTCGTGCTGAGCCCGTTGCTCGCCGTGTTGCTTGACCTCGATGCGCGGGAGATTCCGATCCTGATCCTCGGCTTGCTGCTTGGAACGCCAGCGCTGAGTCTCCTTGGGGCGATCGCTGGGGCACTGACCCTGGGGGCACGGCGGCCCGGGGTGTTGTCGTCGCTGCTGGTCCTGCCGCTCTACCTGCCGGTGCTGATCTTCGGCTCTGGTGCGGTCGAGGCGAGCGTTGCGGGTGGTGCTCGGCCGCATTTGCTGCTGCTTGGTGCGCTCAGCCTTGCCGCGCTGCCGCTGGCGCCATTCGCGACCGCGGCGGCGCTGCGTCAGGCGCTTGAGTGACCGCGCCCCGATTAAATGTCGTGGTAACCAGCGATACGTTACAAAGCCGCCGTGGATCGCCTATCTAGACTGCGACG
This sequence comes from Allostellaceae bacterium, assembly GCA_035604035.1. GTDB lineage: Bacteria > Pseudomonadota > Alphaproteobacteria > ATCC43930 > CGMCC-115725 > DATARH01. Next base: position 4,181 of record DATNJF010000151.1, on the reverse strand, counting down.
ATGATATCTCGCCTGGCCAATCCGACCCAGTTTATGAAGGCGAGCGGCGCCGTGTTACCGCTGCTGGCGGTCGCGATGCCGCTCGTGCTGCTGGTCGGGTTGTATCTCGCGCTCTTCGTTGCCCCGCCCGATTACCAGCAGGGCGAAAGCGTGCGAATTATGTACGTCCATGTCCCAGCGGCTTGGCTCGCGCTGTTCGTCTATCTGCTCGTCGCGGTGGCGAGCGGAGTTGCGTTGGTCTGGCGCCACCCCCTCGCTGAGATCGCTGCGCAGTCGGCCGCGCCGCTGGGTGCCGCGTTCACCTTGGTTTGCCTTCTCACAGGTTCGCTGTGGGGCCGGCCCATGTGGGGAACATGGTGGGCGTGGGACGCGCGGATGACCTCCGTGCTAGTGTTGTTTTTCCTCTATCTCGGCTACATCGCGCTGGCCAACGCTTTCGACGATCCGGGCCGCGGCGGCCGCGCTGCCTCGGTATTGGCGCTGGTCGGGATCGTCAACCTGCCGATCATCAAGTTCTCGGTCGACTGGTGGAACACGCTGCACCAGGCGGAAAGCGTCATTCGCATGAGCGGGCCGACGATCGACATGTCGATGCTGGTGCCGCTGATGGTCATGGCCTTTGGCTATTTGCTGCTGTTCGCAACCCTGCTGTTGGTGCGCATCCGCACGGCGCTCAACGAGCGCAGGGCTCGAGCTCTGCAGCTATCGGCGACACCCACGCCCAGCCCAGCCGGCGCCAGCCCGGTGCTGCAATGAGCAATTTCAGCCAATGGGCGTCTATGGGCGGCTATGCCCTCTTCGTCTGGTCGGCTTACGGGGTTGCGGTCGTGATCCTCGGTGGGATCGCCCTGCAATCGTGGCGGCGGTATCGCGCCAGCTTGCGTGCGCTAGACAAGCTGCAGGGCTCGTCGCGCCGGCGGTCATGAAGCGCAAGTACAAGCGGCTCGTCATATTGTTGTTGGGTCTCGCCGCGCTGGGCGGCGCGACCGCGCTCGTTCTAGCGGCGTTCCGCGATAACCTGGTGTTCTTCTACAGCCCGAGCGAGCTCGCGGCGAAGCCGCATACGGGTCAGCGCATCCGCATCGGCGGGCTGGTTGAGCTGCAAAGCCTGGCACGCGAGGATGGAAGGCGCGTCACGTTCCGCGTCACCGACGGCAAGACTGACGTCGCCGTCGCCTACGAGGGTGTTTTGCCCGATCTCTTCCGCGAGGGCCAGGGCGTGGTCGCCGAAGGGCGGCTCGGCGCCGACGGCATCTTTGTCGCCAGCACCGTGCTGGCAAAGCACGACGAGCGTTACATGCCGCCCGAGGTTGTCGACGCGCTGAAGAAAAGCGGCCATTGGCAGGAAAATGGTGGTGATCCCGGCGCGCTCGCAGGGCGTCCTCCGGCGCAGATCCCCTAAGAAGACGGGCCGGATTCGGCGCTGGCGATCGTCGACAGGAACTTTGGCAGGTCGCGCCAGCCGTAACCCGAGGCGGCGACCTGGGTGCCGTTGAATGGCAGCAATTTGCGCCGGACTTCCTTGCCGCCGAGCCGCTGATAGAAGAACCGCGCCGGATTTTCGCGCAGCACCCAGATCACCGCCGAGGCGTGGCCCTCGGCGACGAGCCGTGCGAACATCGCCAGCAGCAGGCGGCGGCCAATACCTTGGTTCTGCCAATCGGGCGCGACATAGAGGGTGAAGACCTCGCTGGTAAACCCCGGTTCCCCGCGGCTATTGCCACAGCTACCAAAGCCGACAATGTCGCCGCCGGCGCTGACCGCGACGCGGACATCCTTGGGCTCGCGGCGAATAAAATTGGCCCAGCCGCTGGCGCGCCGCTCCGGAGATAAGCCGGCGAGATAGGGTGTCGCGAGGATGCCGGCATAGGTCGCCTGCCAAGTCTCGACATCGAGCCGAGCGATCGGGCCCGCATCCTCAAGCCGGGCGGATCGGATCGTGATTTCATCCATCGCCCGGCCATTCTGCCCGTTTTTCTTGCGTATGGGGAGGGCGTGCGCAGTGGCATCGGGCGCGAGCGGCGACTATATCTTTGCGCCATGACCGCAACCCGGCTCCTCGTTGTCGTCGCGATCTGCGCGGCGCTGCTCCCCGATGCGGTCGAGGCGGCGACAAAACAGCCCCAGCCCAAACCGCCGACGGCCGCGCCCGCGCCCGGGGCCGACCCCGGTCCCGCCAAATCGCTCGGCACTTCTGGCTCGTGGACCGCCTATGTGGCGCAGAACAAATCGGGCAAAGTCTGCTATCTCGTCGGGCAACCGGAGAAGACCGAGACAGCGTTGATGAAACGCAAGGCGGTGATGGCGACCGTTACGCATCGCACTGAGGACCAGGTCGCCAACGTCGTCAGCTTCGACGTGGGCTATCCGTTGAACGAGGACGATGACGTCACCGTCGAAATCGGCAAGGACAAGTTCACCCTGTTCGCCAGGGACGACAGCGCCTGGGCGCGCACGTCCGAGCTTGACAAGCAGATCGTCGCCGCGCTCGCCAAGGAAAAACAGGCGATTGTTAAGGGCAATCCAAAAAAAGGCCCCGGCACCGTCGACACCTACTCGCTCGCCGGCTTTGCCAAAGCCCTGGCACTGATCGACAAGGCCTGCGATGTCAAACGCCAGTAACGCTAAGCCTATCGATATTGATCGTCGCTGTGATCTCGTCGGTCTCAGCCGCGCCGAATTGGCCGCGGAGATGATGGGGTTCGGCGCCGAACCGTTCCGCGCCCGCCAGCTCTGGCATTGGATCTACCATCGCGGAACAACCGACTTCGCGACGATGACCAATCTCGCCAAGCCGTTCCGCGAACGCCTCGCCGAGCGCTATGTGCTGGGGCGGCCGCATGTCGCGGTCGCGCAGGCATCACAAGACGGCACGCGGAAATGGCTGCTGCGCTTCCCCGATGGGCAGGAAGTCGAGACCGTCCATATCCCGGAAGAGGATCGCGGCACGCTTTGCGTTTCGTCCCAGGTCGGCTGCACGCTCACCTGCCGCTTCTGCCATACCGGCACACAGCGCCTGGTACGCAATCTTGGCGCCGCCGAGATCGTCGGCCAGGTAATGCTGGCGCGGGACGCGCTCGACGAATGGCCGTCGCCCAAAGATGATCGCCAGCTTACCAACATCGTGCTGATGGGGATGGGCGAGCCGCTCTACAATTTCGACAATGTCGCGGCGGCGATGAAGATCGTCATGGACCCGGAGGGGCTGGCGATCTCGCGTCGCAAGATCACGCTGTCGACCGCCGGGGTGGTGCCGATGATCGCGCGCTGCGGCGCCGAAATCGGGGTCAATCTGGCGATCTCGTTGCACGCGGTCAGGGACGACGTCCGCGACGTGCTGGTGCCGCTCAATAAGAAATACCCGATCGCCGCGCTGCTCGACGTCTGCCGAGCCTACCCTGGGTCGAGTAACGCACGGCGCATCACCTTCGAGTACGTCATGCTGAAAGGGGTCAACGACAACCCGGCCGAGGCGCGTGAGCTGGTGCGGCTGCTCAAGGGTATCCCGGCGAAGGTCAATTTGATCCCGTTCAACCCCTGGCCGGGCGCGCCCTATGAATGCTCGACCGACGCGGCGATTGCGGCGTTTTCCGACGTGGTCTTCGCCGCCGGCTACTCGGCACCGGTGCGCACGCCGCGCGGCCGCGATATCCTCGCCGCCTGCGGTCAGCTGAAATCGGCCAACGTCAGGGCGAAACGCGGCGAACGCGAGCATGCAATCGCCGCTGCCAACTAGTCGTCGTCGGTGATCAGGCCGCCGCCGGTCGGGTAGGCGCCGTGATGGTGGCGGACGCGGCGATGCGTCCGTGGCCGGGAATACCAGGAGACCCATGCCAGCACCGCGCCGAAGGTGGAAAACACCCCGACGATCGCCGCGAGGACCGCAATTTGACCGTACGTCATGGTTCTACTCCGATCTAACCGACCGGAGCTAATCGTCAAACTGCCCGCCGTTCCTTGATCTGGATCAACCACTACCGCGAACGCGGGAAGGTTTTGTCATCCCCTGGCATCCGGGCAATAATCGCGACACCTTACGCGGGGGGAGAAAATGCGGTTTGCGAAGGCTTTGGCGGCGGCTTTCTCGATCATCGTGCTGGCGGCGTCGGCAAGCGCGGCATCATATGACGGAACATATATCGGTACGTCGGCGACGTTTACTGGAACTAGCAGCGGCGGCA
>DATNJF010000150.1:0-5764 GCA_035604035.1 Allostellaceae bacterium | reverse complement strand
GGGCTTTTGCCCACCAGTCTAGCGCGTCGTCCCAGCGCTGCCGCAGCATGCCGAGCCAGGCATATTGCACGAACATCTCCGGATCGTCGGGAAAGCGCGCAAACGCCTCGTCCGCCACGGCTTCGGCTTCATCCAGTCGCCCGACCTGCCAGAGCACTTGTACCGGGCGGATATGCCCTTCGGGCCGCTCTGGGAAATGCTGACGCAGGCGCTGCCACAGGCGCAGTGCCGCGTCGGTGTCCTGCTGGCCCATTGCTGCCCAGGCTTCGGCTGCCATCTCGTCGGATGAAAGCAGCGGATGTTCGACGATACCGTCCACCAAATCTTCCTCTCCGGCAGCGCGGGGGCGTGCGTTCCGGACTCGCAAACCGGCGGCCAAGACGGCCGCCCGATCGGCGCCATGCTACCGCCAACCGCTTTAAAACGACATTACTAGATCGAAGCCGGCGCGGCGCGGACGAGTTGTGCGGTATTTCGCCTTGGTCGGGCATGATTTGGTGGCCGGCGCGAGGGTGATTTGCGCCGGAAACACGCGGCGCTCGCAGCACCGCGAGGGATGTTTAGTTAACTTAAGTCAATTAACTATCAAATGCTTTGCAATGCTTTAGCCATCGGTGGAATTTCCGCTCGATGGACCCGACCACCAAATTCAAGCTCTACGCCGAACGGGCCAAGGCGGCGGCCTGCCCGACCTGTCGCACCGTCAATATGATTGGGATGATGTGCGCGGCGGCGGTCGACAATGGGGGCTTTCTAGCCTTCGTCGGGCAAGGCTACGGCGGCGACTGGCCTGATCCCCGTGACGGCGTCTCGCCGCGCCGCGGCGGCGAGCCGCAAGGCGACTTGAAAGACTGATCCGAAGCTCCCCCGGGCGTTGCGTTTAATCGCGCAGCGATCTTGCAGACACCGCCTGTTCGCGTTCTTGGCTTGCCAAGAGTGCGAACTGCGTGTTAGGAACAGAATCGTTAATTTTGTATTTCGCCAAGTATTCGGTGTGTCTTCTGGCGGAGAAGGGGACCGATCTTCATGGCGACCAGTCGCGATGAGACCTTGGCGAATGTTTTCGACGGTGGCCGCGGGGCAATCGATTTTGCTAGCGGCCGGGACTCCTTGGTGCGGTTAATACGACCAGTCCGACACCTCACGCGTCCCCTGACTGCGTCTCTGATTTTGAGCACGGCGCTCGCCTCGGCCATGGCGACGGCGGTCGCGATGCGGCCCGATCAGCCGATGGTTTTGGGCGTAGCGGCTGGCGCCATTTTGCTTGCCGCGGTCGTTGCCGGAGCATGCTGGTGGCTCGCCCGGGCAAAGGGCCAAGCCGAAACCGCCAATGCGGCGAAAACCCGGCTTCTCACCGCGCTTGGCGATGATTTGCGCAAGCCGCTGCGCGACATCGCCCGGGCCGGCGCCTCAATCGACCGCAGCGCTTTCGATCCCGACGAATGGGACAAGATCGCGCGGATGCGCTTGGATGCGCGGGCGATGCTCCTCCAGCTCGAGGATATTCGCACCTGCCTCGACATCGAGGCCGGTAGTTTTGCGCCCGAAACGCGCTCGTTCGATCTGTATCGTCTCGCCAACGGCGTCGTCGCCTCGCTGCGTCCGCAGGCCGCGGAGCGCGGTATCGTCATGGCGCTGCGCGTCGACCCGCTGCTGCCTTATCAACTGCGCGGCTGGCCGCACCAGCTGCGGCAAGTCCTTATTGGGCTCTTGACCTATATCGTGCAGCGTTCGGGCAAGACCAAGCTGCGGCTGGTGATGGACGCAGCGAAGTTCGAGGCCGAACGGATAACTCTCCGCGTCACGGTCGCGAGCGGCGGCGCCGATGCGCCCGCATCGGGGGAGCCGGCCGAGCCGCCCGCCATCGAGCCGGGCCGGCCGTTCGGCATGACGATGGTGCAGCGTCTCGCCGTGCTGATGGGTGGCTGCCTTCAGATGGAGCGCGACCCAAGCGGCGCTTTGCGCCTCGTGGTCGAGTTGCCGTTCGCGGTCGACCAGGCGACGATCGCCTTGCCGCTCGACCTGGCTCATCTGCCGGCGCTGATCGTCACCAAGGACCAGAATTTCGTCGGCGAGTTCGTCGAGCCGCTCGACGCCTGGCGCGCCGATGCGCGCTGGATCGGTGCCGGTGATGCCGCGCTGCAATATCTCGAGGCTTTCGACACTTCCGACCGCCGCCCGCTCCTCATCGTCGACGGCCGCGGCGACGTGCTGCAGGCGCTAAGCTTCGCGCATCGCGCGGTCAGCCTGCCCGCCGGGCCGCCGCCCTACCTGCTCTTTGTCGCCGACGAGGCGCGGATGGACAGCGTCATCGGTCTTGCCGACGAGGATTTCGACGGCATCCTGCCAGCGCCGTTCACCACCGGCGCGCTGCGCGGTGTGCTGCATGCGATGCGGGTCGAGCCGGCCGACTGGTTCCTTGCCGACGCGCTTGCCATAGCGGCGGAGGAAGACCCGGCGCCTCCAGTCGTCGCCACTTCAGCCGCCGCGCCGGCAACAATCGCGCTGCTGGAGCCCGTGCCGCTGGAGCCCGCGTCACGGCCTGCGCCTATCGCAATCGTCACCGAGATCGCCGCGCATCCGCGCTTCGCCGAGTCCAGCGCCGCGGTGATCGATGAGCGGGCGATCGGGGCGTTATGGTCGCTGGGTGACGGCAGGGAATTCTTCGACGCCATCATCGAGGCGTTTCGCGCCGACTCGCGTCGCGTCATCGGCGAGCTGAGCGCTGCCGCCGCTGCTGCCGACCCGCATCAGTTCGAGGAGGGGGTGCAAGCGCTACGACGCTGCACCGTCAATTTCGGTGGCGGCCGGCTACGCGAGCTGCTGCTGTCGCTGCGCAATCTCGCGCCGGCCGAGCTGCAGCGCCAAGGCTCCGCGTATGTACAGCGGCTCGAGGCCGAGATCGGTAAGCTCGAGACCACCCTCGTCGACTACGCGAAGGCCGCGCGGTAGCGCCGGCGATGGCGGAGCGTCGGCGCATCGGAGTGATCGGCGCCGGTATGGTCGGGGTTTGCGCCGCCCTCTATCTGCAGCGCGACGGTCACAGCGTCTTTATGCTCGATCCGGGTGTGCCGGGCGAGGGCGCGTCGTTCGGCAACGCCGGCGCGTTCAATGCCTCGTCGGTGACGCCGATGGCGATGCCGGGGATCATCAAGAAGGTGCCGGGGTGGCTGCGCGACCCGTTAGGGCCGCTGTCGCTGCGCTGGAGCTACCTGCCATCGGTGCTGCCCTATCTCGTCCGCTTCATCCGCGCCGGCACCGAGGAGAAGGTGCATGCGCAGGCCCGCGCGCTGCGGCCGCTGGTCGGCGCGACGCTCTTAGCGCTCGAACCGCTGGTCAAAGATGCCGGCGCCGAGCGCTTGGTGCATCAGCGCGGCCATCTTTACGTCTACCGCTCCGCCGAAGCGCTGGCGAAGGATGGGCTCGCCTGGGCGCTGCGCCGTGAGAACGGGGTCGAGGTCGATGAGTTCGACGCCGACGAGCTGCGCCAGCTCGAACCGACGCTGTCGCGCGAATATGTCCGCGGGCTCCTGGTGCGCGAGAATGGCCATACCAGCAACCCGTTCGGGCTTGTCACCGCCCTCGCCGAGCATTTCCGTCGCCAGGGCGGCGTCGTGATCCGTGCCGCCGCCACAGGATTCCGGCTCGACGGCGGAAGGCTGACCGCGATCCGGACCGACGCTGGCGAGCTTGCCGCCGACGCTGCGGTGGTCGCCGCTGGGGTCTGGTCGAAGCCGCTCGCCGCCTCGCTCGGCGACAAGGTACCGCTCGAAACCGAGCGCGGTTACCATCTGATGATCCGTGACCCCGAAGTCATGCCGACGATCCCCACCGCCGACGGCGACGGCAAGTTCGTCGCCACGCCGATGGATACCGGGTTGCGCTTAGCCGGGACGGTCGAATTGGCCGGGCTCGCCGCGCCGCCCGATTGGCGCCGCGCCCGCATCCTTCTGGAGCAGGGCCGGCGCATGCTGCCCGGCCTCGCCCGCGAGCATCCCGAGGAGCGTCTCTCAGTGTGGATGGGCCATCGCCCGTCGCTCCCCGACTCGCTGCCGGTGCTCGGGCGCTCACGGGTGACCCCTGATGTCGTCTATGCGTTCGGCCACGGCCATGTCGGCATGACCTCGGCGCCGATGACCGGCCGTATCGTCGCCGACCTCATCGCCGGGCGGCCGCCGGCGATCGACATCGCTCCCTTTGCCGCGGACCGGTTCTGATGGACAAACTCCTCGATACGCTGCTCGCCCAGAACATCCTGTACGGGCTAAACCTTCTGACCATCGTCGGCTTCGTGCTGATGGGCGTCGGCATCAACCAGAGCCGGCAAGGTCGGGCACGCGCCCCCGCCGCCTTCGCGCTGATGACGGCCGGCACGATTTGCGTCATCGCCGGGATGTATTTCGGCCGGGCCGTTTCCTGAGCCGCTTCACTTGCCTCGCGCCCGGGCCTATGCTCGCTCTGCCTTAATTCAAGGGAGGAACTCCATGGCCAACGACGTATCGCCGATCAGCGCGACCCGCATGAAGCCGGTTCATTCCAGCGCCAAGAAGCCGGTGATGGCGCCAGGCCGGCGCGACTTCTTCACCTATCGCGACCTCGGCGTTAAGGACGGCAGCGCCGGCAAGATGCGCGCCCAGCTCATGAAGGCGAAGAACGGCATGACCGAGCCGACCGGCTGGCACTACCACACCTGCGAGAGCCAGTTCGTCTACTGCCTCAACGGCTGGGTTGAGCTCGAATTCGAGGGTGCACCGACTGTGCGCATGGAAACCGGCGACTCGATGTTCATCCCCGGCGGCTGCGTCCATAACGAGCTGCGCACCTCGGATGATGTCGAGATCCTCGAAGTCTCGACCCCCGGCGAGCTCGGAACGGTGCCGGTCGACGCCCCGAAGCGCTGACCCGCGCATGAGTTCGGCGCGCAGCAACGCGTACCCGATCCCCGCGACGATGAAGGCCTGGGTCCTCGGCGACCCGGAGCAGCTCTCGCTCGTCGACAAGCCGGTGCCGGAGCCGGGTTCGGCCGAGGTCCTGGTGCGGATCGACGCGATCGCGGTCTGCGCGACCGATATCGAGGTGATTAAGCACGGCGTGCCGGCGATGATCGATGGCGGGCTGCCGTTCAACAAGGGCTTCACCCCGGGCCACGAATACATGGGCACGGTGGTGAAGCTCGGGCCGACGGTCGACGAGTTCGCCGTCGGCGACCGGGTCGCGGTCGAGATTCATGCCGGCTGCGGCCGCTGCCCGCGCTGCCGCGAGGGCATGTACACCTCGTGCCTCAATTACGGCTACCGCGCCAAGGGGCATCGCGCCAACGGGTTCAGCACCGATGGCGGGTTCGCCGAATACGCGATCAACAACGTCAACACGGTGGTCCACATCCCGGATTCGATCAGCGACGCCGAGGCGACCTTGATCGTCACTGCCGGCACCGCGATGTACGGGCTCGACGTGATGGGCGGGGTCATCGCCGGCGAGGCCGTCGTGGTGGTCGGACCGGGCCCGATCGGGCTGATGGGGGTCGGCGTCGCCAAGGCGCTCGGCGCCCAGCCGGTGATCCTCACCGGCACCCGCGACAGCCGCTTGGAGATGGGCAAGAAACTGGGCGCCGACCATGTCGTCAACGTCACCCGCGAGGACCCGGTCGAAGCGGTGATGCGCCTCACCAGCGGCAAGGGCGTGCAATACGTGCTGGAATGCTCGGGCGCCCCCAACGCGCTCAATGAGGCGGGCCGGATGGTCAATCGCGGCGGGCGCATCT
>DATNJF010000149.1:0-12698 GCA_035604035.1 Allostellaceae bacterium | reverse complement strand
CGTGCCAGCCCTCGCCGCATGGCCGGCTGTGCAACCCCGACCAGCTCCGCAGGCCATGCTCCCGCTGGTGCCAAAGCCAGCCCTAAACTAACATTCAAACCGGACCACCAAGAGGGGGCCGGTCACCTCGAGCCGATGATGGACGGCGTCCGCTAGCTGGTCACGACGGCATCGCCTGTCCGCGCCGCGCGGATGCCCATTCTCAAGCAACAAGCGAAATTGTGGGCCGGCACCGCGGACAGCACACTTGCGGCTACACACCGCCCCAACTAACTTTTCTCTACGGCCTTCTTCCGCGAGTCGCTCTCCCGATAGTGCATCTGTGCGCTACATCGAACCGGACTTACGCCACTGACGTTCTTCGGCCCCGTGTCTATTTGGCTGGTGCGCGATGATAGCCGGCAACCGAGTTCACAGCAATCTTCTGGACCGAGCCTTCGCAGATAGCGCTCTACGGCTAGTGGCATTGCCGCCAACCTTCCCGAACCGTCTCTTGCCGCACAATCGCTATTGTCGAGGGCCGACAAAAAGTCACCCCACTCAATCATGCGGAGCGTGCCGACGACGCCCGGCCAAGTTGAAGACCCGCAATGCCATCCTGCTCAAAGGCCATCTCCCAGAAGGCGAGCTCCTCCTCCGAGAGCATGTAACGATCGTAAGCGTCGGCTCGTGAAAGAGCGCCGCTGCGGACGGCGAGTACGACTGCAGTTTTCTTATGCGCGCTCCACGTTCTGCACTCCACCGGCGGTACGGGAAAATCGGTAGAACGCGGTTTGGTCGAAGTGCGTTTGCGCATTTGCACCGATCCGGACAGGCTTTCAGCAAAAGCTCCACGGACACGCAGAGCTTTGATGCTCAAGCTACATATTGCAATCCGGTCCTTGGGATTACCTCGCTTTGTCAGAACACAGCCGGGGCGAGGTCGCCGGGGCCCAGCGGGGTAAAGCGTGCAAAATGGGTCATATTTGGCTGTCTAGCGTGGTTGTCATCCTTCCGCTGGCGCAGAAGCAGAGCCTCCGGGGTCACAGTCGACCCGATGTCCTGGCGTCAAATGGCGCGGACTGGCAGGTAACTGGGGTTATGCGGCGGCGTGCCGACGGTGACCTCGGGAGAACTCGTCCTTGATGATCAGCTTGCATTGCGACGTCGAGAGGGAAGACGTGGCCACACTCGTCACGGCCAATGATGAGTTCGAGACTGTAGTCGATTATTCCCGAAGGGTTATGGATTGGTTCGGTGCTGGCGATCGATGCCCAGAGCACGCATGGCTGCTCGGCTTAAGCGCAAAAAAGCGGCGTTCCTCGAGAGCCATCAGGAACAAACCATGGACAGGACTCCACGGATTTTCCACGAGTCTCTCAATCTTTTCACGGTCTGTTCCGTGCTTTCAACGTCGTAACGCGCCCAGCGCCGCGCAGACTAACTCGCTAAGTATCTGAAAAAACGAGCAGAATATGGTGCTGCCGGAAAGGATTGAACTTTCGACCTCCCCCTTACCAAGGGGGTGCTCTACCACTGAGCTACGGCAGCGCCGGACGACACGCCTGGGCGGCGCCCGGAGATACACGAGGCCCCGGCGATTGACAAGAAAAGCGGGGCGCTCCAGCCTGCGCGCCGGGATGACGAACGGACGCGAAACCCCTCACCTGAACCCGGCGCGACGCGCCGAGCAGGCGGCGCGCGACAAACGCCTCGCCGCGGCGCTGCGCGCCAATCTGCAGCGCCGCAAGGAGCAGGCGCGGGCGCGCGAGGACGGGAAGCCGGAACCAAGCGGGGAACCGGGAACCGTGGAGCGCTGACCCGGAAATTCGGCGCAAAGGGTCTTTGCGGTTCCAAGCAGGGCAACTAGAATCAGCGCTCGGTAGAAGCCGAGCGGCTGCTTTTCACGCGTTCCGAAGGCCAAGCCATTGGCGGACGACACGACAGGTTTTCCTTCGGCCGGTATTCTGATCCCCGCCGGAAGCAAGCCTTGGTCAAGCGAGCCGCAATATTCCCTCGGTCTGGGCAAGACCACGATCGGTCGGGCGCCGAATTGTGACGTGCAGATCAACCATCCGACGGTTTCGCGCGTCCACGCCGAGCTGACCTGAGTGAGTGGGCGACTGATACTCACCCATTTGAGCTCGGTGAACCTGACGCTGGTCAATGGCATTCCCGTTCGGGAAGCAGTGCCCTTGCGCACCGGGGACCTCATCGAGCTCGCCGATGGGATCCTGCTCCGGCTGGAACTGTACACCAGCGGGGAGGAGGTTACGCTGGCGATCAGCCGCGATGATCGCCGCATGTACGCCGTCCTCTATGCCGACGTGGCGGGCTACTCGCGCCTGATCGAAGACGATGACATCGCGACCGCGCGTCAGATCGAAACTTGCCTCGGCGTGTTTCGCCACGAGACCGAGCGACGCAACGGCCGGATCGTCAATATCGCCGGTGACGGCATCCTGCTGCTGTTTCCCAGCGCGGAGGCCGCCCTCACCTGCGCGATCACCTGTCAGCGAACGTTCGCGCAGTTAAACCTGAGGCTCCAGCCGATGCGCCGGATGGAATTTCGCATCGGGATCAATTCGGGCGACATATTCATCACCCCGACGGGCATGCATGGCGACTCGATAAACATCGCGGCGCGCGTCCAGGCTCTGGCAACGCCGGGCGGCATTCTGGTCACCGGCGTCGTGCACGACCAGCTCCAGGGACATGAGGGGTTCAAGTTCGAGGACGTCCAAACCAACGAGCTGAAAAACATCTCGCGCGAGGTCCGCACCTATCGCGTGGCCGTCTGACCCGTCTGACGCCGTCGGCGCGGGAACCTTACTTCGCCGCCTGCTCTCAGCGGGGATACCATCGGATCGCGCCGCCCCGAGCCAAAATTTGGCAGTATCCGAGCGCTTTACGTAAGATGACCTGTCGGATTGGTCCGGGCAACGGAAAGTTAGGCCGCGTCTGCACCCGCGGATACCGCGAAAGTCGCGGGGTTGAGCGGCGGCACTGGCTCCAGTAAAAGCTTGCCGGGGAGAAACGGCCGATCGATCACGCGCCGCGTTGCTTAGCATGTCCCGCTTGCGCGGGTGCGGCGCCAGCCCACTCCCCCACCCGGCCCCCCAACGAGAGTATGCTAATTGGGTGGCTGCGTGGGGGAGCGGGCCGGTGCCGCCAAAAATGCAAGACGCGCGAGCGAATGGGGCACATGGAGCCGTAGGGGTATGGACAAAATACTGATCCGCGGAGGTTTGCCGCTCGCCGGCACGATTCCGATCGCCGGCGCGAAGAACGCCGCGCTGCCGTTGATGGCGGCGTGCCTGCTGACCGACGAGACGCTGGTGCTCGCCAACCTGCCCGAGCTCGCCGACATCAAGACGATGGCGGACCTGCTGGCGCAGCACGGGGTCGCGGTGACGCCCGTCACCGGGTCGGAGATGCCAGCCGGCGTGCTCGAATTGTCGGCGCGCGAGATCACCTCCACGACCGCACCCTATGATCTGGTACGTAAGATGCGCGCCTCGTTCCTGGTGCTGGGGCCGCTCGTCGCGCGCTGTGGCGAGGCGCGGGTGTCGCTGCCCGGCGGCGACGAGATCGGGGTGCGGCCCGTCGATCTGCACATCAAGGGGCTGCAGCGGCTGGGGGCCGAGGTCGAGCTGGCGGGCGGCTATATCGAGGCGCGCGCGCCCAAGGGGCTCAAGGGCGCCGAGATCGTTTTTCCCAGCGTCTCGGTCGGCGCGACGGAGCATTTGTTGATGGCGTCGGCGCTGGCCGAGGGCGAGAGCGTGTTGATCAACGCGGCGCGCGAGCCCGAAATCGTCGAGCTGGCTACTTGCCTCAACGCGATGGGGGCGCAGATCGAGGGCATCGGCAGCGACCGGCTGATGGTGCGCGGCGTCGCCAAGTTGCATGGCGCGCGCCACACCGTAATCCCCGATCGCATCGAGACCGGCACCTATCTGATGGCGGTGGCGGCGGCGGGCGGCGAGGTGCTGCTGGGCGGTGCGCGGATCGACCATATCGAGGCGGTGGTGCGCCTCTTGGAAAACGCCGATATCCGCATCCGGGAGGCCGCAGGCGGCCTCTTGGTACGGCGCAGCACCGGGCGGATCGACGGGGTCGACGTGATGACCGAGCCCTATCCGGGGTTCCCCACCGACTTGCAGGCGCAAGTGATGGCGCTGATGACGATCGCCGATGGCGCGGCGATGATCACCGAGACGATTTTCGAGAACCGCTTCATGCATGTGCCCGAGCTGATACGGCTTGGCGCCAACATCCACGTCCAGGGGCCGTCGGCGCTGGTGCGCGGGGTCAAACGGCTGGCCGGCGCGGAGGTGATGGCGACCGATCTGCGGGCCTCGGTCTCGCTGGTCATCGCCGGGCTGGTGGCGGAGGGAGAGACCGTGATCAACGGCGTCCACCACCTCGACCGCGGCTACGAGAGGCTCGAGGAAAAGCTCGCCGCCTGCGGCGCCCGCATCGAAAGGCTGCGCGGTGTCTCCTGACGCCATGCTGAAGCTGCGCGCCGAGGATTCCGACGATCTGGCGGTGATCTCGGCCTGCGTGCAGGACGCGCTGATTTCCGTGCGCGACCTCACCTATGAGCGGGCCGAGCACCGCTTCACGTTGGTCGTCAACCGCTTCCGCTGGGAGGGGAAGCCGGACGGCGCCGGCGGCGCGGCGGCTTATGAGCGCACCCACGCCGCGATAACGTTTGACCAGGTCGAGAGCGTGTCTTATCGCGGGTTTCGCCGCAGCGAGGAGGAGCGCATCTTGTCGCTGCTGGCGATCCGGGTAGGAGACAAGCCGGAAACGATCGAGCTCGAATTCGCCGGCGGCGCGGCGGTGCGGCTCAAGGTCGGGGCGATCCGCGTTCGCTTCGCCGATATCGGCGAGCCGTGGCCGACCGCTTGGCAACCCGGCCACGAAACGGGCGACGCGCCATGAAATCTCGCCCCACTCCCACCGACAACGCCGAGAAGCTGATCATGGCGCTGCCCAATGGCCGCATCCTCGGCGAGGTGATGCCGCTGTTGCGGCGGATCGGCATCAAGCCCGAGCCGGAGTTCGACGACCCGAAGACGCGCAAACTGCGCTTCGCGACCTCGGAGCCGAGGCTCGACCTCATCCGGGTGCGCAGCTTCGACGTCGCGACGTTTGTCGCCTTCGGCGCGGCGCAGCTCGGGGTCGCCGGCAACGATGTGCTGATGGAATTCGACTATTCGGAAATCTACGCGCCGCTCGACCTCGATATCGGGCATTGCCGGATGATAGTGGCGGCGCCGGCCGACCATGTTGATGACGAGGACCCGCGGACATGGAGCCATATCCGGGTCGCCACCAAATATCCGGAAGTGACCCGCCGCCACTTCGCCGCGCGCGGGGTCCAGGCCGAATGCATCAAACTCAACGGCGCGGTCGAGCTGGCGCCGAGCCTTGGCCTCTGCCGGCACATCGTCGATCTGGTGCAGACCGGCAGCACGTTGAAGGCGAACGGGCTGGTCGAGATCGAGCACATCACCGATATCAGCTCGCGCCTCATCGTCAACCGGCCGGCGCTGAAGACACGGCCGGAAGACGTCGGCTATTGGATCGACGCGCTGCGCGACGCGACCGCCGCCGCCAAACAGGCGGCGGCCAAGTAGCGCCGTGGCGATCACCCTCAAGACGCGCGACAAGGGGTTCGAGGCCGCGTTCGCCGCGCTGCTCGACGCCAAGCGCGAAACCGACTCCGACGTCGACGACGTGGTCGCGGCGATCATCGACGACGTCAGGAAGCGCGGCGACTCGGTGCTGATCGACTATACGAAACGGTTCGACCGGGTGACGCTCAGTCCCAAGCAGCTGCGGCTGTCGGCGGACGAGATCGACGGCACCGCGGCCAAGGCACCGACGGAGACGGTGGCGGCGCTGCGCCTCGCCGCCGCACGGATCGAGAGCTTTCACCGCAAGCAATTGCCGCAGGGTATCGACTACGTTGATGCCAGCGGCGTGCGGCTCGGCATGCGGTGGCGGCCGCTGGCGAGTGCCGGGCTCTATGTGCCGGGCGGCACCGCCTCCTACCCGTCCTCGGTGCTGATGAACTCGATCCCGGCGCAGGTCGCTGGGGTCGGGCGGCTGGTGATGGTGGTGCCGGCGCCGGACGGGGTACTGAACCCGCTGGTGATGGCGGCGGCGAGCCTTTGCGGGATCGACGAAATCTACCGGGTTGGTGGCGCCCAGGCGGTCGCGGCGCTGGCCTACGGCACGGCGGCAATCGCGCCGGTCGATAAGATCGTCGGCCCGGGCAATGCCTATGTCGCGGCGGCAAAACGCCGCGTGTTCGGCCAGGTCGGCATCGACATGATCGCCGGGCCGTCGGAAATCCTGGTGGTCGCCGACACCCGCAACGACCCGGCATGGATCGCCGCCGACCTCCTGTCGCAGGCCGAGCACGATTTGGCTGCGCAGGCGATCCTCGTCACCGACGACGGGGAGTTCGCCGCCAGGGTTGAGCGGGCGGTGGAAGGCCATCTCGCCACCCTGCCCCGCGCGGCGATCGCGCGTGGCAGCTGGGAGGCGCATGGCGCGATCATTATTGTCGCCGACTGGGACGAAGCGGTGACGCTGGTCGACCGCATCGCGCCCGAGCATCTGGAGCTAGCGATCGACGGCGCCGAGGCATTCGCGCAGCGGGTCAGCCATGCCGGCGCGATCTTTCTCGGCCGGTATGCGCCCGAAGCGATCGGCGACTACATCGCCGGGCCGAACCATGTGCTGCCGACGGCGCGCAGCGCGCGCTTCGCCTCGGGCCTCAGCGTGTTCGATTTCCTCAAGCGCACGACCCTGGTCGGCTGCGACGCCGACGGGCTGGCGGCGCTGGCGCCGGCGGCGATCCGGCTCGCCGAGGCGGAGGGGCTTGACGCGCACGCGCTGTCGCTGTCGATCCGGCTGAACCGATGACGGATAAGCGCATCGCCGCGATCACTTTGGACGAGCACAGCGTGCTGCGTCGCAGCCCGGAGATCGAGCAGGAGCGCGCCGCCGCGATCGCCGATCTGCTCCACGCCAACAGCTTCACGCCGGCTTCCGGACAGGCGGGGCCGTTCAACCTGCACCTCGCGGTCGAGGAGAACCGGCTGCTGATCGACATCAGCGGCGCCGACCAGACGCGAGAAACGATCCAGGTTGGGCTCGGCCCGTTCCGCCGCATCGTCAAAGACTATTTCGTCGTCTGCGAGAGCTATTACGACTCGGTACGCCGCCATAATCTGAGCCAGGTCGAGGCGATCGACGCCGGACGCCGGGCGCTGCACAACGAGGGCTCGGCCCTCTTGATCGAGCAACTCGCTAGCAAGGCCGCCATCGATCACGACACCGGAAGGCGCCTGTTCACGCTGATTTGCGTGCTGCATTTGCGCGCCTAGAGGCGCCCTGGACATGCCGATCCTGGTCCTCGCCTCCGCTTCGCCGCGCCGGCTCGAGTTGCTGCGCCAGATCGACATCGTGCCCGACGCGATCGACCCGGCCGAGCTCGACGAGACGCCGCTCAAGGCCGAGCTGCCGGCGCAGCACGTGATGCGCCTCGCCCGGGCCAAGGCGGAGGCGGTGCGGGCGCGTCATGCGGACGCCTTCATCCTCGCGGCCGACACGGTTGTGGCCTGCGGCAGGCGCATCCTCGGTCAGCCGGGGGATGAGCGGGCGGCGCGGGGTTTTCTCGATCTGCTCTCGGGGCGCCGGCACCGGGTCTATGGCGGGGTCGTAGCGATCGGTGCGGATGGGCGCGTAGCGACGCGGCTTGTGGTGAGCCAGGTCGGGTTCAAGCGGCTGACCGACGATGAGATCGCCGCTTATCTCGCGACCAGCGAATGGCGCGGCAAGGCCGGCTCCTACGCGATCCAGGGCCGCGCCGCGCAATTCGTGTCGTGGATATCGGGGTCGTATTCGAACGTGGTCGGGCTGCCGCTTTATGAGACCGCCCAGCTGCTCAACGGCCTCGGCTACCGGCGGCCATGAGCGAGCTGCTGATCGCCGCGGGGCCGGGCGAGTGGCGCGCGGCCTGGGTCGAGGACGGCGAGGCCGTCGAGCTTTATGTCGAGCGCGGCGACACCCGGCCGCCCGGCAGTATCCATCTCGGGCGGGTCGTGCGGCTGGTAGCCGGCCTCGATGCGGCGCTCATTGATATCGGCGACGAACGGCCGGCGCTATTGCGGCGGCGCGACGCGGCCGATGCCGACCTCATCGAGGGTGCGCGGGTGCTGGTGCAGGTGCGGCGCGAGGCCTGGGCGGACAAGGCGCCGCTGTTGACCGGAAAGATTGGGGCGGTCCACCTCCCTGCCCTTGCCGAACGCGCCGCCCGGCTCGACCCGCCGGCGCAATTGCTGCCGGAGCCAGGTTTTGCCGCCGCGCTGGGGTTGCGGCTTCCCGCCACCCCGACGCGGATCGTCGCCGACGACGCGGCGATCTTGCCCGAGCTGCGCGGCGCGTTTCCCGGCAGCGATATCGTGCAACAGCCAGCGTCCGAGTGGCCGCTCGACCTCGACGGGGTTTTTGAGTCCGCGTTGGCGCCATCCACGGCCATGCGCGGCGGCGGCGGCATTCATATCGAGGAGACGCGGACCGCGACGATGATCGATGTCGATACCGGCACGCCAGACAGCGGCACCGCCGAGCGCGCGGCGCTGGCAGTGAACCGCGCCGCGGCGGTGCTGATCGCGCGGCAGGTCCGGCTGCGCAATCTGGCGGGGCCGATCGTGGTCGATTTTGTCGGGCTCGCCATGAGAACTGGGCGTCGCGACCATCGCGAGCAGATACGCCAGGCGCTGGCGGCGGCGGTCGAGGGCGACCCGGCCAGGCCGGAGGTGCTGGGCTGGACCCGGCTCCGCCATATGGAATTGGTGCGGCCGCGGCGCGGACGGTCGATCAGCGACGCGATGCTCGTGCCCGGAAGCGCCGCGAAGGCGCCGCTGACGCTCGCTTACGAGGCGCTGCGGCGGCTGCAGTGCGAAGCGCGCGCCAATCCGGCGGCGAACTGGCGGCTCACGGTGGTGGCGGAGATCGAGGCGGCGCTGCGCGGGCCAGCGGCGGCGGCGCTGAAGGCGCTCGAAACTCGGCTCGCCCGGCAGATCGCGATCGTCACTGAGCCGGGAAGCGACGGTTTTGAAATCCGTGCGATCTAGGCCCATATCGCTTCTATGACGACACGCGCCGATTCCACCGCTCCCTTCACCCCGGCATGCCGGATCTGCGGCAAGCCGGTGAGCGCCGAGCACCGCCCGTTCTGTTCGCCGCGCTGTCGCAATATCGATCTCGGCCGCTGGCTCAAGGGCAATTACAAAATCGAGTCAGATGAGGCGCCGGACGAGGGCTCGGACGCCGAGAGGGAATAGCCTGGTCGCGGAGCGACTATTTAATAACCACAGAGGCACAGAGGGCACGGAGGTGCAGCGGCGCGGCAATCTCCCTTCCTCCGTGTCTCCGTGGTGATTTTTAGGCGCTGCGCGCCGAGATTAGCGAAGCGCGGCGCCCCAGCCGAGCCGCACGCGGCCGAGGGCCATCGTCACCGCCGCCTGGGTCGGCTCGACCACCGGCAGCCGGACCGCCGCCTCCAGCTCGTCGCGATAGCGCGCCATCCCCGCGCAACCCATGACCAGCACGTCGGCGCCATGCGCATCGCGCAGCCGGAAGGCAACATCCTTCATTCGGCTCATCGTGGCGCCCATGTCGGCGAGTTCGACGACACCGAGATCGATCGGCAAATCGGCGGCGAGGCGGCCGCCGACACCCATCGCGCCGATATAGCGCAGATGCCGGGGTACGGACCTCTTGAGGATCGAGATCACTCCGAAACGGTGACCGAGGGTGAGCGCAGTGAAGATGCCGCATTCGGCGATGCCGAGCACTGGCTTCGCCGCCGCCTCGCGCGCGGAATAGAGGCCGGGATCGCTAAAGCAGGCGATGACGAAGGCGGAAGCGACGTTGTCCTGCGCGGCGATGGTGCGGCACAGCGGCTCGATGACCGAGTCTGCATCGTGCTGGCTCTCGATGCCGGGCGGGCCGTCGTGCAGCGTCTGGCAGACGATATCGGGGCCGCCCTCCAGCCGCAGCGGCGTCATCGCCACGTCGATCGCGGCCGTGACCGCCTCGGTCGAATTCGGGTTGATGACGACGATCGGCCCGCTCATGCGCGGAACCTAGCGCATTTAGCGGCGGCAGAACATTCGCCGCAACCGACGCCAACGTGACACGCGCAAGGCTTCGGCCAGGCGCTGTTCGCGGAAGACGCAGCTCTCGGCGCAGGGCCGGTTACGGCAATGCCCCGTCCCCGGAACCCAAGCGCACAGCCGCGCCCAGCGCGGCGCGCTGGGCTGATCGGCGACGAGTTCAGCACGTGACGGCGAAACCGATAGGCTCGCCCCAAACAACGGCATGGCAATCCCAATTGGAAGTTTTAACGATAATGGCATTAATTTATCGCCGACTTACGACCAAAACTATAGCCAAAAGGCCGCATCATTCACTTCAAACCGGGCCCATCGCGTAGATCACCACCCCGAGGATTTCCGCCGGGTCGTCGGGGTGCGGCTCATAGGCGATGCTAGCGCCGCGGGTCGGCAAACTGTCGGCGCGCTCGGCGAGCCCTCGGCGCACCGGCGACGCGCTTTGGATGAGCGCGTTGCGTGGGATCAACCGGTTGCGGGTGCGGGTGATCAGCACCACATCGCCGACGATGTTCTGATCAAGAATACCGTAGAGGATCTCGTGCGTCGGACGCGCGCTGTCCGCCTCCGCGGGTTCGAGGAAAAAGCGGACGAGCACCTTGTCGCCGGCGCGCAACACCGCGCGCAAACGCGGCAACTCGCGGACAAACAGGATGACTCCCCGCTCGAAATCGAGATCCGCGCTGTCGTCGAAGATTTCCGCGGCAAAACACTCCTCCGCGTCGGCGAGGCGGCCGGGCCGCAGCCGCTCGTACGGCTCGGGAAAATCGAATAGCTCAGGGCGGGTGTCCGACTCGGCGGCAGCAACCGCGATGGATAGCGGCACCGATACTCCTTGGGCTCCCGACAAGAGGTCGCCGACGCCGCAGCGCAAGGGTGCGGCTAAGCGCCCGGCGGTGTCGGTGTTGATGCGCTTGTCGCCGCGCTCGAGGGCGCCGTAATAGGCGACGCTAATCCCCGCCGCGGCCGCCACGTTCTGCTGCACGAGGCCGCGATGACGCCGCAACTCCTTGAGCCGGTTCGGGTAGCGGCGAACGCCAGTGGTGGTCGGAGGACGGCCGCGCGATCGCATGTGCCAATTTCCCACCTAACGTGGCGAATGTCTCGCCGCTCACACGAGCATCTCATAAATTAATTACTTTCAATAGAATTAATATGGATGCGTTGATCGATTGAATTATCGGGCCGGCGGAACGGCCTAGGTCTCACTGCGGATGCGGATTGATTTCCCGGCGATTTCGCGCTGACATGCGAGAAAGCAAAAGACCGCGCGCGCGGCGCTTCTCGGGGGATCGTCGCGGCGCGCGGGCTTGGAGGCGCATGTCGAGGTTGACGGCCTTCGCCACGGCGCTCGCCCTGGCGCTATTCGGGCTGCCCCGGCCGGGCGCTGCCGCGGATAGCGTCGTGCTTCAGTTGCACGGGCCGGCACAATTCGAATTCGCCGGCTACTACGCGGCGTTGTGGAAGGGGTTTTACCGCGACGCCGGGCTCACGGTCGAAATCCATCCCGGCGGCCTTAACGGCAAGACGCCGATCGATCCGGTGCGCGAGCTGACCGAGGGGCACGCGCAATTCGGCACCGGCAATGCGCAGCTGGTGATCCGCACCGCGCAGGGCCTGCCGCTGGTATTGGTGGCGTCGATCTTCCAGGAGAGCGGCGCGGCGGTTTACTACCGGGCCGACAGCGATTTCTCATCACCCGCCGCGCTGATGAAGGCAAAGCTCGGGCGCCTACCGGCGAGCGACATCCTCGATATCGAGCTGGCGACCGCGCTGCGCGCAGAGGGGATCGACCCGGCGCGGATCAAGTCGGTCAATATCGATGCATCGCAGATCGTGCCCGCGCTTGCCGACAAGACGATCGACGCCTCGATCGGCTCGGCCTGGATGGTACCGTGGCAGGCGCATGAGCGCGGCATCGTCCTGAAATCGTTCAACCCGGCCAATTACCGCGTCGAGTATTACGGCGACAGCCTGTTCACGCTGAAGCGATACGCCGCGGATAATCCCGACATGGTGGTGAAGTTTCGCGCCGCGACTTTGAAGGGCTGGGAATACGCGCTCCAGCATCCCGACGAGATCTCCGGGCGGCTTGTCTCCGACCCGCCGAGCCCGCCGCCGGTCGGCGACCCGACCGGGTTCGCGCGCTATCAGATCGATGTCGCGCGGCGGCTGGCGCGCTATCCCGACATCCCGCTCGGCTATTCCAACCTCGACCGCTGGACGCAGATCGAGGCAGGGATGCTCGGCGCCGGGATACTCCAGCGCAGCGCCGACCTGACGAGCTTTGTCTACAATCCGGCGGCCGAGCCGGCGCCAAGCCAAGCGAGCGGCACCGCCGGGACGATCCTGCGCCTCGTGGCACTGATCGCGGCGCTGGGCGCGGCGGCGTGGTTTGGCCTGCACTACCGGCGGGGCCGGGCGAAAGAGCCGGCGCCCGCTCCCGCCCAGGGCACAGTTGTCGAGATGCCTGCGCCGGTCGACCCACCGAAAATCCGCCAGGTATCGGTGCGGCGGGCG
>DATNJF010000148.1:0-2087 GCA_035604035.1 Allostellaceae bacterium | reverse complement strand
CTGTACCTGAAGCAAAAGTCCTAGTGATTGGGGGGCTGAGACCGCACCTTAGCGATAACGGATGAAGAGGAGACCCCACAAAATGCCCGATAACCCGCGGTGGAAACGTCGCCCACCCGGCTCGACCTGGGGCGATTGGGGGCCGGACGATCAGCTCGGCCGACTCAACCTGCTGACCGCGAACAAGGTCAAGCAGGGCGTCGCCGAGGTCAAGGAAGGCAAGACCTTCTGCCTGTCCCTGCCGCTCGATTATCCCGGCGGCACCGTGGTCAACCCGCGCCGTCATCCGCCGCGGCTCATCGCCAACAAGCGCGAGGGCATGCCCTACATCGCCTATCCGCTGGCCCGCGAAAACCCGCAATTCGTCGACGTGATCTGCGACGACGTCGTCGAGATGACGCTCCAATATTCGACGCAGTGGGACAGCCTCGCCCATGTCGGGCAGCTGTTCGACGCCGACGGCGACGGCAAGCCGGAGATCGTCTTCTACAACGGCTATCGCGCCGGCGAGCACATCATCGGGCCGGTCGATTACCGAGACGGCGGCGCCGTCGAGCTGGGCGAGCATGTCGGCGCCCTCGCTCTGGGAATCGAAAATCTCGCGGCGCACCCAGTGCAAGGCCGCGGCGTGATGATCGACCTCGAGCACTATTGCGGCCGTGGCGAGGAATTCGTCGGCTACGACCGGCTGATGCGGATCATGGAGGCCGACAAGGTCGAGGTGGAGGAGGGCGACCTGCTCTGCTTCCGCACCGGCTACGACCGGGTCATCCTCGGCATGAACAAGCAACCGGACGCGACGATCCTTGCCGCCAACCCCGGCGCCGGGCTCGACGGCCGCGACGAGCGGCTGCTCAACTGGATCACCCGCTCCGGGGTCGTCGCGCTGATCTCCGACAACCGCGCGGTCGAGCAGGTGCCGTCGCGGCCGTGCGAGGGCGAGGATTTGTGCGCCTCGCTGCCGCTGCATGCGCATTGCCTGTTCAAGCTCGGCGTCTATCTCGGCGAAATCTGGCTTCTCTCGGATTTGGCCGACTGGCTGCGCGCCAACCAGCGCTCGCGCTTCCTGTTGACCGCGCCGCCGCTACGCCTGCCCGGCGCGGTCGGCTCGCCAGCCAACGCGGTCGCCACCGTCTAGAGGAGGGAAAGCATGTTCGATCTCGACCAATTTGTCGCCGATTGCCACGCCGCCGTCGCCGAAGATGCGAGCCACAAGCTGGTTCGCGACATCGTCGAGCGTGCGGTTGCCGAGCCGCAATCCGTGGTGAAGGCGGTGGGCGAACCGCGCCTGGGCAGCGTCGACGCGCTCTATCGCGGCAACGATCTGACGATCCTCAACGTGGTCTGGCCGCCCCTCTTCACGGTGATGCCGCACGAGCATCGGATGTGGGCGGTGATCGGCGTCTATACCGGCGCCGAGGACAACATGTTCTGGCGCCGCATCGGCGAGCCGGGGCGCAGCAAGGTCGAGGCCGCGGGTGCCCGCTCGCTGCGCGTCGGCGACGCCGAGCCGCTCGGCCGCGACATCGTCCATTCGGTTACCAACCCGGTGGGCAAATTCAGCGGGGCAATCCACGTCTACGGCGGCGACTTCTTCGCCGTCCAGCGCAGCGAATGGGACCCCGAGACGCTCGCCGAACGGCCCTACGACATCGACAAGAATATGCGCCTCTTCACCGAGGCGAACGCCCGGCTGGCGGCGGCGTGAGCCCGGCTAACCCATTGTCGAGTTGAAGGCGCCGCCGTCCAAGAGCAGGTTCTGGCCGACGATAAAGCCGGAAGAGGCGGCACAGAGGAAAGCGCACGCATCGCCGAACTCGGCGGGGTCGCCGACGCGACCAGCCGAGGTCCTCTGCCCGGTCTTCGCCAGCTGCTCCTCGAACGAGATGTTCTGCCGCCGCGCCTCAAACTCGATGCCCGAGCGCAGCCGGTCGGTGAGAAACGGGCCGGGCAGGAGGCCGTTGATCGTCACATTGTATTTGGCGACTTGACGCGCGAGTCCGGCAGAGAATGCAGTCAACCCGGCGCGCGCGCCGTTCGACATGCCGAGATTGGGGATCGGCGACTTCACCGAGCCCGAGGTGATG
>DATNJF010000147.1:0-21581 GCA_035604035.1 Allostellaceae bacterium | reverse complement strand
AAGAAGCGCCGAGCATACCGCGGGCGGTTTCGGCCATACTTTACGATTTTGTCGGGGCCGCGCGCCCCAACAGGCCGGTCGGTGCGAAGACAAGCACCAGCACCAGGATCGAGAAGATGATGACGTCGGTCCAGCGCACCGCGAAAACTTGGCCGCCGAGCGACTCGACGAGGCCGATGATGATGCCGCCGAGCATCGCCCCGGTGACGCTGCCGATCCCGCCCAGGACCGCGGCGGTGAACGCCCTGAGCCCGGCGCTATAACCGATGATGAAGCTGGTGTAGTTGTAATAAAGACCAAAGATCAGCGCCGCCGCGCCGGCCAGCGCCGAGCCGAGAAAGAAGGCGGTGATGATGACGCGATCGACATCGATCCCCATCATCCGCGCCGCCTCGGCATCCTGAGCCGTGGCCCGCATCGCCTTGCCGAGCCGGGTGCGGTTGACGAAGAGGTGCAGCCCACCCATCAGCACAAGCGCGACGGACCAGATCAGCACCTCGCGCAAGCGCAAGGTCGCGCCGCCGACTTGCCAGCTCACGCTCGGCATCGGGTTCGGAAAATTCTTCGACTCGGCGCCAACGGTGAGCAGGATCGCGTTGAACAGGATGTAGGAGACGCCGATCGTCGTGATCATCGCCGCGGTGCCGCGCGCCGCCCGCATCGGCCGCAACGCCAGGCGCTCGATGGCGACTCCAAGACAGCCCGCTGCCACCATGGTGACGACAAAGGCGAAGGCGAGCGCGCCGACCAGGGCGAACCCGGTCAGGATCACGCCTTGACCCGATATACCCAGCAGCTCGAGCGCCCACATGGCGATGAACGAGCTGACCATGAACACGTTGAAATGAGCGAAATTGATCAGCTCGAGGATGCCGTAGACGAGGGTGAAGCCGAGCGCCAGCAGCGCGTACATCGCGCCGAGGCTGAGCCCGTTGATGATCTGCTGGAGGTAGAGGGCCCCGGTGGTCATGCCCTAATCGTCATTGCGATCGAAGCGAAGCAATCTCGGGGCCGGGAAAGGCTCGCATCCCCGAGATTGCCACGTCGCCCGACGGCTCTTCGCAATGATTGCTGCGCGTGCGATCACGAAGCTGCCGGGGCGACGCCAACATATTTGTATTGATGGATCGTGTCGTTGAGCGGGTACTTGTCGTCCTTGGTGATCTTGAAGACGCTGACGATGCGATTGGTGATGTCGCCGTTTTCGTCGAAGCTGACCTCGCCTTGCAGGGTCTTGACCTTGGCGGACTGGATCGCGTCGCGCACGTTGTCGCGATTGACCTCCTTGCCCGACGCGGCAACGCGCTTGATCGCGTCGATAATGACGAGCCCCGCGTCGTAGGCGGTGATCGAGTAATCCTCGGGCGGCCCGCCGAACTTGTCCTGGAAGCGCTTGGCCCAATCGGCGACCTCGGGCTGGTCGAGCACGTGCGGTGCCGCGATGGTGCAATACCAGCCCTCCGCCGCCGGGAAGCCGGCGCCGCTCAACAGGTCGGTGCTGTGCATCCCGTCGCCGCCGCCTTTGATGATGTTCGGCAGGATGTCGTAGGACTGCTTCGCCAGCTTCACTCCGGCCTGGGCGACGCCGCCGTAGTAAATCGAGTCCGGGTCGAGCGGCTTCATCTTGGTCAGGATCGTCGTGTAGTCCGCCTCTTTTGGGTTGAGCTGGTCGCGGCCCAAAATCTTGATGCCCCGCTTCTCGGCCTGCGCTTGGAACGTGTCGGCGATGCCGACCCCGTAGGCGCCGCTGTCGTCGAGCACGTATATGGCTTTAGCCTTGAGCGTATCGGCATAGAAATTCGCCATATTCGGGCCCTGATAGGCGTCGGTCGTGACGGTGCGGAAATAGATCGCCTTTCCCGCTGGCCGATATTGCGCCGCCATCTTTGGGTTGGTGATGTCGGGATTGGTTGAGCTCGGCGTGATGATCGCTAAGTCGCCCTGACTCAGAATCGGCGACATCGCCTTGCCCGAGCCGCTCATTTGCGGGCCGACCGCGGCGACGACGCTCGGGTCGGACACCATCTTGCGGGCGTTGGTCGCCGCCTGGGCCGGGTCGTACTGGCCGGCGGTCGCGGTGCCGTCATCGAGCACCAGGATGTTGATCTTGTAGCCGGCGACGCCGCCGGCGGCGTTGGCTTCGTCGAACGCCATCTGAGCGCCCTGCTTGATCTTCAACGCGGCCTGCGCATCCGCTCCGGTCAGCGGCAGGTTGATGCCCACCGTCACCTCCTTGTCGGCGGCGAAGGCGCGCACGGCATACGAGCCGACAAGCGCGGCGGCGGGTAATTGGATGATCAGCGATCGGCGCGACAGCATGGTGCGGATCTCCCTGTTCAAATCCGGCGTGATGACTCTTGGTGGGTCTTGCGCGGCAAGTTTTGCGCCACCGGCGTGATCCCGGCAAGTCCGATCAGACGGTGCGACAAACCCTTATCCGCCCGGCGGCTTCATCGCGACGTCGAGCATGACATTGGGCAGAATTTCGCGGATCACGCCGCGCAGCGTCGCCTCGTCAGACGCGGTCGCCGCCGCCAGCAGGCGGCGCGAGCCGCGGCGCAGGATGCGCGCGGTGGCCCGGCCGTCGCGATCGGGACGGATGGTAGCGAAGGCGTCGGCTGGCTCGACCCGGCGCAGCACGCGCTTCAGCTCTTGCACCCCCTCGGCGGTCTCGACATTGTGGGCCGCCGCCTCGCCTGTTTCCGGCTCCGCTTCCTCCTCTACCGCCGCGTCGATCGCCTCGACCGGCCGGTGACGTGCCAGGCTCTGGTATATTGCGCGCCCGGCCTCGGTATCGATGCGCGATTGCAATTCCCAGCTCTCGCCGCGCGCCGACAATTCGCTGATGAGCGCAAACAGATCGTCGCAATCGCTCTCGTGCGTGCAGGTCAGAAAGGCCAGCCGCCCGTCATGCTCGATGATGCGGTCGTCGTCTTCGAGGAAGCCGAGCTCGTTCAACGCCATGTCGAGCGCGCGGCGCGAGGCGACGAGGAGTACCGTCACATGCAGGTGCTTGCCGCTCTCCGGCGCGTTACTTTCGGCGTCCTTGTCGGCCATTCTTGCTCCTTGACGCCTCAGGCCATCTGGCTTTCGCCGAGCCGGCTGACGCGCACGTCGCGGTGGATACCGACATTCATCAGCAGCCCGAAGCCGAACATCACGGTGACCATCGCGGTTCCGCCATAGGAAATCAGCGGCAGCGGGACCCCGACCACCGGAATGAGGCCGATCACCATGGCAGTATTGATGAACACATACAGAAAGAAATTGGTGGCCAGCCCAAGGCCGAGCAATCGCCCGAAATGGTTACGGCTACGCAGCGCTATGACAAAACCATAGGCAATGACCATGGCATAGAGCGCCAGCAGGCACAGCCCACCGACGAGGCCGAATTCCTCAGCGATCATCGTGAAGATGAAGTCGGTCTGCTTTTCCGGCAGGAAACTCAGATGCGTCTGAGTGCCGAGCAGAAACCCCTTGCCGAACATGCCGCCCGAACCAAGGGCGATCTTCGACTGCATGATGTGATAGCCGGCGCCGAGTGGGTCGGTATCCGGCGAGAGAAAGGTGTAGAGCCGGGCCTTCTGATAGTCGCGTAGCATCGACCAGATCAGCGGCGCCGCCCCGGCAATGGCTGCGATCGCCGCGCCGAACATCCATAATCGCACGCCGGCAAGGAAGAACACGATGGCCCCGGCGGCGAGCAGCATCATCGCCGTGCCGAGATCGGGCTGCTTCAGCACCAGCAATACCGGCACGACGATAAGGAACGATGGCGCGATAAGATCGAGAAGCCGCGGGCTGGTCTCGCTCGGCAGGGAGTGGAAGTAGCGCGCCAGCGCCAAGATCAAGGCGATCTTCATCAGCTCGGAGGGCTGCAGCTGGATGAACCCGAGATCGATCCAGCGCTGCGCGCCCATGCCGATGACGCCGCGCAGATCGACCGCGACGATCAGTGCTAGCGCAATCGCGTAGAGCCAATACGAGACGCGGAACCAGTGGCGGATATCGATCAGCGCCGCGGCGATCATCGGAATGAAGGCAATCGCGAACCGCACCAGCTGCTTTGAGGCCCACGGTTGCAGATTGCCGTTCGCCGCCGAATACAGCATCGCGAAACCGATGCTGGAGATCACGCAGATCAACAGGATCAGGCCCCACTGCAAGCCGCGCACCTTGTCGGCGAGGCTGAGCTCGTGGCGGCCGATATCGGAGGAGAAGCTGACCATCGTGTCCTATCCGCGTGGCGCGCGGGGAGCGGGAGCGGGCTGTGGCAGCGGCGGCGGCACCGGTGGGGCTACTTGGGCGATCGCGTCGGGCTGCGGTACGCGGCGGGCGGGGTCGCGCCTTTGTACTTCGAGCAGGACATCGCGCGCGATCGGCGCCGCGACTGCCGAGCCGCCGCCGGCCTCGATGCCACCATGCTCGACTACCACCGCGCAGACATAGCGCGGCGCGCCGACCGGCGCGAACGCGACAAACAGCGCGTGATCGCGCTCCTTCCACGGGATCTCGTCTTCCTTGCGTAGGCCGTGATCGCGCTCGTACTGGCTGATGCGCCGCACTTGCGAGGTGCCCGATTTTCCGCCCATGGCGAAGCTGGCATCCTTGATGCGCGCGGCATAGGCGGTTCCGCCCTCCTCGTTGACGACCGCGGTCATGCCATCAATCACCAGCGCCAGCGCGCGCGGGCTCACACCCAATCCCGGGAACGCAGCGATCTTCCGATCGCCACCCGGCGGCAGCACTCCCTGCTGACGCATGAGATGCGGCACGATTGCCCGGCCGGTAACAAGGCGAGCGGCCATCGTCGCCATCTGGAGTGGGGTGGCAAGCACCGAACCCTGGCCGATACCCGAGATCAGCGTCTCGCCTTGCTGCCAGGGGACGCCGGTGGTTGCCAGCTTCCAGTCGCGGTCGGGGATCAACCCGGCCCGCTCGCCCGGTATGTCGAGACCGAGCGGGTCGCCAAAGCCGAAGCGGTGAGCCATTGCCGCGATGTGGTCGATACCGGTGCGGCGCGCGGTTTCGTAGAAGTACACGTCGCAGGATTTTTTGATTGCATCGTGCAGGTGCAGCGTGCCGTGGCCGGCCTTTTGCCAGCAATGAAACGTCGCGTCGCCGAGCTCAAGATAGCCGGGGCAGGTGACCGCCATATCCGGGGTGATCGCGCCGCTTTCGAGCGCAGCCAGCGCTACCATTGGCTTGAAGGTCGACCCGGGTGGGTAAAGGCCGCCGATCGCCTTGTCGGACAGCGGATTGCGCGGGTCGGTCGATAGGTCCTGCCACATCGCTTGCGTCAGCCCGGCCGAGAACAGCATGGGGTCGTAGCTGGGGCTCGACACTAAGGCGAGAATATCGCCGGTGACCGCGTCGAGCAGCACGCAGGCAACACTCTGCTCGGCACTGCAGCGTTTGGTGACGAAATCTTGCATCCCCGCATCGAGCGCGAGCACGACATCCTGGCCGGGTTGTCCGTCGTTACGGGCGATCTCCCGCACCACGCGGCCATAGGCGTTAACCTCGATCTGGCTGCTGCCGGCGCCGCCGCGCAACACCAGATCTTGCGATTTCTCAATGCCCGCCTTGCCGATGCGAAAATCGGGGAGCTCCAGAAGCGGGTCGCCGGTGAGCTCCTTCTCCGACACGGCGGCGACATAGCCCAGAACATGCGCCGCAGTCGGCCCGTAAGGATAGAAGCGGATCAGGCCGCGGTCGATCGACACGCCGGGCAGTTCAGGGGTTGCCACCTCGATGCGCGCCATCTCGTCCCAAGTCAGGTTGCTGCGCACCACGACCGGGACAAAGGCGTGCTTGCGCTTGGCGTCGCGCAGCGCGCGTTTGCGGTCCGCATCGCCGACATCGATCAGCGTGGCGATCGCGTCCAGCGTGGCGTTGATATCGGAGGTTTGTTCGGGGACGATGACGACCCGGTAGTTCTGGCGGTTGTCGGCGAGCGCGATGCCGAAGCGATCGACGATGCGCCCGCGCGGCGGCACCAAAAGCCGCAGGTTGATGCGGTTCTCGTCGGCCATGACGCGATAGCGGTCACGCTCGAAGACTTGGAGCTGATAGAGCCGCCCGGTGAGGGTGGCGATCAGCGCCACTTGTCCGCCGGCGAGAATCGCCGCCCGTCGCGTCAGGAGCTTTTGCCGTGGCGTCTCGCGCGGCATGCCTAGAACCCGGCGGTCAGCCGGTACCCATCACCGCGCGTTGGGCGCGGCCAAGCAGGAAGCTGGCTAACGGGAAGATGGCGATGGTCAATGCAGCGCGGATGACGGTGTTGCGGAAGTCGAAGAGGCCGAGGTCGAGGATGCAATGCACGGCCCACAATCCAAATAGGGCCACGACCGTCAGCAGGGTGAAGCCGGTCCAAACGAAGGGAAAAGTGCGGTTGACGAAATAGCGCCGGTAACCGAGCACGGCGCTGCGTGATAGCAGCAATAGCAAGGCATTGATCCCGATCGGCGAGCCGGCCAAGAGATCTTCGGTCAGCCCGATGGCAAACAAGGCCAGCGGCGGTAGCAGATCGGGGCGATAGATCGTCCAATGGTACGCCGCCATCAGCGTGAAGACCGGGGTCAGCGCAGCATAGCCCGGGATGTGGATCGGCAGCACGGAAATCAGCGCGGCGAACAGGGTCGTCGCCACCGGTAAGATACGGCCCGCGCTGTTATTGACCCGCGGCAGCGCCGGTATGCTGAAGACCTTGAGCGCCATTAGATCATGCTCTAGCCGTCAGCGGGTTGCCGCATCGTCCTCGGCAGGGGCCTTGCGTTTGCTTGTCTTGGCCGTCACCGGCACCGGCTGGGGCAGCGATCGCGACAGGCCGTAATCGACGACCAGGAGGTATCCGACCTGGGACAATTCGACGTAGGGCTCGATCCGCGGGCCGCCCGCGTCAATGGCACTGACCACGCCGACCGGCAGACCGGGCGGGAAAATCCCGCCCTCGCCCGAGGTGACGACTCGGTCGCCGATCTTCACCGCATCGGGCGAGGGCAAATAGAGGAGGCGTGGCCGCTCGGAATTGTCGCCGGCCAGGACCGCATTGACATGCGAGTTTTCGATCGTCACTGGGATGCGCGAGTTGAGGTCGGTGATCAGCAGCACCCGGGCGGCGCGATTACCGACCTCGGTTAGCCGCCCGACCAACCCTTCGCCGGTGATCGCCGCCTGGCCGCGGGCGACACGGTCTTCGGCGCCGGCATCGATGAGGACGGTACGCACATAGGCGCCGCCCGAATTGGCGATAACCCGTGCGGTGACGTAGGAGACGGAGTTCTCCGGCACCGCCTTCAACAAGCTGCGCAGCTTCTGGTTGTCGGCGGACAGGTTGAGCGCCGTCTGTTGCCATTGCAGCAAACGGGCATTCTCGGTTTCGAGCCGCGCATTCTCCTGGTACGTGTTCACCAGCATCTGGACGTTATCGATCACGCTACCGGCGGCGGCGAGCGGTCGCGAAAACGCGTCGAGGATCGGCGCGACCGCGTCGGTCACCGCAGTACGCATCGAGTCGAAGAGCAGCTGATCGGCCTTGCCGAGCACGACGACCGCAGCCGATAGCAGCACGAGGATCGGCAGCATCGTGCGCTGGATCGCCGCCCGCGCCTGCGGCGATAGCCAGTTCACGGTGTCCCCTCAGCCATTATGGCACCGATACAAGCCTCTACAGGCTGTATCGCAGCTCTCGCTAGCATGAGTCCCCTGTCCATCACCGCTCGCGGAGGCGAGCCGATAAAAGACCGTCACCACATGTTGATCAACAGGTTTTTTAGCGTCTTCATCTCTTCCAGTGCACGTCCCGTACCGAGCGCGACGCAGGTCAGCGGGTCATCCGCGATCGATACCGGCAGCCCGGTCGCGTGGCGTAAAACGAAGTCGAGATTCCCCAACAGCGCGCCGCCGCCGGTGAGGACGATGCCCTTGTCGACGATGTCGGCGGCAAGCTCCGGGGCGGTATGCTCGAGCGCAACCTTGACCGCCTCGACGATTGAGCCGACCGGTTCAGCGAGGCTCTCCGAGATTTGCCGCTCGCTGATGATGATCTCCTTGGGGACGCCGTTCATCAGGTCGCGCCCCTTGATCTCCATCACTCGGCCTTCGCCGTCCTCCGGCATGCAGGCCGAACCGATATCCTTCTTGATCCGCTCAGCGCTGCTCTCGCCCACCAGGAGATTATGGTTGCGGCGGATATAGGCGATGATCGCCTCGTCCATCTTGTCTCCGGCAACGCGCACCGAACGGCAATAAACAATGCCACCGAGAGACAGCACCGCAACCTCAGTGGTGCCGCCGCCGATATCGACGACCATCGAGCCGGTCGGTTCGGTCACCGGGAGCCCCGCGCCGATCGCCGCCGCCATCGGCTCCTCGATCAAGAAAACCCGACGTGCGCCGGCGCTTTCGGCCGATTCTTGGATTGCGCGGCGCTCGACCGCGGTCGATCCCGACGGCACGCAAATAATGATTTGCGGGCTGGCGAAGCCGCGCCGGTTATGCACTTTGCGGATGAAGTGCTTGATCATCTCTTCCGCAACTTCGAAATCAGCGATGACGCCGTCGCGCAGCGGCCGGATCGCCTGGATGTTGCCGGGAGTGCGGCCGAGCATCTGCTTGGCTTCCTCGCCGACGGCGAGGACTTGCCTCCTGCCTTTGACCTGAGCGATGGCGACGACCGAGGGT
The DNA here is from genome assembly GCA_035604035.1 of Allostellaceae bacterium. Lineage (GTDB taxonomy): Bacteria > Pseudomonadota > Alphaproteobacteria > ATCC43930 > CGMCC-115725 > DATARH01. The sequence goes on along the minus strand of DATNJF010000147.1, from coordinate 12,896 downwards.
TCGTTGAGGACGATGCCGCGCCCCTTCACATAGACGAGCGTGTTCGCCGTGCCGAGGTCTATCGCCATGTCCGCCGATAGCAGGCCGAACATCTTGCCAATCATCGTGACCATGAACCCAAAGTTGCCGACCCGCCTCGATTTCAGCCCGGCGCAGGGGCGCCCCCAAAATCGTCTTGCCGATCAATGACATTATTGGTCGCATCGGGCAACAATGATTGCGATTGTTGCCAACGAATGCGCGTAACCCGTCAGAACTCCCCGTTTCGACTGTCGATCTTTACGGATTGCCGTGGCTCATTCAAGTGATCTTAAGTAAACTTATGGTTGACGACCCAGTGAGCGACGCGGCGATCGTCAAACGCTCGGTGCGCATCGCCGGCCACGCCACCAGCGTCTCGCTCGAGGCGGCGTTTTGGCGCGGGTTGTGCGACATCGCCGTCGCGCGCGGGCTGTCGGTCAACGCCCTGCTAACGGCGATAGACGCCGGACGGGGCGGCAATTTGTCGAGCGCGATCCGCCTCTTCGTGCTCGATAGCGCGCGCCGCGGCGAGCTTTCGTGATAGGGTCGAGCCTGGAGACCTGCATGACCTCGATCGTCAATCTCAACCGGTTTCGCAAGGCCAAGAAGCGCGAGGAGGCGCAGCAGGGCGCCGCCGAAAACCGAGCGCTGTTCGGCCGCAGCAAGAAGGACCGGCGCGTCGACGAGAGCGAGCGTCAGCGCGTGACACGCGAACTCGACGGCAAGCGCCTCGATTGAGGAATTAGATCTCGGCAAGCGCAGTGCGATAAGCGGCTTCGGTCGCCTCGTCAAAACAGACGAAGATCACCTCTTCGGGGCGGTCGTGCACCGCAAGATGAGCAGCGACGGCGCTCACCGCGATCCGCGCCGCCGCGTCACGTGGATAGCCATAGACTCCTGTGGCAATTGCCGGAAAGGCGATGGTGACGAACCGGGTCTCGCGGGCGATCCGCAGCGAGTTGCGATAGCAGGACGCAAGGGTTTCCGCCTCGTCGGCGTTGCCGCCCTGCCAGACGGGGCCGACCGTGTGGATGATGTGCGCCGCCGCCAGCCGATAGCCGCGGGTCAGTTTCGCCTCGCCGGGTGGGCAACCGCCCAGCATACGGCACTCGGCGAGCAACTCCGGGCCGGCACCGCGGTGGATCGCACCGTCGACCCCGCCGCCGCCGAGCAATGACGCGTTGGCGGCATTGACAATGGCATCGACGGAGAGCTGCGTGATGTCACCGATTTCGAGCCTGACCCTGGGATGCATCGCGGGATTTTACAGGGCGAAACGAAAACAGGAACCGGCGATTTCCAGCTCCCGTTCGCCTGTATAGGGCCGCCCGAAGCGGCCAAACCTACGCGGCGCGGTGTGTCGAGTGAGTCGCTTCCTTCGGGTGGAAGGTGCTGCGCACCGAGAGCTCGCTTGCGGCCGAGCGCGGCGGATTCGAGCGCGCCATGATCGCTTCCGCCTGGCGGTCGGGGACGATGCCCATCAGCCGACGCAGCGCCTCGCGGCCACGTGACAGGCGCGAGCGGACGGTGCCAACCGGGACGCCGATGATCTCGGCAACCGCCTCGTAGCGCATGCCTTCGAGACCAACGAGCAGGATGACGGTGCGCTGCTCCTCCGGCAGCCGCGCGAGGCCGCGGTCGAGGTCACGTAATTCGAGCGTGCGGCCCTGGTCCGCTACGCGGGTCAGCGACGGCTCGGTCTCGTTGATCGTCACTGCGGCGCCCTCACGCACCGCGCGGCGGATCTGATTGACATATTGGTTGTGCAGGATGGTGAAGAGCCACGCCCGCAAATCCGTGCCTTCCTTCCACAAATGCTGCTTCGCCAGTCCGCGGACCAGGCAATCCTGAACGAGATCGTCGGCGGCCACCGCATCGCGGGTCAACGCGCGCGCGTAGCGCCGCAGGCGCGGAATTTCGGCTTCGATTTTCCGACAGAGGTCGGTCATGGGGAACCCCGCATGTTGCGACCGGCGCGGGGCCGATCAGAACGCCGGAGAATCTAGCGAGGGCTCGCAACCCCATGATGACAAGCGAGCGCATTTTTGTAAGGAATTGTAACTGTTGATGTCTTCCACTATGTCTTTGTGGCATCCCGGCGAAACCCGTGGATTTATGAGCGAAACCGGACACATACTGGTTGTCGACGACCAGCAGGAGATTTGCGATCTTGTCCGCGAGTACCTCACGGGCGAGGGATTTCGCGTGTCGACCGCGAACGATGGCGCGGGGCTGCGCGAGGAGATGGCGCGCTCGAAGATCGATCTCGTCATTCTTGATTTAATGCTGCCGGGCGAGGATGGGTTGCAGCTCGCCCGCGAGCTGCGCGGCGACTCCGATGTCGGCATTATCATGCTCACCGGCCGCGGCGAGACGGTCGACCGCATCATCGGCCTCGAAATGGGCGCCGACGACTATCTGCCGAAGCCCTTTCATCTGCGCGAACTGCTGGCCCGGGTGCGCAGCGTCATGCGCCGCGCCGCCTCGCGCGCCGCGGAAAAGTCGGGGGGTGAGCGCCCTCGCGTGCGTTTCGCCGACTGGACCCTGGATCTTTCCAGCCGAGAGCTGCTGTCGCCAACGGGTGAGGATGTCCGGCTGACAACGGGCGAGTTCGAGTTGTTGGCGGCCCTGGTCAACCACGCCCACCAGGTGCTGTCGCGCGACCGGCTGCTCGATCTGTCGCGCCATCGCGAGGCCGGGCCGTTCGACCGCACCATCGACGTCCAGGTCGGCCGGCTGCGCCGCAAGCTCGAGGACGACCCGAAAAACCCGGCGATGATCAAAACCGTGCGTGGCGGCGGCTATATGTTCACGCCGAGCGTCGACTTCGAATGAGCGATCGCGCGGCCTAGCCGAGCCGCACCAAGACGTGCCGCTTGCGGCCGGCGCTGAGCTTCAATTGGCCGGCCGCGTCAAGGTCACCCAGCGACACAGATTGAGTCTCGCTGGCGATCACCGCATCGTTGAGCCGAGCACCACCGCCCTTGATCAGCCGACGCGCCTCGCCGTTGGAGGCAGCGAGCCCGGCCTGCACGAACAATTCGAACGCCGGCACGCCGTGTGCGAGCGCGTCCGGCGCGACCGCAATTTGCGGCAGACCGCCACCGCCGGTGTCGCTGGATTGGGAAACGTTGCTAAAGGTCATGGTTCCAAAAACCGCTTGTGACGTTGTCGCTGCACCGCTCGCGGCGGCACGGCCATGACACAGCGCCGTCGCCTCAGTCGCCAGCACCTTCTTTGCCTCGTTGATCTCGCCGTCGCGCAGCTTTTCCAGCCGGGCGATCTCATCGAGCGGCAATTCGGTAAACAGCTTCAGAAATCGGCCGATATCGGCGTCCTCGCAGTCGCGCCAGTATTGCCAGTACTCGTAGGGGCTGAGCCGCTCGGCGTTGAGCCAAACCGCGCCGCCGATGCTTTTACCCATTTTGGCGCCGGAGGCGGTCGCCATTAGTGGCGTCGTCAGGCCGTAAAGCGATTTCTGGGCCACCCGCCGCCCGAGCTCGACCCCGTGCACGATGTTGCCCCATTGGTCGGAGCCACCCATCTGCAGCACGCAATCGTAGCGCCGAGCCAGCTCGACGAAATCGTAGGCCTGGAGGATCGTGTAGTTGAACTCGAGGAAGGTCAGCGGCTGCTCGCGCTCGAGCCGCAGCTTGACGCTGTCTTGCGTCAGCATGCGGTTGACCGAGAAATGCCGGCCGATATCGCGCAGCAGTGGGATGTAACGGAGCTCGTCAAGCCAATCGGCATTATTGACCATCACCGCGTCGGTCGGCCCATCGCCAAATTTGAGGAACTTGGCGAAGACACTGCGGATGCCCGCCATGTTGCGGGCGATTTCGGTGTCGGAGAGCAGCGGGCGCGCCTCGTCCTTGCCCGACGGGTCGCCGATCCGCGTCGTGCCGCCCCCCATCAAAACGATCGGCTTGTGCCCGGATCGCTGATAGAGCCGCAGCAGCATGATTCCCAACAGGCTGCCGATATGCAGACTGTCGGCTGTGCAGTCATAGCCGATATAGGCGGTAACGGGCTGGCCGCCGGCGAGGCGCTGGTCGAGCGCCGCCAGATCGGTGCATTGATGGACGTAGCCGCGCTCGTGAGAGGCGGTGAGAAACGGAGAACGAGCGGTCGCCATGGCTGCGTCATCTAGCACAAAACCGATTTCAGCGCTGGGGCTGATGAGCGGCACGTCGCTCGACGGCATCGATATCGCGGCGATTGCCGGCGACGGCGAGGCGCATGTCGAGACTGGGCCGGCGCTGACGATCCCGTATCCGGATGATTTCCGCGAACGGCTGCGCGGGGTGCTCGGCGGGGTCGGGCCGATCGCCGCGGTCGAGGAGGAGCTGACCCGGCTGCACGCCGCGGCCGTCGCCGAATTCCGCAAACGGCATCCTCAGACGCGTTTCGAGCTAATCGGGTTTCACGGGCACACAATCCTGCACCAGCCGGGACACCGCCGTACTTGGCAGATCGGCGATGGCGCGCTGCTGGCGCAGCTCACCGGGTGCGACGTTATCGCCGATTTCCGCAGCGCCGATGTCGCCGCCGGCGGCGAGGGGGCGCCGCTGGTGCCGCTCTATCACGCCGCACTGGCCGCGGCGCTGACCAAACCGGTCGCGGTGCTCAATCTCGGCGGCGTCGGCAATGTCACCTGGATCGGCGAAAGAGCGGCGGCCATCCTTGCCTTCGACACCGGACCGGGCAATGCGATGCTCGACGATTGGGTGCGTCGCCACACCGGTCAGCCGGCCGATCTCGGCGGCGCGCTCGCCCGTAGCGGCCGGGTCTCGGCGAGCCATGTCGCGCGGTTTCTCGCGGCGCCCTATTTCGCGCGCAAGCCGCCCAAATCGCTCGACCGCGACGCCTTCGCTGGGTTTGTGCCGGATGGCCTGTCCGCCGCCGATGGCGCCGCGACCCTGACCGAGATGACCGCCGCCGCTGTCGCCACCGGGCGTGTCCATTTCCCCGCACCGATGCGCGAGTTCCTCGTCACCGGCGGCGGGCGGCATAACCCAGCGCTGATGGCGGCGCTGGCGCGGCTCCTCGGCGTGCCGGTGCGGCCCGTGGAAGCGGTTGGCTGGGACGGGGACGCGCTCGAGGCGCAGGCCTTCGCCTATCTCGCGATCCGCTCGGCTCGCGCTTTGCCGTTGAGCCTGCCGGGCATCACCGGCGTGCCGCGCCCGATGTCCGGCGGCCGGCTGTTCAAGGCGCTGGTCACTTGACGACAATCGTCCCGACCATGTGCGGGTGGACCGAACAGAAATATTTGTAGGTGCCGGGCTTGTCGAAGGTGAACGAGAACTGGTCCTTGGTGTCGAGTGCGGCCGATTTGAACGTCGCTCCCGCGTCGGCGCTGGTTACCGTATGCGGCTCCTCATCGCTGTTGGTCCAAGTCACCTTGGTCCCCGGCGCGACGCTGAGGATCGCCGGCGAAAAGGCGAAATTGCTGATCGTCACCGTATCCGGCTCGGCCGCGTAGGCGGCAAAACCGAAGACGAGCATTACCGCCGCGGCGAGCGGCAACGCCCGCCGGTTATTTGCGTTCATGGGTCTTCTCCCGGTTAAGCCAAGGTCTGGTCGGAGAGCTTGGGAGCGGCCGGCGGCGCGACTTCTATATCGCGGATGCCGAGCACGGATTTCAATTGGTCGGCCGGCACCTTCATCGGGCCGGGGTTTGGCGCCTCGCCGCCTTTCGGCTGCGGAAACGCGGTCGACATGGCGGTCTGGAAGGTCACCTTGCCCTCAACCTTCTGCACCACCTGGTGGATATGGCCGTTCAAGACCGTGACCGAGCCGAACGGCTTCAGATAGGTGAAGGCCTGGTCCGCGTCGCCGGTCACCCAGCCCCATTGCGGATAGATCGACCACAGCGGGATATGGGCGAGGACGACAATCGGCGTGCTGGCGCTTTTGCCCTTGAGGTCGCCCTCGAGCCATTCCAGCTGGTCCTTGCCGAGCGTGGCGCCGGTCGCGGGCGCGAACCCGTAGACATTGACCAGCGCGACGAAATGCACGCCACCCTGATCCCAGCTGTACCAGCCCTGCCCGGTCCGGCCCTTGTTGCCAAAGCGATCGAAGAATTGCTTGCCGTCGTCGCCGATGACGTCGTGCTCGCCCGGGATGAAATGCGTGTCGAGCTTGGCGCCTTTGATGATCTTGTCGGCGGTATCGAACTCTTCGGCCTTCGACAAATGGGTGACGTCGCCGGTATGGATCATCATCGCCGGCTTCACCGGCAGCGCGGCGATTTTGTCGAGCGCGACCTGCAAGGTGCTGCCCGGATCGGGATTGACTTCGCCCTTGAAGCCGATATGGCTGTCGCTGATCTGGACAAAGCTGAAGCCGCTCGTCGCCGCCTCGGCGGTGCCGCCGAGATTGATCGCGCGCGGGATGCCGCCGGCGACGCTCCAGACGATGCCGGCGCCGGCCCAGCCCATGCATTTTAGAAGATCGCGTCGTGTGCTCATGTGTCGCCACTCCCTTGGCAGGTGTCGGCGATGGAGACCGGCAGGGCGCGCGATTTATTCGTGACGAAAAAAGAAATTAGCGGACGCAGAATAAAATTGCCTTCGGTCCGGTCTCATTGGCTGGCAGCATTTATCGGCTCGCGGTTCAAGCTCGTGAGGAGAATTGCCCCCTTCATCGCGTGACGATTCGTTTGAGCGGGTGGTGCTGCCGCATCTCGACGCCGCCTACAACCTCGCGCGTTGGCTGATGCGCGACGCCGGGGCGGCGGAGGATGTGCTGCAGGAGGCAATGGTGCGGGCGCTAACCTATTTCACGAGCTTCAAGGGCATCAACCCAAGGGCTTGGCTATTGCAGATCGTGCGGCACACCGCCTACGGATCGATGGCGTTCAATCGCGGGGTCCAGACCGTACCGATCGCGGACGATGACGCGACGCCAGCGGAGGGCGACGACCCGGAAGCGGCGTTGCTGCGCTCGCGCGAGTGCCGCCAGGTGCGGGCGCTGGTCGCGGCGCTGCCGGTCGAGCTGCGCGAGACGCTGGTGCTGCGCGAGTTCGAGGAATTTTCCTACAAGGAGATCGCCGAGGCGACGCAAACCCCGATCGGCACGGTGATGTCACGCCTGTGGCGGGCTCGGCAATTGCTCGCCCGCGCGGCCGAAGCGGAGGGTCTGTCGTGAGCGCGAATGGGGATCACGCGGTGCCCAGCTGCGACAAGGTCCTGCTGGTCCAGGCTGAGCTCGACGGTGAGCTCGATGCCGCCCAGGCCGCCGCGCTCGAAGCGCATCGCGGCGATTGCGCCATCTGCCAGGCGGCCCAGACCGAACTGCTGCGGGCTCGCGAATTGTTGCGCGGTGAGGCTTACGAGATCACCCCCGAGGACGTGCGGGCGCGGGTCATGGCGCGGCTGCGGCAGGCCGAGCCGCGGCCGGCGCCGGCTCGCCGCTGGCGCTGGGTCTTTCCCTCGCTCGGCGGCTTCGGTCTCGGGGCAGCCTGCGCCGCCGCGCTCGCGCTTTTGGTTGTATTGCCGCAGCGAAGCGATCTCGCCGGCCAGCTCGTCGCCGGCCATATCCGCGCGCTCCAGCCCGGTCATCTCGAAGACGTGGTCTCGACTGATCAGCACACGGTGAAGCCGTGGTTCGACGGCCGTCTCGATTTTGCGCCGCCGGTGCGCGATTTCGCCAGCGACGGGTTCCCGCTGAAGGGCGGCCGGCTCGATTATCTCGACGGCAGGCCGGTCGCGGCGCTGATCTACCAGCGCGACAAGCACGTCATCGACGTCTTCGTCTGGCCGCAGAGCGGCGCGGTTCAACACCTCGCCAGCAACACCGTCGTCCAAGGCTACAATGTCGTGCATTGGACCGCGGAGGGGATGAATTTCTGGGCGGTGTCCGATGTTGAGCGTGCTCAGCTCGACGATTTCGCCGCGCTGTGGCGCACAGCACCGTAACGACGGGAATTTCAAAGGCTTCCGCGCTACTCCACGTTTTGTTAACCATATCGTGGAATACTCCGTGCGGGGAACTGTACGGAGTAGCGCGATGGAACGCCGACGCCTCGCTCGGTTTGGCTTGATACTTGGGCTTGCCGGCCTATTTGGTTGCGCGCCCCTACCGACGCCGCAAGTCGCGGTCGCTCCGGCGCCGGTTGCCGTCCTGGCACCACCGCCCGCGCCACCAGCACCCTCGCCGACGCCTGCTCCGCCGGTGCCAGTTGCCGTAGCGCCGCCCGCGGCCCCGGTTGCTGTCCCGCCGCCACCACCTCCATCATCGGCCCCGCCGGCAATGCACCAGGCGGCGCCCGCGATGCATCATCATCACTGGGTGCGCCGGTACGCCTCGCTGGGGACCTACGGCCCGCCCTGCGGCAGCGTCGCGCACGCGTGCAGCGTGTACCGCACGGTCGTGCCGATTCAGTAGAGACTGGCTAAACCGCCGCGCAGCATGAGGTCGAGCACGGCCTCGGCCCGCAGCCGCGCCGGATCGTCCGCAGCTAAGGTCCGGCGCAGGCTAGCGGTAACCTGCTCCTGCTGCGCATAGGCGTCGTCGCGCTCGCCCGACTGCCACAGCAGCGCGGCGAGGTTGCCCATCGCGATCAGCGCGTCGCCATCATCCTGGCCGAACAGGCGCGTGAGCGTGGCGATTGTTTCGGCGAGCAATTCGCTCGCCGCGGCGACATTGCCTGTCGCCGCGACGGTGCCAGCGAGATTGTTGACCGCGCGCAGCGTCTCGCGGTGCTCGCCGCCATAAAGCGCGCGCATCCCGGCGGTGACTTGCTCCTGAAGCCGTCTCGCCCCGGCGAGATCGCCCTGCTGGCCGAGCGTGGCGGCCAATTTGCCGAGCGCTTTTAGCGTGTCGTAATGCGCGTCGCCGAAGTGCGCGCGCCGGCCGGCGACCACTGCCTCCTCGAGCTTGCGGGCGCGCGACAACTGACCCTCGGCCCATAGCGCCTCCGCCAGATCGAGCATCACCGTCAGCGTGTCGGGATGCGGCTCGCCAAGGGTGCGGCGCCGCTCTTCGACAAGAGCGTCGAGTTCCGCGATTGTCGCCACTAGGCAGCGCCGGCCTTGTTGCCCCAGACGACGTAGCGCTTGCGCGGCCGCAATTCCTCGCCTTCCACGGCGGCGCGCTGGTTCTGCGCGAAGATCACGTCGGCGAGCGGGTCACCATCGACATCGACAAGCTCGTGGGCGCGGAACAGCGCCTCGATGTCCGCCTGCGGCTTTCCCATCAGAAACGGCAGCCGGTCGCCGATCGGCGCGTACTCGGCGCTGCGCCGGGCGCTCGCCGCCTGCTCCTCGCCCGGCTTTACCAGCGAATGTCCGTCGATCACCACGAGCCGCCCGCCCGGCCGTAGCACGCGGGTCCATTCGTCGATCGCCGCCTCGGGATGCGGCAGGGTCCACAGCACATGGCGGGTGATGACGAGGTCGAAGGACAGCGGCGGAAACGGTAGCGCCTCGGCGTCGGCTTCCTCGAAACGAATGTCGGCGGCGGCCTGGACCGCCTTTCCCTTGGCCAGCGCCAGCATTGCCGGGGCAAAGTCGATGCCGGTGACGCGGTGGCCGCGCGCCGCCAATTCGAGCGAGAGGAATCCCGTGCCGCAGCCGATATCGAGCGCGTCCAGACTGTTGCGCCCGTCCAAGGCCAGCGCGAACACGCGGTCCCAGGCCGCCCGTTCTTCCGGCGTGCGGATGCTGTGGCCGAAATCCGCGTCGAAATGCGCCGCCCGCTTGCCCCAATGCGCGGCGACCTGCTGCTTGACGATATCGGTCGGCGGCATTCGCTCCTCCTATTTCAACCCGACCACCTCGGCCAGCGCGTCGACCTGCTCGACATAGTTCGAGACCGGGTTGAGCATCAGATGGTTGGCGCCCATCGCGACAACCTCCTCAAGCCGGTCCCGCACCTGCTCGGGTGTCCCGTGGATACCCGAGAAATCGGTGCCGGGCGGGTTGTGATAGACGTCGGTGAACCAGCGGTCGAGCAGCCGTCGCGCGGTCGCTGGGTTTTCGTCAACCATCATGAAAATGCGTTTCGAGATCGGGAAATTTTCCGGGTCGCGGCCGCGCTCGGCTAATGCCTGTTTGAGGATCGGCACCGACTCGCCGAATTGCGCGATGCTCGATCCGCCCGAGCCCATCCAGCCATCGGCGAGCTCGGCGCTGCGCCGCACGGCGGTGGGGTGGCCGACCCCCATCCACAACGGCAACGGCTTCTGCACCGGCCGCGGCGACATCACCTCGTTGTCGAGATTGTAGAAGCGGCCGTGGAAGGTGACCTTCTCCTCGCTCCACAGCGCCCGGATCAGCGCCACCTCTTCACGAAAGCGCGCGACCTTGCCGTCGTGCGGCACCTCGAACTGGCGGTAATGATGGTCGCGGCCGAGCCCGACCCCGAGGATCGCCCGCCCGCCGCTGACATAGTCGAGCGTCGCCCATTGATGCGCGACCATCGCGGGATGGTGCACCGCCAGCACGACGACTGAGGCCCCGACCCGGATTTTCGTCGTGACCGCGGCGGCGTAGGTCAGCACCACCACCGGGTCAAAGCACATCGATTCTTCGTTGAGCGTGTTCTCGGTGACCCAGAGGTCGCGGAACCCAAGCGCCTCGGCGCGCTGCGCGACGGTTTTCACCGCGCCCAAGTCGATCGGATCGGGCGAGCGGTGCGGCAGCGACATGCCGAATGCGACTTTGTCCTTCAAGGCCATGAGCCAGCCCTCGTATGCCGGTAGATGGGAGTTAGATTGGCGCGCCGTGACCGTGCAAGGCAAGCGGTCCGCAGCTTCGGAGGCACTGGCCCGCATCGTTCACTGAGCGGTGAGTGGTAGCGGGGGGCGGATTTGAACCGCCGACCTTCGGCTTATGAGTCCGTCAACAATATCTGTATATCAACTGGTTACGTATATCGTGTCGCACGCTTGTCGCAAGCCGCACCCCCTTGATGTGGGCTGAACTTATTTTCCTGTCCCTCAGGTCAGCCGACCAAAGCGCGCTCCGCCGCGGCCAGCTTTGCGCTGTTATCCTCGCGCGGCGGGAACAGATGCCCGTACGTGTCAAAGGTCATCTGGATCGACGAATGCCCCAGCATCGATTGTAGTTCTTTTTCGGTGTAGCACCGCTGCTCGATCAGCCACGAGGCGTAGAAGTGCCTCAGGGCGTGTAGCCCATATTTGGGCTTCCCCTTTGCGTCGACGATACCCGCTGCTCGCTGCGTCGTATAGAAGCCGCGGTTGGCAAAGTTCGCGTGGTTTTCGACCCTGCCGTTCCCGTTCGGGAATACCAGCCAGAGCCGTGGCGCCGGCTCGGCCTTGAGCCGCGGACACTGCAGCTTCCATTCGCGCAGGGTATTTGCTGCCAGTGGCGGTAGCGGGATCTCTCTATCGCCAGCGGCCGATTTCGGTGCACCGATCGCGCCCCAATGGTCGGCGCGCTGCCGGACATGGACCACCTGCCGATCGAAATTCACATCATCCCAGGTGAGCCCGCGAAGCTCCGAAGAGCGCATTCCGGTGAAGACGGCGGTGACGAGAAACGGGCGCCAGCGCCCTTTAGCCGTCGCTAGGATGGTTTGGACCTCTTCCTTGGAGGGGATTTCCCGCCCAACTGTCAGCTTGCGCTTATCGCGTTTTTTCAGATCGACCTTTACCGGCATTGCGGCATTGCGCGCCACGAGCCCGCGGCGCTGCGCATCGTTAAGGATCGCCTTCAGGCTGCCGAGGATTTTGCGAGCCATCGCACGCGAGCACCTTTTCAACAGCACGTCGCGAAATGCCTCGAGGCCGGGCGTCGACAACTGGGCGAGCTTGATCCCGCCAATGCCGCTACCGTCCCTCGGGTTGATGTGGAGGTCGATGTGCGCCCGATACGAGCGGAGTGTCGACCGCTCGAGGTTTTCCAGTTGCCCCCGCTCGTACCAAAGCTCCGCAGCTTCAGCGACGGTTATGCTGGCGTTCTCGGGAGTATGTATCCCGTGCGCAACCTCGCTGCGCGTCGACACCAGCCATGCGTCCGCTGCCTTCTTGGTCGAGAACGTCTTGATATGCCGCTTACCGGCCTGGTCGAAATAGTCTGCAATCCACGCGGCCTTATCCTCTCCGCCCGACTTCCATGTCCGTTTGCGTATCGAGGCCATTGCCACCACCTTCGCCGTTGGTCGTTTTCCTCCATTCCGAACGCTTCCGATTATGTCGCACTAATTTCCGCTGGTCAATTTTCGTCGGTGAATAAATATGCCGGTCCCGCTCGTTGACCCCCCGTCGGGGGCGCCGAGGTCGAGTTTGAGTTGCCGCCAGAACATCACGGCACCCCTACCAGATTGTGGAACGTGATCGCCACGCCGAACGCGGCGACGATAACCAGCACCATCGAGTAGGCGATCTAATCAAGCGGGAGCTGAAGGAATTCTCTGGTCGTGGGGTGCGTTTGGTCGTAGCGGCTTGAAACTCCCGAAGAGAGGGAGGCGTCGATGTAAGTGGATTGACATGAAACATCATGCGTATCATGTTAACTCGCATGCGACGCCAAACACTGACCGCCCGTGAGATAGCGGATCGACTGGTCCGCGAACCCAGTCCGGCCCAGCGGAGCCTCGCTATGCGGCGCGTTCAGTACTGGACTTCGGAGGAGCTACTCGATCCGATCGACAGGCACACTGGGCGTGGCACGGTTCGACGATATCCCCTTTGGGCACTGCTTGAAGGGGCGGTGCTCTGGGAGATGAGTGAGCGAAACATGAGCGCAGAACAAATGCGACTTGCTAGGGCGACTATCGGGTTTCAGGAGCCCGATACTGGGCCCGGAGCCTATGAGGTGGCTCTCAAAGGCCAACGGCGCGTACTCCTGCTCCTGGATCTCTCTAATCCGACGAGTGTGCGTTCCGTGGTCGACCCGCAGAGGTCAACT
>DATNJF010000146.1:0-2505 GCA_035604035.1 Allostellaceae bacterium | reverse complement strand
CCTGACGCTGAGCCTGAACCAGACGTACAACACGAGCTCCGTTCCGCCACCGCCCGGAGGGGGAATCATCAGCCCGTACATCTCCGTGCCCCCGGGGACCTATACCTACAGCGTGTTCAGTACGCCCGGCAGCACGTTCTTGGCCCCGTCCACACAGAACGGGCTGGGTCTTGGTACCGGCCAGAGCTACACGACCGTGGCCTATAACCGCAATAGCGTGGTTTTTGCGAACACGATTGCAGACGATCTGACGGCGCCCGCAGCCGGCCTGGCGACCCTGGCCGTCGCCAACATGTCTCCGGACACCGGCCCCCTGTCGATCTACCTGGCCCAGGTGGGCACCAGCTCGGTGACCAGCGGCGCCACATTCCCGGCTGTGCAGGGATTATCCGAGTCCGGCGCAGCGAACCCGGCTGCCGGCACCTACGACATCTTCGTCACGGCCTACAACAATCCGAACGATATCCGGCTCACGATCCCCGGCGTCGTCTTGTCGTCCTCGCAGATCGCGGTGCTGGCCTTGACGAGTACGTCCGTGCCCGTGAGCGGCCTCGGCGGTGCGACCACCGGCGGGGGCGCGCTGGTCAATGCCGTCCTCATCAATCAAGGCGGCACGGGTGCATATCTTCCGAATCCCTGGGCCCGGGTGCGCGTCTGGTCCGCCGTGCCCGCGCCCTCGGGTTCGACGCTGACCCCGGCCGTCGAGGTGACCGTTCCCGGTGCGACGGTTCTTGGCTCCACCGCTGCCGCCACCGGTGGCGCGCTGCCCGTTGACTACGCCCCCGTCCCGACGCCGTACGTCCTGGTGCCGGCCAATGCGAACATAAGCGCGATCACCGTTGGTGGCGTGGCGATTTCATCGGCTCTGCCCACCACCGCCTTTGCAGCGGGCGGGGATTACTCCATCGTCGTGTACGGTACCGCAGCAGCGCCCGTGGTCGCGGTATTTGCGGACGACAACCTGGTGAGCCCCGGTCTTGCCAGCATGCGCGTAATCAACGCGGGCGATACCGCATCCGGCGGCCCAACGCTGCTGGTCGGTGGTCGCACGGCGGCCAGCAGTGTCGGATACGGCACCGCTTCGGGCTATTCCGGCGTGCCGGCAGGCTCCAACTTGCAAGTGCAACTGATCAGCGCCGACTACAACCAGACGATTACGTACAGCTTGACGAGCGGCGACGTTTATAGCGTCTTTGTGTACAACATTACACAACCGCCTATCATTTTCGAAGACCGCTAGCGCGGTGTCGCCGCAGGAGGTAGCGAGACGGCTGGGGCGACCCGGCCGTTTGCTTGTGGTCCCGCATTCGAGTTGCGTCCGGCCCCTCAACCGATGAGTCGGCCGGCGGTCGCAATCGCGATCGTCACCAGGCCCAACAGCAGGTTTAAGCCGACCAGCTGTCGTATGGTTGCCAGCGCCGCGGCGCCCGATTTCCAGTCTTGCGCATCGACGGCGCGCCGCAGCGCGCGGTAGGGCAGGAAAAATACCGCCAGGAAGATCACGATCATCACAGCGCCAGTAAACAGCATCAGGTGCCATCGCAGCGGTGCGGCGCTCATGCCGATCGCAGCGATGATCGTCAGGCCGCTGGCGGGGATCAGCACCACGGCCGCCCAGACCCAGGGGAAAAAACGCTCGAATACGCCGCGCCAGAGCTGCAGGCGCTCGGGGGCTTGCAGCAGCTGTGCCGCGACCGGGCGCAGGCACAGGTAGGCGAAGAACATGCCGCCCACCCAGACCACGACGCCGGTCAGGTGCAACAGCAGCAGCATGGGATACCAGTTCATCGCGGACCTCATCGTGGGAACGCAACGGTAGCGAACCTGGAATTGCCACGCAAATTGCTTGTGAGGTGCATCCCTGCCGCCCGCGGGCATCGGCCCTGGGCCCGGGTACGAGGCGCACGGTCCGCAGGAGCAGCGCTAGGACTGGCGCTATGCCGTTGCGGCAATCGCCAGGACAAGCAATACGTCTGCGGCGCCACGGTCAGCAGTGCGGTCAAGCGCTCGGATTGGGGCTTGAACGCGTTCGTTCCGTCTATCGGTGACGACGTCAACATCCAGATCGAAGTCGAGGCGATGCGCAAGCAATGAGAATTTCGTGCTGCTGCACGAGTGCGGGGCGCCGATTTACGGATACAGGCCGCGCTCTTCCCGCGCCAGCAGCACGCGCTCGCAGGCAACGACGAAGGCTGCCGTGCGCAGATGGATCTTGTGCAATTCGGCGGTTTCCCAGATCTTGCGGTAGGCGCCGACGAGGATCTTCTCCAGGCGCACGTTGATCTCGTCCTCGGTCCAGAAGAAGCTGGAAAAGTCCTGGACCCACTCGAAATACGACACGATCACACCCCCGGCGTTGGCCATGACGTCGGGAATGACGGTGATGCCGCGACGGCCCAGTATCGCGTCGGCTTCGGCCAGCGTCGGCCCGTTGGCGCCTTCGAGCACGATGCGCGTCTTCAGGCGCCGGGCCCGGTCGGCGGTTATCTGGCCCTCGAGGGCCGC
>DATNJF010000145.1:0-2811 GCA_035604035.1 Allostellaceae bacterium | reverse complement strand
TGATGATGC
The DNA here is from genome assembly GCA_035604035.1 of Allostellaceae bacterium. Classification (GTDB taxonomy): domain Bacteria; phylum Pseudomonadota; class Alphaproteobacteria; order ATCC43930; family CGMCC-115725; genus DATARH01. The sequence goes on along the minus strand of DATNJF010000145.1, from coordinate 2,802 downwards.
GCGCCGACAGCCTCACCGCCGCGAACCTCGCCTCGCTGCGCCTCTTCAATTTCTGCGGCGAGCCGTTGCTGCCGCAGCACCTCGCCGCGATCTTCGCCGCCTGCCCGCGCGTCGCGGTGCAGAACACCTACGGCCCGACCGAGGCCACGGTGTCGATGACCTCGCTGGTCATGACCGTTGAGGATTACCCCCGCTGCTGCCGCGCCAGCGTCGCCCTCGGCGACGCGATCCCGGGGATGGGCCTGCATCTCGTCGGCGGCCGTCACCCCGACGAGGGCGAGATCGTCATCACCGGTCCTCAGGTCGCCTCCGGCTATTGGCGCGACGACGCCCGCTCCGCCGAACTCTTCCGCAAGGCCACGATCGACGGGGTGCCCGTGGCCGGGTATTTCACCGGCGACTGGGCCGAACGCCACGACGGCCGGATTTACTTCAAAGAGCGCATGGACTTTCAGGTCAAGATCAAAGGCGTTCGCGTCGAGCTTGACGAGGTCGCCGCGGCGTTGCGCGACATTGGCTGGCCGGTGGTCTGCGTGTTGAACCAGGACGAACACCTCATCACCGTCGTCGAGCAACGCGGCGATGCGCGGTTCGATCGGCGCGAATTGATCGACGCGCTGACGGTTCGCCTCGAAAACCCGGCGGTCCCCAAAACCATCCACCTCATCGACCACATGCCGCGTAACGAGAACGGCAAGATCGATCGCCGCGCCGTCGCCGCCTGGCTGGATGCCGCAGAGGGCGAGCGTGCCGGCATGCTATGATCACGTCCGTTCGCCGGAGTGCCACCGATGCCGAAAGTCCTGACTGAAGTCCAGATCGCCGCCTACGAGCGCGACGGTTATCTCGCCCCCGTCCCGGTGATGAGCGAGGCCGAAGCGCGGGCGTTGCGCGCCCACCTCGAGACCATCGAGGCGGGGATGGGCGGGCCGCTGCGTGGTGACATCCGCCACAAGGCGCATCTGCTGTTCCCGTTTCTCGCCGATCTGATCCGCCATCCCAAAATCCTCGACGCGATCGAGGATGTGCTCGGCCCTGACCTCCTGTGCTGGAACACCAATTTCTTCATCAAGGAGGCCGAGACGCCGTCTTTCGTCTCCTGGCATCAGGATTCGACCTATTGGGGCCTCTCCGCGCCCGATGTCTGCACCGCCTGGGTCGCGCTCACCCCGAGCAATCTCGACAATGGCGCCATGGCCGTGATCCCCAAGACCCATACAAAGGACCAGATCCCGCACCGCGACACCTTCGATCGCCACAATCTCCTCACCCGTGGCCAGGAGGTCGCCGTCGAGGTCGATGAAAGCGAGGCGGTGCCGCTGGTGCTGCACCCGGGCGAGATGTCGCTGCACCATGTCCGGCTCGTGCACGGCTCGCCACCAAACCCGTCGCCCGACCGGCGCATCGGCTTTGCCATCCGCTATATCCCAACCAGCGTCTACCAGCTCGAAGGGACCGACAGCGCCACCCTGGTCCGCGGCGCCGACCGCTATGGAAATTTCGAGCTGGAGCCGAGCCCCGAGCACGACATGCAGGAGGACATGCTCGCCCTGCACCGCCGCCTCACCGAGCGCGCCGCGCAAATCCTCTATCGCGGCACCGGGGTCGACAACTTCAACGACCCGCGCGCCGTCCGGGGCTAGGGCCTCATGAAGACCTATGTCGGCGGCCGCAGCCTCGCCGGCGCCGAGGTCACCGTCGACGGCAAGCCGCTCGACCCGCGCTTCGATCTGAAGCGCCTGTCGCCGACCGGGTTCGAGTGGACCTATGAGGGCAACGGCCCGGCGCAGCTTTCGCTGGCCCTCCTCGCCGACCATCTCGGCGACGACGCCAAGGCGCTTTCGCTCTACGAACCCTTCATGCGCGCGGTCGTCACCGACCTCGACAATTCCTGGGAGCTGACCTCGGCGGAAATAGACGCGGCGTTGCAGAGCATCGACACATGAAACAGACCTATCGCGGCTCCTGTCATTGCGGCCGCGTCAAATTCGAGGTCGACGCCGACCTCGATCATGTCCGCGTGTGCGATTGCTCGATCTGCCGGCGGCGCGGCGCGCTGAACTACCGTGTCCAACCCGACTGCTTCCGGCTGCTGACGCCGCTTGAGGATTTGTCGCTCTACACATTCCATACCCACACCGCCCGCGACTATTTCTGCCCGACTTGCGGGATTCAGCCTTTTCGCCGCCCGCGCACCGACCCCGGAGTGTGGACGATCAATGTTCGCTGCCTCGAAGGCGTCGATCTCGACGCCATCCCGATCCGGCGCGTCTTCGGCAGCGAGTATCCCTGACAGGGAGTGTTCCGGCATGCGCCGAGAGCGGTTTTCGCCGCCGCCGTCCAGGCTTATGATCGATGCAATTCTTTTTCGGGAGGAGATCGCCCGATGATGACGCCGCGCCAGGAAGCCTTTCGCGCCGATTACCGTGCCCGCATCTCGCCGTGGTATTCGGGTCTCGCGCATGTCGTCGCCATCGCCGCGATCGGCATTCTCACCATCGTCTACGCCGCGAGCCAAGTGCATAGCCCGTCCTGGGTCGAATGGCTCGTCGTCCCGGCTACGTTCCTCGGCTGCAACATCTTCGAATGGGCCATGCATCGCTTTTTGCTGCACCGTCCGGTGCCGGGTTTCATGGGCATCTACAAGCGGCACGTCCTCGCGCACCATCAGTTCTTCACCGACCACGAGCCGACCATCGACAACGCGCGCGACTTCCGCATCACCTTCTTCCCGCCTTACGCCTACACGACCTTCATCTGCATGTCGGCGGCGGGGGCGTTTGTTCTGAGCCTCATCTGGTC
>DATNJF010000144.1:0-2161 GCA_035604035.1 Allostellaceae bacterium | reverse complement strand
GGCAATTTCGGCAATATCGACGGCGATAACCCGGCGGCGATGCGCTACACCGAAAGCCGCATGTCCGCGGTGGCGCAGGCGCTGCTCGAGGGTATCGACGAGAACGCGGTCGATTTCCGCGAGACCTATGACGGCGAGAACAGCGAGCCGGTGGTCCTCCCGGCGCGTTTCCCCAATCTTCTTGCCAACGGCGCAGCCGGCATCGCTGTCGGCATGGCGACCAGCGTGCCGCCGCACAATGTCGGCGAGATCTGCGCCGCGCTGACGCATCTGATCGACAACCCGCGCTGCGTGATCGCGGAGCTGGTGGCGCTGATGCCAGGGCCCGACTTCCCGACCGGCGGCATCCTCATCGAGCCGGCCGTCAGCATCGGTACCGCTTACGAAACCGGCCGCGGCAGTTTCCGGCTGCGCGCGCGTTGGGTGAAGGAGCCGCTGGCGCACGGGCTCTTCCAGATCGTCGTCACCGAGGTGCCGTATCAGGTCCAGAAAAGCCGGCTGATCGAAAAGATCGCCCAGCTGCTCGAAGAGCGGAAACTGCCGTTCCTCGCCGATGTCCGCGACGAGTCGGCCGAGGACATCCGCCTCGTTTTCGAGCCGAAGACCCGCAATGTCGACGCCGACGTGTTGATGGAGCAGTTGTTCCGGTTGACCGAGTTGGAGGTCCGCGTCCCGCTCAATCTCAATGTCCTCGACCCCGCCGGCGTGCCGCGGGTGATGGACTTGAAGGAGGTGCTGCAGGCCTTTCTCGACCACCGTCGCGTGGTCCTGCAGCGGCGCAGCCGGTACCGCCTCGCCGCGGTGGCGCGGCGAATGGAGGTGCTGCGCGGCCTCGTCATCGTCTACGTCAACCTCGACGAGGTGATCCGCATCATCCGCGAGGCCGACGAGCCCAAGGACGAGATGATGGCGCGCTGGGGCCTGACCGACGCCCAGGCCGAAGCGATCCTCAACATGCGGCTGCGGGCCCTACGCCGGCTCGAGGAAGTGGCGATCCGCAAGGAATTGGAGGAACTGGCCGTCGAGTCGGGCGATATCGAGCGGCTGCTCGGCAGCGATCGGCGGCAATGGACCGTACTGTCGAAGGAGGTCGCCGCGACGGCGAAGGAATTCGGCGGCGACACCGCGCTCGGCCGCCGCCGCACGACGATCGGCGATGCGCCGGCGTCGCTCGACATCCCAGTAACCGCACTGATCGAGCGCGAGGCGGTGACGGTGCTCTGCTCGGAGAAGGACTGGATCCGCACCACCAAGGGCCACAACATCGCCACCGGCGAGCAGCGCTACAAGGAGGGAGACGGCCCGCGCTTCGTGGTGCCGGCCGAGACCACCGACCGGCTGATGATCTTCGCCAGCAACGGGCGGTTTTACACGCTTGGGGTCGACCGCCTGCCGTCGGGCCGAGGCCAGGGCGAGCCGTTGCGGCTGATGATCGACCTCCCGAACGAGTTCGAAATCGTCGCCATGTTCCCCTACCGGCTCGGGATGAAGATCCTCGTCGCCGCATCGGATGGGCGCGGCTTTATCGTCGATGGCGAGGAGGCGCTGGCCCAGACCCGCGCCGGCAAACAGATCCTGTCGCCGGGCAAGGGCGAGACGGCCGCGATCTGCGTCCCGGCCGATGGCGACGCTGCCGCCTTTGTCGGCGAGAACCGGCGGATGCTGGTCGTCGACCTCGAAGAAATTCCGGAGATCGCGCGCGGCCGCGGTGTGATCCTGCAGCGCTACCGGATGGGCAAGCTCGCCGACGCCAAAATGTTCCGCCTCGCCGACGGCCTCTCGTGGCGTCAGGGCGAAAACCGCACCCGCACCGAAACCGACCTCACCGCCTGGCGCGGCGCGCGCGGCGGTGCCGGGCGCAGCGTGCCCCAGGGATTTCCGCGATCGGGCAAATTCGGCTGACCTGCCGTTTAGGGTCGAAATCCAATCGGCTTGACGCAACCCCTAAACAGGCGCTCGTGGAAATTGATCGCGACGGCAGGTTATGTCCCGAAGTGGAAGTTCGTCGACCTCCCTTTCGTCTAGAGCATTTTCAGAATGAGCCGCCATATCCAGCGGCTCGGAGATAGTTGGCGCATTCGTCCGGGGTGAACTGGTCGAGCAGGTCACCGATGCGTCGCCAGAGCCCGTCGACGGTTCTTTGCGGGGTCTGGCGGAGCAA
>DATNJF010000143.1:0-5409 GCA_035604035.1 Allostellaceae bacterium | reverse complement strand
GGCAATTTTCTGCGCTCGTTGGGCGAGGGCCAATATCCGCGGGCGCACGGCGTCCATATGGCGCCGGACGACACGTTGTTCCTGACCGACGACGGCGGGCATTTCGTGCGCAAGGTCACGCTTGACGGCAAGGTGCTGCTGGAGCTCGGCGTGCCGGGCAAGCCCGCGCCCTATATGTCGGGCGAGCCGTTCATCGCTGCACTCACACCGCGCTGTCGCCCAAGGGCGAGATCTACGTCTCCGACGGCTACGGCAACTCGCGCGTCCACAAATACTCCCCGGACGGCAAATTGCTGATGTCGTGGGGCCAACCCGGCACCGGCGAGGGCGAGTTCAATATCGTGCACAACATCTGCTGCGATGCCGATGGCTGGGTCTATGTCGCCGACCGCGAGAACCATCGGGTTCAGGTGTTCGACGGCGACGGCCAATTCGAAACGCAGTGGCAGAACCTGCATCGCCCGTGCGGTCTCTGCATGCCCTACGGACATCAGCCGATCTTCTACGTCGGCGAGGTCGGTCCGGCCGCCGCGGTCAGTCGGGACATCCCCAATCTCGGGCCACGGGTCAGCATCGTCGACCACACGGGCAAGCTGATCGGTCGCTTCGGCGAGACGCCGGCAGGAACCGAGCTCGGCAAGTTCCTCGCCCCGCACGGACTCGCGGTCGACTCGCGCGGCGATGTCTATGTCGGCGAAGTGTCGTGGACCGGCTGGCCACAAATCTTTCCCGACACGCCTCGCCCAGCGCATATCCGCTGCTTGCAGAAATTCGAGAGGGTCGAATAGGCACGGGCGTCTGTCTCGGCCGGCAGATGCGGACCAGGCATCATAAGAGGGCCTGAGGGTGCGCTCCCGAGCACGATCGATGTCGGCGAAAGGTTGGGATTATGTCGTGATCGGCGCGGGTGCCGCCGGCTGCGTCGTCGCCGGCCGTTTGTCGCAAATGCTGCCGGAGGCCCGCATTGCCCTGATCGAGGCTGGCCGCGAACGTCTAGGCGTGACGACCAGGGTGCCGGGCATCGCGTTCATCGCCAGTAGCTTTCCCCGGCAGAACTGGAACTACCAGACCGAGCCGGTGCCCGCCCTGAACGGGCGCAGATTATCGTGGTTTCAGGGCCGCATTCTCGGCGGCTCGAGCAGCATCAACGGCATGTTGTACCTGCGCGGCCACTCGCTTGAATACGACCAGTGGGCACAGCGCGGATGTCACGGATGGTCGTTCGAACAGGTGCTGCCGTACTTCAAAAAAGCCGAGACCAACAGCCGCGGCGCGGGCGAGTGGCACGGTGACAACGGCCCGATGGGCGTAAAGCAGTCGCGGCTCGATCTGCCGATCTGCGACGCGTTCCTTGCCGCTGCCGGCGAGGCGGGATACCCGGTCGTCGACGACCTCAACGCCGATGTCGCCGAGGGCTTTGGCCGGATCGATACCAACATCGCCAACGGTCGCCGCGCCAGCACAGCGATGACCTTCGCGCAGTCCGGAAGGCAGCGCGGTAATCTCGACTTGCTGTCGGAGGCGGTCGCGGCACGGATCGTCATCGAGGGTGGCCGGGCAAAAGGCGTCGAGGTCGTCCGGCGGGGCGTGCGTGAGACGGTCTGGGCGGAGCGCGAGGTCATCCTCTGCGGCGGAACCGTCAACTCCCCGCAGCTCCTTATGCTGTCGGGCATTGGGCCGGCCGCTCATCTCACTGGCCTTGGAATACCGGTGGTGCTCGATGCGCCGGAGGTCGGGCGCAATCTGCAGAACCACCCGTCCTATTCGCTGCGTTATGCGTGCTCGCGGCCGGTGACCGCGTACAAATACCTGAACCCGGGCGCGGCGATCGCGATGGGGCTGCGCTACGCGCTGACGCGCGGCGGCTCGCTTGCCGAGAGCTATGTCGCGACCGGCGGGTACATGCGCAGCGACCCCGCACTCGCCGTCTCGGATACGATCGTTGTGATGATCCCGGCGCTGGTGACCCGCAGAGGCGTCGGGTTTCGCCTGGGAGACCTGTTCCCGGAACGCCACGGCTTCACCGTGATGGTGGGTTCCGGCCGGCCGCTTAGCCGCGGACATATCCTGCTGCGCAACGCCGATCCGACAGCGCATCCGCTGATCTTCCCCGAATATTTCTCTGAGCCCGAGGATCTGCATGCACTCGCTCGGTCGGTACAGCGGATGCGCGACATGATGGGTGCGTCGGCGATAAGCGACCTGATCGAAGAGGAGCTCGCTCCCGGACCGATCGCCAATGACCAGGCGTCGATCGAGGCGGATATCCGCGCCCGAGCCGCGACATTCTTCCATCCGAGCGGCACCTGTCGCATGGGCGCCGAGCCGACCGCCGTCGTCGATCCGCAGCTGCGCGTCAACGGCATCGAGGGCCTGCGCGTCGTCGATGCCTCGATCATGCCCGCAGCGCTCAATGCATGCACGCATGCACCGACGATCATGATCGGCGAAAAAGGTGCTGCGCTGATCGCTGGGAGTGCCTGAAACGTTTGACACGGGAAGACTGAGGGCGACCATTTCGACTTGGTTGTTCGTCACATACTCCTCGATCGCGATCTATGTCGCGCTGATGGCTGTTGTCGGGATCATCTCGACGGCTCTGCTGATGGACCACGCCGGAAGGCATATTTCGGTCGAATATGCCGACGTGTGATTAGCCCGAGGCAAACTCCTGTGTATATCTGTTCCAGCCGGTACCATTGCGCTCGCCGCCCGGCATCAACGGGCGATCGACTACAGGGAATGCGTCTAGGGACGCAGAGCAAGGGCTGCGTCGGGGCAAATTCGGTCGACAGACACGCGGGCCAACGATGACCGTTGAGGGTCCGATAGCGGCTGTTCCCGGGACGTTTGGGACGAAATTCCCAAAAGCGGTTCAGCCAACCCGAGCGCGGGCGTAAAGCTTCGTTGCGTTGTCCCAAAACAGCTTGCGTTTGCGTGGCTCCGGCATCTTCCAACCGGCTACGATTTCAGCCGATTTCGGGAAGTGGCTTTCGCCATGCGGGTAGTCGGAGGCGTACATCAGCAAATCGTCGCCGAGCAGGTCGGATACGGCGTTGGTCAGCGCCACGCCTTCGGGTATCTCGATGCTCTGGAAATAGCGCCCGCCGGTGACGTAATCGCTCGGCCGCTGGCGCAGCGGCGGCAGCGCCGCCTTGATCGTCTCGGCATGCTCGTCGAGCCGCTTGACCCAGAACGGTAGCCAACCATGACCGGCCTCGAGCGTTCCGATGCGCAGGCTCGGGTAGCGGTCCATCACACCGCTGCCGATCAACGAGGCCATATTGCGCATGCCGCACCACGGATGCGCCGCCGAACGCTGTAGCCATAAATTGTCCCATGTATCCAGCCCGCCCGGAGCATAGGGCGGCATCACCGTAAAGGTGTGCAGCACCACCGCGAGATCGAGTTCGGCCGCCGTGGCATAGAACGGTTCGAGGCTCGGATGATCGAGCGGCACCCCGACCGGGGCGTAGACCATCACCCCCCAGGCCCAGCGCGACTTGCCCCAATGACGCATTTCAGCAACGGAGCCCTCGATATCGCGGGCACTCGCAAGGACGATCCCGCCGAGCCGTTGGGGGAACGCGCCGCAATAATCGCCCATCCACCGGTGATAAGCGCGGTACATCGCGCTTTCGAGGGCGACGTCATCGCCTGACGTAAAGGTGCCGAACCAGCCCGAGGGCAGGGTCAGATTGACGTCGACCCCTTCGTAATCCATGTCGGCGATGCGAGCGGCCGGGTCGGCATCGACCTTGGGCGACGGATCGCGTTCGCGCGCGACGCCGGTAAATCCGGCCATGTAGCCAGCCGGCGCTTCGTCAGACTTCGCGTCGCCGAGCCGGCGACGGTAATGGCGCTGGCCCTTAGTATAGGTGACGTGGCCGAACCGGCCCTCCGAGCGGTATTGGTCCCAGCGGGCGAGACGCTCTTTCTCGGCGGCGCTCAGATAGCCGGACAAGATCGCCGCATCGGGACCGACATGGGTGTCGGAGTCGAAGATCCGGTAGCCGTCGCGCGCCATCATTTCCTCCGATATTTCGCCAGCGCTTCCGGCGACAGGTAGCGCTCTTCGAGCATGCGTTGTTTGGCCTCGCCCTCACCGTCATCCGGCATTTCCGGGATCGGGTACGGCCGATCCTTGCGGCCTTCGACAAAGGCATCCCAGGCGGCGACACCCTCGGTCTGAAACGCGCTCATGAAATCCCACAGCGCCGCCCAGGTCACGTGATGGGTAAAGCCCGGATACCAGGCGATCGTCACCCCGAGCGCGAGATGCTCATCGAGCCCGAGATAGCGCCCGAGCTTCCCCTTCATGAACGAGAACGGGCCGTCGACGGCGGCGCGCGCCGCCCTGATCTCGTCAACCGAGTGCGGTGACTCGAGTTGCACCCAATCGACACCGGCATCCTCGCGATACGCCTTCAGCCGCGCCAGCGAATTATCGAACCCGCCGTTGGCGGCGTCGCGCGCATAGCACTGCGCCATGATCACGAAGTTGGGGTCGAGCTCATTCTTCATATCGACCGCGGCGCGGTAGCGGGCGATAGCGAGGTCGAGTGGCACCACTTCGACCCCGGCGCTCTGGGTCTTGCGCTTGCCTTCGATTGGTTGGTCGTCGATACGCACTCCAGCGATGCCGTGGCGGATGCACTCGCGCACCATGCGGCGCACCGCCATGATCCCACCGTGACCGGTATCGCCGTCCATAATGACCGGGATCTTGACGCTGTCGGCGATCCAGCCGGCAATCTCGACGCATTCCGAGAGCGTCGCGGTGCCGACATCGGCCATTCCGGTATAGGCGCCGACCACGCCGCCGGTGCCGACAAACAGCGCCTCGGATCCCGCCCGCTCCATGATCCGCGCATGCGCGGCTGTCGGCGGGTGCAGCACCGCCAGCACCTTGTCGTGGCGATGAATCAGCTCCTGCAGGCGGGCACTCGGCGAGAGGCTCATGACGAGGCACCTCCTTCGGCTGGGGAAATCATGAGCGCGCGGGGCATGCTCGTCGAGCAACTATTCCGCCGCTAAACTCTAGCAAGACTGCATGGGAGGGTCGCATGGTGGACGCGGTGGTGCTGCTGGGGTGCGGCGATGTCGGACCGATCCACGACCCGATCGAGGGCTATGGCAGCCTCGTGCGCGAGACGCTAGCGACCGCCGATATCCGCCTCGCCCAGGTCGAACGGGTCTATTCGGAGCGGGGAGTGCTGCAGCCCCACTCCGGCGGCGGCCACAGTCGCCTCTCGCCGGCGATGGCCTCGGTATTCACGGATTGCGGGTTTAATGTCGCCTCGGTAGCGAGCAATCACGCGATGGATTGGGGCGCGGAGGCGCTGCTCGACACGATCGACCTGCTGCGCGGCCGGGGTATCCAGACGATCGGCGGTGGGCGCAATCTTG
>DATNJF010000142.1:0-2204 GCA_035604035.1 Allostellaceae bacterium | reverse complement strand
TGCCGAGTTGTCGGATTGAGGCTTCGTCCTCGGGCGAGATCATCGTGAATCTCCCGATCAGGCACCGAACTTTAACGTATCGAGCGTGATTCTGATCCTGTTCGCAAATGAAGGGCGAGGGGGCTGGATGTCAAATTACCGCCCAGGCATCTACAAGATAACCTGCAATGTCGATGGCCGGGTCTATGTTGGCAAATCTGTCGTGATCGGCAAACGATGGGCATCACATCGACAAGGCGTCCAAGAGGCTCATGACCGTCATCATCGGAATCCCGGTCCCGATAATTATCCCGATAGCATCACCAACTCTCTCGTCAGACATGGCCTCGCACAGCACAAGTTCGAAGTGATTGAGTTCGTCGACGACGTTGAAAGGTTAAACGAGCGGGAGCGATATTGGATAGATGCGCTTGGCGTAATGGACCAAACGCGCGGTTTCAATAGAGCCTAATCGGTCTCCCGAGCGTCGGTTGACTCCGCGGCCAGTTTCTCCGCGATCCACCCCCGGACCATCGGACCAACACGGCTGTCGTGACGCGCTGTCAGAATGCGGCGCGATCCAGATCCTCGGGCCGAGATCGTGAGCGAATTTCATGGTGTTGTCGCCGAGGCAATCAAACACACCAGGGCGAGCGCCAGACCAAAGGTCGGGACCGGCCGTCTCATTGGGTCCCTCCTGAAGCCTGAGGATCCCTCCAATTGTTAACTTTATCGGTGAGGCAAGGCACAAGCATCCTTATCCCTGGTCGGGCTGCGGAGCAAGATTGCCGGCGCCATCTCCGCTTCGGCGGAGAAATACCCGCCGTGCAGAACATCGGCTGTGGAGCGGCGACAGTCGGCGCTGGCTAGGTCGCGGTAGAGCCGCGCCGGTCGTTGAGAAAGTCGTACCGGATCCGGGCGCGAAATGCTTGGCCCAGGCCGACAGGACCGCTTCGTCCTCTTTATGATCGAGCGCCCAGATCTCGATCTCGCGACCGCAGGCGGTCGTTTGACGCTCGCCCGTGTCGTGGAACCATGAAATGTGCTCTAGCGTTTCACCCAACGTATCATACCGGGTCTAAGTGCGCCGCCGTTCACGCGCCCTTGAGGTGCCTTAACTTGCGCATACGACCGGCGCGAGAACGGATCGGGGTGGCGCAACGATCCCGGTTCGGCACGAACCGCGAAATTGGTGTCCACCTGGTGACCACCGATCACGTTCTTACCCGTCTTGTTCCGCCTCCGCCAGTTTGCAGCCGCCATTAAAACTGGCGGAAAACTGGCGGAAATTCTGGTCGGAGTGAGAGGATTTGAACCTCCGGCCCCTGCCTCCCGAAAGCAGTGCTCTACCAGGCTGAGCTACACTCCGCCGACCGGGCGGGCTCTATAGCGCCAATGCCAATTTTCCGCAATCAAAGCCTGATCTAGAAGCCGCGCTTCGTTGCAAACGCGGCGGCCTCGACGAGCGCCCGGCGAAGCGGGCCGTCGGGAAACCGGTCGAGCGCATCGATCGCTGCGCCGGCATAGGCACGGGCCCGGGCCAAGGTTTCGGCAAGCGCGCCGCGGCGCTCGAGGATACCGAGCGCATGGTCGAGATCGCCCGGCGCCTGCTCGCCGGCTTCAAGGGTGCGCCGCCAGAACCCGCGCTCCTCGGCGTCCCCGCGGGCAAAGGCGACAACGACCGGAAGAGTGATCTTGCCATCGCGGAAGTCGTCGCCAACATTCTTCCCGAGTTCGGTCTGGCGCGCCGAGAAATCGAGCATGTCGTCGATCAGCTGATAGGCGACGCCGAGATTGTGGCCGAACCGTTCCAACGCCATCTCGTCGTCAAGCGGGCGCTCGGCAAGCACGGCGCCGACCCGAGCCGCCGCGGCGAAGAGGGCCGCGGTCTTTGCCTCGATCACCGCGAGATAGGCGTCTTCGGTTGTCGTCGTGTCGTTGGCGGTCATCAACTGGTGCACTTCGCCTTCGGCGATCACCGATGCGGCCCGCGACAGGATTTCGAGAATCTTGAGCGATCCGTCCTCAACCATCAGCTGAAACGAGCGGGCGAACAGGAAATCGCCCACTAGCACAGCCGGCTTGTTGCCCCACAGCGCATTGGCAGTGTCGCGACCGCGCCGCAACTCGCTGGCGTCGACGACATCGTCATGCAGCAGGGTGGCCGTGTGGATGAATTCGACGACCGCGGCGATCGCCACATGCCGCTCGCCGCGGTAGCCGCA
>DATNJF010000141.1:0-3737 GCA_035604035.1 Allostellaceae bacterium | reverse complement strand
GGGTCGAGGCTTTCGGGCCTGAGCAGCGCCACGTCCCGCTCCAGCCGCTGCCGCACCTCTTTCAGCCCGGCAAGCTCGCCCGCCAGCACCTGCTTGCGTTTCTCCAGGTCCACGCGCGCCTTGAGGCCATGATCCCCAATCTGGAGATTGTAGCCAAAATAGCCGCCTAGCCCACAGGCGAGCAGCGGAAACAGGAGAGATCGAAGACGCATTCCCTTGGACCACCCGTGAGGATCAAACACTGCCGGTCATGGCCGGGCTTGTCCCGGCCGGGGCATGACGATGCAGGGTTTTAGAGTCGCCTGAGGACAGTTAAGCGTGGGTTAGCGGCCCACGATTTAGCACCGAGCGGCCAGCATAGCGGGCGGCCTTGCCCAGCTCTTCCTCGATGCGGAGCAGTTGGTTGTATTTGGCGACGCGGTCGGATCTCGCCAGCGATCCCGTCTTGATCTGCCCGCAATTGGTGGCGACGGCGAGGTCGGCGATGGTGGCGTCCTCGGTCTCGCCAGAACGGTGCGACATCACCGCTGCATAGCCCGCTCCTTGCGCCATGCGCACCGCATCGAGCGTCTCGCTCAAGGTGCCGATCTGGTTGACCTTGACCAGAATGGCGTTGGCGATGCCCTGCTCGATGCCTTGCTTGAGCCGCGTCACATTGGTGACGAACAGATCGTCGCCGACGATCTGGCAGCGCTGCCCTAACGCCCCGGTCATGGCGCGCCAGCCCTCCCAATCGTCCTCCGCCATGCCGTCTTCGATCGAATAGATCGGATAGTTCGACGCAAGCTCGGTGTAATAGGCGATCATGCCTTTGGCATCCAGGCTCCGCCCTTCGCCTTTGAGGAAGTAACGATCTTCCGCGTAGAACTCTGTCGCGGCGGCGTCGAGGGCAAGAAAGACGTCCTCGCCCAGCTTGAAGCCAGCAGCCGCGATCGCCGCCACGACGAAGTCGAGCGCGTCTCGGGTCGAGGCGAGATTTGGCGCGAAACCCCCCTCGTCTCCGACATTTGTATTGTGGCCGGCGCCTTTCAGCGCGTGCTTCAGCGCGTGGAACACCTCGACGCCCATGCGCAAGGCCTCGGCGAAGCTCGGCGCGCCGATCGGCGCGATCATGAATTCCTGGAAATCGATCGGGTTGTCGGCATGGACCCCACCATTCAAGATGTTCATCATCGGCACCGGCAGGAGCGTCGCCTCGGCCCCGCCGAGATAGCGGTAGAGCGGCTGATTGTGAGCCCTCGCCGCGGCCTTGGCATTGGCGAGAGACGCGCCGAGGATGGCATTGGCGCCGAGCCGCTTCTTATTCTCGGTGCCGTCGAGCTGGCAAAGGCGCTGGTCGATGCCGCGCTGGTCGTCGGCATCGAGGCCGGTCAACGCCTGCCGGATCTCGCCGTTGACGGCCTCAACCGCCTTGCGCACGCCCTTGCCGCTATAGCGCTTGCCGCCATCGCGGAGCTCGTGAGCCTCATGCGCGCCCGTAGAGGCGCCCGAGGGCACCGCGGCGCGGCCGAAGGCGCCGTCCTTCAGCACCACATCGACCTCGACGGTCGGGTTGCCGCGGCTGTCGAGAATTTCCCGGCCGACGACGGTAGCGATTGCGGTCATGGCTGCTCTTTTTTGGCGTGATTTGAACGACGGCAGGGTCTAAACGGGCTCCAGGCGAATGAGAGCCCTCTTAACCCAGGCAGGAGCGGAGTGAAAGGCGGATGTGCAGTTTCGCTGCCTTGCTGATCCCGGGGCGTCCTAGATGACCGACACCGGCGCGCTGGTGCTGTTCTCGGGCGGGCAGGATTCGACCGTCTGCTTGGGGCTGGCTCTCGGCCGCTACGCCCGCGTGGAGACCATCGGCTTCGACTACGGCCAGCGGCACGACGTCGAGATGCAATGCCGCGAGACGGTGCTGACGGACATCAAGCGCGGTTTCCCAGCTTGGGCGCCGCGGCTCGGGCCAGACCATGTGCTCGACATCGCAAGCTTCGGCGCCATCAGCGACACGGCGCTGACTTCCGACGGCGAGATCGAGATGCTGGCCTCTGGGCTCCCCAGCACCTTCGTGCCCGGGCGCAACCTACTGTTCTTCGTCTATGCCGCAGCGCTCGGCTATCGCCGAGGTTTGCACGTGCTGATGGGCGGCATGTGCGAGACGGACTATTCGGGCTATCCCGATTGCCGCGACGCGACCTTGCGCGCGCTTGAGCAGGCGATCAGGGCCGGGACCGAAATTCCCTTCACGATCGAGACGCCGCTGATGTGGTTGTCGAAGGCAGAGACCTGGGCGCTTGCGGAGGAGCTGGGCGGGCAAGCCTTTGTCGAAATGATCGCCGAGGAGACACACACCTGCTATCGCGGCGAGCGCGGTCTCCGTCATGATTGGGGCTATGGCTGTGGCACCTGTCCGGCCTGCGAGCTCCGCGCCCGCGGTTTCGAGACGTGGCAGGCCTCCCGCTCCGCCGGCTCTCCGCGACGGGCGAGAGGCTAGTTAGTGGATGGAATCTAACACTTGGTGTCCTCGCCTGACGGCGGCAATGATTTTGTCTGGGTCTGCGGTCCAGGTGAAGGGGATGGGATCATTGTTTGTCTCCGCGACGAAGCGGTTGATAGCGGCCTGGAGATCGACGACTGAGCGGAAGACGCCGCGCTTTAGTCGCCGCTTGGCGAGTTTGGCGAAGAATCCTTCGACAGCGTTGAGCCACGAGCACGAGGTGGGCGTGAAGTGGAAGGTGAAGCGTGGATGCCGGTCGAGCCATCGACGCACCTTCGGATGCTTGTGGGCGGCATAGTTGTCGAGGATCACGTGCACGATCTTTCCGGCCGGCACCTGCGCCTCAATACCGTTCAGGAAGCGGATGAACTCCTGGTGACGATGGCGCTGCATGCATCGGCCGATAACCTTGCCTTCGAGGACGTCAAGAGCAGCGAACAGCGTCGTCGTGCCGTGGCGCTTGTAGTCGTGGGTCATCGTGCTGGCACGGCCCTTCTTCATCGGTAGGCCCGGCTGGGTGCGGTCGAGCGCCTGGATTTGCGACTTCTCATCGACCGAAAGCACGATGGCATGAGCGGGCGGATCGACATAGAGCCCGACGACGTCGCGCAGCTTGTCGATAAACTTCGGGTCGTTGGAGAGCTTGAAGTGCTGGACCCGATGCGGCTGAAGACCGTGCGCACGCCAGATGCGTTGGACCGAACTCGCACTGATACCGACCGCTTTTGCCATCATGGCGGCAGTCCAGTGGGTCGCCTCGGCGGGCGGATCGGTCTGAGTGAGTACAACCACACGTGCGGCGATATCCGACCCAAGCGGCTTGATGCGCGAGGGTCGCGTCTTATCGCGCAGGAGCCCGTCGTAACCTTCCTGCATGAAGCGTTCCTGCCAGCGCCAGACACAGGTCTTCGACTTACCGGTCTGGCGCATGATCTCATTGGTGCCGATGCCGTCTGTGCTCAACAGCACGATCGCGGCCCGCCAGACATGCTTATGCGGCGCATTGCGATCCCGTACGAGCGCCTCCAGACGGCGGCGATCCCCGGGCATGAGAGTAATGGAAATTCCAGTTCGCATGCGCCAGACTCGCATGCGTCGAATCCGGTGGGAATCCTCTTCGGGATTCAAATGTCAGATTTGATCCACTAGCGCTGATGCTCGTCGCTTTTACCCCCAATTCCAGCGCCGCCTGGGCTTGGGGCTGGCGCTACTATCCCTGCTACGGCGGCTACATGTACCATTACCCATACGCCTA
>DATNJF010000140.1:0-8859 GCA_035604035.1 Allostellaceae bacterium | reverse complement strand
GACACAGAAGGTTCAGATCAACCCCGGACTCTCGTTATCGCTGGATGAGAAATGGGGGTCACGTCAGCATTTCTCGCCGCTCTTCTCGCCGGGACAGCTCCCGGCCAGCCACCGGCAAAGTGAGGAAGGACCTCATGTGGGCCACACGTCTCCTGATCGCGGATTGGCTCTGACATCCGATCCCTCCTAGAACGGTGCAAGACAGACCGATTCGGTGGGGGAGGATCGCCTGTTAGATGTAGAGAGTGATTCTCAGATAAATCAAATATTGTTGCTTGGGGTAATTTGACAGGAAACAATGCCGCGAGGCATTGTCTCTAGTTGATAGAGCATTCCCACGGAGGCATCCCTATGAGTTCTTTTTTGCAAGGAGCCGCGTTTACCGCCGCGCTGACGATTGCCGCGCCGGTCTGGGCGCAAGTCCCGATAACTGCTGAGGATCTTAATAGGCAGGAGCTGAACCGGCTTGCGACGACAACCGCCGCTCCAGTCGCAGCTGCTCCGGCGTTCGTTGCCGATCCAGTCGGATTGATTGTCGCCGATGGTATAAGACCTGCGGGTCCCCGCTTTCCAGGCTTGCTCACTCTGATTGGCCTCCCACTAGCGGTGGGAGGATCAGTCGTTAGCACGGTGCTTTGGGGCACCCCGACGGTGCTTGTGGGGGGCTCGCCGAGCGGCTATTTGATTTACACTCAACAATAGCCCGGATGTATTCACAGGTTTCGCCTCCGTCTGAGTCGTAGGCCCTGTTTACAAAGTTGCCTAGCGTAGGCATCCGCGGATAGCGGCAATATGAGGCGCGTCGAGGAAGGAGCGGGCGAGCTTGTCATATCGCGTGGCGATAGCGCGGCTGATTGGCGATTGGCGCCTTCGCAAGATAGAAAAACAGCCGAATGAGGCGCAAACCATATGAAAAAGAGCGCAACGACCAACGGCGAATCCCCTTCAAGGCTGATCGACGCCAGGATCAATGAACTGGACGATTGGAGGGGCAAGACGCTCTCCCATGTCCGCGCTCTCATCAAACAGGCTGACCCTGAGGTGGTCGAGGAGTGGAAGTGGAGAGGCGTTCCGGTTTGGTCTCACGATGGATTGATCTGCACCGGCGAGACGTACAAGAGCGTCGTGAAGCTGACTTTCTCCAAGGGCGCTTCGCTCAAGGACCCTTCAGGACTATTCAACTCCAGCCTTGAAGGCAAGGCCAGGCGCGCTATCGATTTCCATGAGGGTGATAAAATAGATGAGGATGCCTTCAAGACGCTGATACGCGCCGCTGCGGCCCTGAACAGGTCTAGCTCGCGTAGTCGGCGATGATCCGGTTGAATTGGTCGGCCGCCTCGAACTGCACCCAATGGCCGGCGCCGGGCACGACGGTGAAACGGGCGCCCGGCTGCACGCCCTGCAACAGCCGCTTGCGCTCTTCGACGTGGGGATAGGCGGTGGCGTCGCGCTCGCCCCAGATGCCGTCGAGCCGCGCCTTGATCCGCGGCAGCGCCTCGATCAGCGCGCCCGAGCGCGAAAAACGCCGGCTGCGCATCCGCGCGCGGGCGTGGTTGGTTTTCTGCAGGTAGAGCGCCAGCTCGTCGATCTTGGCCGGATCGTGGATCATCAGCTGGTTGAGGTTGTAGCGGTGGATGGCGAACTCCTCTTCCTCGCTGGCGTCAGGCTTGACCCGCTCCAGCGGTGTCGGCGAGCGCTCGAGACCCAGCCCGTTCGAGCCGACCACGGTAAAAGCCTTGAGCCGGTCGCCGAGCTGCGCGGCCACGACCCCGCCGATCACCCCGCCGAAGGAAAACCCGGCCATGTGCGGGGCGACGCCTTTCGGCAGCACGATGTCGAGCCCGGCAACGACGATCGCGGCGAGCCCGTCGGCGGTCCACGGCTCGGGCGGGGTCGCCGACTCGCCGAGCCCGGGAAGATCGCAAGCGATCACGGTGAAACGGCGCGACAGCGGGATGACATTGCGCACCCAATGGCTCCACGAGCCGTAACCGCCGTGCAGCAGCACCAGCGGCGGGCCGCTGCCCCACACCCGCCATACCAAAGTGCCGTCGCCGCACGGGGTCTCGATGCGCTGCGCCTCGGCGGCAACACCTTCGACGTACGCCACCGTTTTTTCGCTGATCACCGCCACTCGTCCCTCGCTCCAATGCCGGCACGCTGATAGCCGGTTTTGCCACGAACGCCTAGGCTCTACGCGGCAATCGCCGGCTTGATCTTCGCCTTCACGGCGCTATTCGGCGCGCCGGCGGCCTTGGTCAGCGCCGCGTTGAGCGCTGGGGTCGGCCATCCCGCGCCGGAGGCCTGCTCATAGGCGTGACAGGCCTGCAGCACGCCGAGATCGTCGTAGAGCGGCCCGGTCACCATCAGCCCGATCGGCAGCCCGTCGGCCATGCCGCAGGGGATCGAGGCCGACGGGTTGCGGGTCAGGTTGAAGGCCCAGGTGTAGGTCAGCCAATCGCGGTAATTCACCGGATCGGGCCGGCCGTCGGCGCGCGGCTCGGCATAAGCGGCGGTGATCGGCATGGTCGGCGACAAGAGGATGTCATAGCGGTCGAAGAACTGGCGCAGCTGCGCGCCAAGCACCGCCCGCTTGCCGAGCGCCTCGACGAGCTGTTCCTGGGTCACCGCCTCGCCGGCGCGGCAGGTGGCGACGAGGCCTGGGTCCATTACCGCGATCTGCGCCGGGGTCATCGAGCGCAGCAGCGCCCAGAACCCGCCATAGGCGAGAGTCTCGAAAATCGGCCACGGCGATTCCGTGAACGGGTCGGCTGGCTCGACGACGGCGCCCAGCTCGGCGAAGAGGTTGCCCGCGCGCTCGACGGCCGCGCGCACCGCCGGCGCCGGCTCGGCGTAGCCGAGGGTCGGCGACAGCGCGACGCGTTTGCCCTTCAGCGAGCCTTGCGCGACCCGGTCACGATAGGTGACGCCATCATCGGGGAGGCTGTACCAATCGCGCGAGTCCGGCCCTTTCATCGCGTCGAGCATCAGCGCCGCATCGGCGACGGTGCGGGTCATCGGCCCGACGTGAGCAACATCGCCGAAGGCTGATGGCGGATAGACCGCGACACGCCCGAAGGTCGGCTTATGGCCGAAAATGCCGCTGAACGAGGCCGGGATGCGGATCGAGCCGCCGGCGTCGGTGCCGACCGCCAGCGGGCAGACGCCGGCGAGCACCGCGGCGGCGCTACCGCCGCTCGACCCGCCCGGGCTGCGCTCGAGGTTCCAGGGGTTGCGGGTGATGCCGGTGAGCGGCGAGTCGGTGGTCGGCTTCCAGCCGAATTCGGGGGTCGTGGTCTTGCCGAAGAAGATCGCGTTCGCGGCCCGCAGCCGGGCGGTGGCCGGTGCGTCTTCGTGCCAGCTTTGGTTCGGGTCGATGGTCTTGGAGCCGACGAGGCGCGGCCAGCCGCGGGTCAGCTGGGTGTCCTTGATCGCGACCGGGACGCCGTCGAGCAGGCCTTGCGGCGTGCCCTTCGCCCAGCGCGCCTCCGACGCCCGCGCCGCGGCGAGGGCGCTGTCGGGGTCGTAGAGCACGAAGGCGTTGAGCGCGGCTTCATAGGTCTCGAGCCGGCGCAGCGTCTCCTCGATGACCGCGACCGGCGACAGGGTCTTGGCTCGGTAGCGCGAGAGCAGCTCGGTCGCGGGGAGAAAGGCGATGTCGTCGGCCATCGAAGCCTCCGTCAGGTTTGCAGCACGATGTTGTTCAGCTTTTCGCCGCGCACATAGCGGTCGAGATTGCCGGCAACGGTGCTGAAGCGACGGTCGCGCGCGCCGTCGGTCGCGCTCGAGCAATGCGGGGTCAGGATCACGTTGGGCAATTCGTGGAACGGCAGGCGCGAGCCGTGGCGATTGGGCTGGTCCGGCGTCGGATACTGCCACCAGACGTCGATCGCGGCGCCGCCGATTTTGTTGTCCTTGAGCGCCGTATAGAGCGCCTCCTCGTCGACGATCCCGGCGCGGCCGATATTGATCAGGAATGCGGCCGACTTCATCAGGCCGAGCCGGTGGGCATCGATCAGCCGCGTCGTTTCGGGTCCCAGGCCGGCGGCGATGACGACGACATCGCAGAGCGGGAGCATACGGTCGAGCTCGGTAAGCGGGTAGATTTCCGAAGCGTCGCCCTTGTCGGCAATCGGACTGCGATTGGCGCCGATCACCCGGCAGCCGAACCCGACCGCGCGCCGGGCGACCTCGCGGCCGATCTTGCCGTAGCCGACGATGCCGATCGTCTTGCCCAAAATTTCGCCATGCGTCGGGCCGCCGCCGGCGCCGCCCCCGGTCGACCAGACGCCGCCGCGAAAGGAAGCGGCGATGTCGATCAGCCGGTGGTGCCAAGCGAGCGCCGTCAGGATTACGTATTCGGCGATCGCCTGCTCGTGGCCGGCGACGTTGCACACGGTGACCCCACGCGGCAGCGACGGCACATCGATCATGTCGATGCCCGCGGCAACGGATTGCAGCAGCTTGACGCGCGGCGCTTCGGGGAAGTCCTTTTTCCAGATATGGCTGACGACGATTTCAGCCTCGGCCAGCGCCGGGATCAGGCATTGCGAGTCGCCCAGATCGAACAACACCGACACGTCGAGCTTTTCGGTCGTCTTGGCGAGGATCGCCTCCCATACCCCCGGGCGGGCGCCGAAATTTCCTAGAAACACTGTCTTCATGGCATTCCTTAAGTCTTGGTCACGAGGTTGATGAGGCTGTCACCGCGCGCGAAACGGCCGATATTATCGGCGATCTCGTCCCAGCGGCGGCGCACCATGCCGGCGGTCCAACCGGAATTGTGCGGTGTGACAATGACGTTCGGCAGTTCGTGGAACGGATGACGCGAGCCGCGCCGGGTCGGGTCGTTCTGGCTCGGGTATTGCCACCACACATCGATCGCCGCGCCACCGAGCTTGTTGCCGGAGAGAGCGGCGTAGAGCGCGTCCTCGTCGATGACCTGGCCGCGGGCGATGTTGATGAGGAACGCGGTCGGCTTCATCAGCGCCAGGCGATGGGCGGTGATGAGCCCGGTGGTCTCGGGGCCGAGCGCGGTGCAGATCGCCACCGTGTCGCATTCGGGCAGCATGCGATCGAGCTCGGTGAGCGGGTAGACGCGCTCCACTTCGGGATCGCGTTCGCGCGGGCTGCGATTGGCGGCGAGGATGCGGCACCCGAACGGCGCCGCGCGCCGCGCCACCTCGCGCCCGACCCTACCGTAGCCGACGATGCCGAGCGTCGTGCCGCGCACCTCGCCGTGCGGTTTGCCGCTCTGCACCCAGCTGGTGGCCCAGGAACCGCGCTCGCGGAATTCGCCCGATATCTGGAAGAAACGGTGATGCAGCGCCAGCATCGCCATCACGACGTATTCGGCGATCGCGGTCTCGTGGCCGAACGAATTGCAGACCGCGCAGCCTTTGGGCAGCGCCGCGAGGTCGAACAGCTCGGTTCCGGTCGCGACCGACTGCACCAGCCGGAGTTTCGGCGCCGGCGGGTAATCGGCGCGCCAATGGTTGCTGACGAGAATATCGGCGTCGAGCGCGGCGTCGGGCAACTTGCTACGGTCGATCGGCTCGCCGATGACGGCGCTGGTCAGCCCCGGCGGTAGCTCGTCTTTGATCCCGGCATGGGTGTCGGCGGCGACCCCACCGAGGAACAGCGCCTTCATCTCACTACCGCCCGATCGATCTTCATGTGTCCCTGCCCCAGAGGATTTTCGTCGCTCGCCGAGCGCCCTCGGCCATCGCCTCGAACTTAGCCCAGCAAATCGACGGATGCCCGACCCGGGTCCCGAGCCCGCAATCGGTGCCGGCCAGCACATTCTCGCGACCGACGAGGTTGGCGTAACGCACCAGCCGCTCGGCGACAAGATCGGGATGCTCGATAAAGTCGGTGCAATGGCCGACGACACCGGGGATCAAGGTGGCGCCCTCGGGCAGCTTGACCTCCTCGAAGACGCGCCATTCGTGCTCGTGGCAGGGGTTCGAGGCTTCGATCGAGTAGCTCCCGGCATTGACCCGGAAGATCAGGTCGATGATGTCGCGGAGCGGGATGTCGTCCGAATGCGGCCCGTGAAAGCTGCCCCAGCAGACATGGAGCCTGACCTTCTCCTTGGGGATGCCCGAGAGCGCGTGATTGAGCGCGTCGACCCGCATCGTCGCGTATTTGCGGTATTCCGGGACCGTGATGCCGGGGAGACAGGCCCAACCGTCCGGCAGATCGGGATCGTCGATCTGCAGCAGGAAGCCGGCATCGACGATGGCGCAGTACTCCTCGCGCATCACCTCGGCGATGGCGAAGAGGAATTCCTCGTCACTTCTGTAGTGCTCGTTGGCGATCCAATGCTCGATCGTGCCGGGCGTGTTGGCCGGCAGGAAGGCGCCCGCGGGCACCACGCCTGCCAGGGCAGCCGTGAAATTGTCGATGTCCTTGCGCAATTCGGCGTGTCCGATATAGCGCAACGGCTCGACGCATACCGGCATCGTCGGCGGCCCGAGCGCCTGAGCCCGGGGGATGGCCGCGAAATACTCGGCGAATTTCTGCTCGTCGCGCGCCGTCATGCTGAGCCGGCGGCGACCGGAATTGGGCCGCGCCTCGTAGCCGGCGATACGGCCGCGGACATAATCGGTGAAATTGTATTTCGACAATTCGCCGTCATTGACGATGTCGATGCCACTGTCGAGCTGACGGCGAACGGTTTCGGCCACCGCCTCGGCAAGGCGGTGGTCGAGAGCGGCGGCGTCATATGGTTCGCCCGCGGATTTGGCGACGACCATCGCGCGCAGATCGGCCGGGCGTGGCAGCGAGCCGGCATGAGTCACCAAAATGCGGTCGGTGCTGTAGAGCATCGGATCCTCCCTTCCGGCTAGCGGGTGCGGAAATGGCGGAGGATTTCCGCCTCCCAGAGATCGAGCTGGTCGAGATCGTAGTCGAGCGGCGACAGCATCAGGTATTCGAGCCCCGCCTCGGCCAGTTCGGTGATGCGGGCGCGGATTTGCGCCGGGGTGCCGAGCAAATAGCAGGTGCGCAGATGGTCGAACGAACGGTGCGTCCCCATGATCCGCTCGATTAGTGGCCGCTGGATTTTGAGCGCGGCGGCCTCGTCGTCGGTCGGGACGATATGGGTCATGTTGACATGCGCGAAGGTGACGCTGCCTGGCGCGCGGCCGATCTCGTCGAGGCGGTGGGTGATTTGCGCCCAGTCGGCGATGACGCTCTCGTTCGACCCGGCGGCGCGGGCGATCCAGCCATCGGCGCTCCGGCAGATGCGCTCCAGCACCGTCGGCGCGATCGTCTCGGGGTCGGGCGACAGACCGGTCTTGATCTTCGACCCGCCGGCGACCCACAGCCGCGGCTTGGTCGGCAGCGGCGGATCGATCACGACGCGCTCGAAATCGTAGTAGCGGCCGTGATGGGTGATCTCGTCGCCGGTCCACAATTTCGCGAAGATATCGAGCATCTCGTCGGTGCGGCCGCCCCGCTCGCTCAATTTGACCCCGGCGACCGCAAACTCGTTGGCGTCCCAGCCGACCCCGACCCCCAGCTCGAAGCGGCCACCCGACAGCATCTGCAGGCTGGCGATCTCCTTGGCGAGGAACACCGGGTTGCGGATCGGCGGGATCAGGATGCACGTGCCGATCCGGACCCGCGAGGTGCAGCCGGCGGCGAACGCCAAGGTCTCAAGCGGCGACAGCCAGGCCGTGCCGTAGAGACCGCGCGCGGTCAGCAGATGTTCGGCGACCCACAGCCCCTCGAAGCCCATCACCTCGGCGCGGGTGGCGAAGTCGCGCAGCCGCCCGACCGTCGGGTAATCGCGCGCGAACGAAAAGCTCGGTAGCATCAGGCCGAAACGCATTGCGCCCTCCGTCGCGGCAATGACAGGATTGAGCTTAGCGCGAGAAGGGAGAGCCGCGATGACCGAATTCCGCTACGACCATGTCCATCTGCGCAGCCCAGACCCCGATGCGACCGCCGCGTGGTACGCCAAAATGTTCGGGGCTGAGGTCATCCGCTCGGTGATGTCGAACGGGATCGAACGCACCGATATTCGCCTCGCCGGCGTCAACCACTTCATCGCCAAGGTGCCCGACAGCGCCGAGCTGGCGCAGAAGCCGGAGAACGGCTTTGTCGGGCTCGACCATATCGGCCTCAGGGTCAACAACATCGACGATGTGTGCGCCGAGCTAAGGGCGAAGGGCGCCGAATTCACCACCGAGCCGAAGACGATCCGTCCCGGCGTGCGCATCGCCTTTGTCCGCGGCCCGCAGAACGTGCTGATCGAGCTGTTGGATCGCGATGTGATCTAGAACACTCACGCATGCCGCAATCGCGTCCCATCTGTTCGCGCAGCAGTCTGGAGCGCGGATAATGACGTTGGCGCCGGAGCGGTTGATCGCAGTGCCGCACCCGCCGGTGGCGGAATGGGCGGCGCCCAACCGCCGGTCTAACCTGGTCTTCGGCATCAAGGTCCTGGCTATCGAGCCCGGCGCCTGCTCGTTGACTTGGTCTCGGGTCCGCGCCGCTTGACCAAGACGCCGAGCGCCGCGTTCCCCGCTGTGCTCGGCGAATGTCATACGCCGCTATGGTCAGACGGACGGCCCGAGGAACACGCGTACCAGCTCGGCAAAGTGCAGAATTTGCGCCGCGCCGCGGCGGCAATCGACGGCGTGCTAGTGCCGGCGGGCGCGGTCTTCAGCTTCTGGAAGCAGATCGGGCGAGCCAGCTGGCGGCGCGGCTTTGTCACCGGCCGCATGCTGCAGCAAGGTTGCCTCGTGCCGGCGACCGGCGGCGGGCTCTGCCAGCTCTCCAACGCGATCTACGAGGCGGCGCTCCAGGCGGGCTGCGAGATCGTCGAGCGGCACGCGCATTCGCGGCGGG
>DATNJF010000139.1:0-11593 GCA_035604035.1 Allostellaceae bacterium | reverse complement strand
GCGACTTCAACATGATCAAGAGCGCCACCGAGGATTTCAACGCGCGTGCCCGCCAATGGAAGGAGGCGCGCGAGATGGTCTATGGCGTCATCAACTGCAACAAGCCGGTGGTGAGCGCGATGCGCGGCGTCGCGGTCGGCGCGGGGCTGGTCTGCGGCATCCTCGCCGATGTGTCGATCGCGACCAAGGATTGCCGGATCATCGACGGGCATACGCGGCTCGGGGTCGCCGCCGGCGACCACGCCGCGATCGTCTGGCCGCTGCTCTGTGGCCTGGCCAAGGCCAAATACTATCTGCTCACCTGCGATCAGATCTTGGGTGAGGAAGCCGAGCGTATCGGTTTGATAACGTTCGCCGTTGACGACGATCAGCTCGATGCGAAATCGATCGAAGTCGCGACCAAGCTCGCCGAAGGCGCGCAAAGCGCGATCCGCTGGACCAAGAGCGCGCTCAACAATTGGCTGCGCATGATGGGGCCGACCTTCGATGCCTCGCTGGCTTTGGAATTCTTCGGCTTCGGCGGCCCGGACGTGAAGGAAGGCCTCGCCTCGCACCTCGAAAAGCGCAAGCCGAATTTCCCGCCGGCGCCGCCGATCTAGCCCGCCAACCGTTTGGCGGCGATTCCGCCCCCGTCGCATGGCCGCTTAGCGCCGTAAGCGGGCATGCGTCCGTCGAGTCTCACGACACCGATGTCGGCTCCCACTGCCCGCTGCCTTTTCCTGTTTTCCTAGAAGAAGACATAGGACCGGACCACGACGTTCTTGCGGCATGGGGCATTGAGCGGCACGGTCGGATCGATGCAGGCGGTGTGGAACGACCAGCGCGAGACCGAGCCGTCGGTCACCGAGTCGTAGCATTTGAGCATCGAGACCTCGGTCGGCGTCTGGCGGGGGAACCAGTACCACTCGTGGTCGGGACGGTAGGTGAAGCGGGTGGTCTCGCCGACGCGGTCGTCGTAGATGCGGTAGTTGGTGATGTAGGGCTGGTCGGCGAAGGACGGCCAGGCGCAGAGCACAAACGGGAACTGTTCGATCGTCTCGATCGGCTTCGCGAGGTTGATCGACATGAACCGCCGCGACATCTTCGCGTCGGCTTCTTCCTCCGTGTAGTGCTGCTGGCGCCCGAAATTGCGCAGGTTCTTGGTGAGCAGCTCGCGGCAGCGCACGCGGCCGCTGTTGTCGTTCAGGTCGTTGTGCACGAGGTTGGCGTAATTGGCGTTGACGCCGGGGTTCTTGCCATCCTGGTCTTCGGTGCGGTCGCCCTTGTAGTCCTTGTCGAAGACATCGTGGTTGTAGACGAGCGCATCGGTCGCGTCGGGGAAGAACTCGAGAAGCAGCTGCTCGATCTCCGGGTAGTACACCCGCTCTACCTCCGCCGCATCGTAGATGTTCGTGCATTTGGACTTGAGGTGGGCGAGCGACAGGCCGAGCTTGTCCATGCATTCGGGGCTGCTGGGCGAGAGGCCTGGATAGTACTCGCCGATGCGCCGCGCGTCGCGCAGCACCTGCGGGAAATAGAGGTCCCGCCGTCGGTTACCACCCCGCTCGTTGGTGCGCAGGATCGCCGCTGTTTCGGCGCGCGCCGGGTCCCGCCAGATGGCATTGGACGGCACCACGGAGTAGCTCGGCCGCTCGTAGACGGTATAGGGCAGCGGCAACGCCACCCCGCCCGGCGGGGCCTTGATGCTGTTCGACTGGCGGATGTAGTTCAGGCACTCGTCGTAGCTGCGGAACGCGACACCCCATTTGGTCTTGATCGGCCCCGGTGGCGCCTTGTCGAGCATGTCGGTAAGGCGCTGGCTCTCACCTGAAGCGATCTCGGCGAGCGCGTCGTCGAGCGCCACGGCGGTTCCCGCATCGCCGTCCCGGTCGAACGACATGTAGGACAGCCCGCCATGCGCGGCGAAGGGTTCTGGCTGTCCTGCCGTGCGCTGCAACGGCGGCACATAGGCGACCGTACCGTCGTGCGCGTCTGCCGTGACGTTGGTGTCGGCGACCTCGAACTGGCTCATGGCATACCTCCGATTATCTCGGCCTTACCGTGGCACACAGAGCCTGTTTTTTCCAGACCATGCAGCGGGTGGCTTGGGGCAAGACCGGCCAAGGCGCACACATGTGGGCTGATGAATCGGCTGGTTGACCCGCCGGCCTGATAGGCGGAACCTTGCGGCAGCAATTTGCGGGAGGACGCTATGAAAGTCGGCATCGCGCTCAACATGCTTTGCCAGGAAGGCCGCTCGGACGCCTCGGTCGTCGCCGAG
Source organism: Allostellaceae bacterium (assembly GCA_035604035.1). Classification (GTDB taxonomy): domain Bacteria; phylum Pseudomonadota; class Alphaproteobacteria; order ATCC43930; family CGMCC-115725; genus DATARH01. The sequence goes on along the minus strand of DATNJF010000139.1, from coordinate 9,333 downwards.
CATCTGGCGATGGGCGACCTCACCGAGCCCTTGGGCTTCGACTCGCTGTTCGCGCTCGAGCACCACTTCACCGGCTATGCGATGTCGCCGGCGCCGACCCAGCTGCTCTCGTATTTCGCCGGCCGCACCAAGCGCATCCAGCTCGGCACCGCGGTCATCGTGCTGCCATGGCACGATCCGGTACGCGTCGCCGAGCAAATCGCGCTCCTCGATATCCTCTGCGGCGGGCGTTGCGTCTTCGGCTTTGGCCGCGGCGCGGCGAGCGTCGAGTACGAAGGCTTCCGCATCCCGATGGGCGAGGCGCGGCCACGCTTTGTCGAGGCGGCGCAGATCATCGTCAAGGCGCTGGCAAACGACAGCTTCGAGCACCAGGGCGAATTCTTCCAAATCCCGCGCACATCGATCCGGCCGCGGCCGATCTCGCACCCCGAGCGCCGCTTCCATGCCTCCGCGGTCAGCCCCGACTCGGCCGAGATCATGGCGAAGCTCGGCTTCGGCATCCTGATGGTCATGCAGAACGAATGGCCGAAAGCGGCCGAGGACATCGCCCGCTACCGCGAGATCGCGATCGCCGCCGGACATACGCCGCGCCCGCCAATCATCCTCACCAATGTCTGCTGCGCCGAGAGCCGCCAGGAGGCGCATGAGCGCGCGGTCAAGTATCTCGGCCTCAAATGGCAATCGATCGACGACCACTACCATTTCTCGGACGGCCACCTCTCGACCGTCAAAGGCTACGAGAGCTACGGCAAGATGGCGCGCACCTACGCCAAGATCAACGAGAGCGCCGAGACGCGCCAGAAGGCGACCGATTTTTACGTCGGCATCCAGATCGTCGGCACGCCCAAGGATTGCCTCGAAAAGATCGCCGAATTGCAGCGCTGCACCGGAATGGACCACCTCGTCACCGAATTCTCGTTCGGCGGGCTGCCGCACGAGGAGGGCGAGGTCAACATGCGGCTCTTCGCCGATAAGGTGATGCCGACCCTGCAGCGCGACCCGGCCTTCGCCACGCCGGCCGGCGGCCCGGTCGCCGTGACCCAGCCCGCCACCGCCAAGGAGCGCCTTTTTGCGCCAGCCTAGCCGCGTTCTGACACACCTTCGGCTATTTCTGCTGCTTTTGCCGGCGACGCTGACCGGTTGCGCGGCGCCTTCGCAAAGCTCTAGTAATTCGGAAGCTATGCAGGCACGGAAGTCGGCGATTTCGCGCCAGTTCCAGAACGATTGGGAAAGATGTGTTGATGCCTCGTTCCGAGTGACGCGCCAAGCAACGTCAGACAAAAATGCAGCGGCTGAGCAAGCGTTCATGTCCTGCAAGTCGGAAGAGGATGCAATGAACTCCCTTTACGATCCGTCCATCAACGCGCTCGTCATGCCGCATTTCAAAGCAGAGGCAAAGCGTCTGCTAGTTGATCGCGGTTATCTGGAGCAGCGATAGAGTTAGGCAAACGCTCGCTTAAACGCCGCCCACACCGCGCGCTGGGCGTTCATCGCGTCGTCGACCGCCGGCATCATCCCGAAGAAGGCGTGGATCATCCCGGCATATTCGTGGCGCTCGACCGGCACGCCCGCCTGCTTTAGGCGGTCGCCGTACTCCGCCCCCTCGTCGTGCAGCACGTCGCACTCAGCGGCGATGACGATGGCCGGCGCGACTCCCTTGAGGTTTGGCGCCAAGAGCGGTGAGGCGCGCCAATCGGTGGCGTCATCCATCGTCCGCAGGTAATGGTCGCGGAACCAGCGCATCGCATCGGCGGTGAGGACGCCGCAGCCGGTCGCATACTTCGTGTAGCTTTCGCTGCCCATGCGGAAATCGGCGACCGGGTAGACCAACGATTGCAGCCGCAATTTCGGCCCACCCTTGTCGCGCGCGATGATGGCGACCACCGCGGCGAGGTTGGCGCCGGCGCTGTCGCCGTGAACGCCCAGCCGGTCGGGGTCGGCGCCGAGGCTCGCGGCATTGGCATGCACCCATTCGAGCCCCGCCACCGAGTCTTCGACAGCCGCCGGGAAGCGGTGCTCCGGCCCCATCCGGTAGTCGACCGAGACGACCACCGCCTCGGCGCCGCCACAGAGATTGCGCGCGACCAAATCGTGGGTGTCGAGGCTGCCGATCACGTGCCCGCCGCCGTGGTAATAGACGATCGCCGGTCGCGTTCCCGCAGCATTCGGCCAGTAGATGCGCACCGGCATCGCGCCCGCCGGGCCCGGGATCGTCCGGGTCTCCACCCGCGCGACCGGCAGGGGCTCGGCCTTGCGCGAGGCCGCGGTCGCTTCCATCTGCGCCCGCGCTTCGGCCGGGGTCATGGCCTCGATCGCGCGCAGGTTCATCCCGGCCATCGCTTCGAGGACCTTCTCGATTTGCGGGTGTAGGTTCGGCATCGTTTTCCCCTGGGCTCTCGCGCTGCGTTATGATGACGCGCGGAGCGGCGACGTGTCACGCGGAAGCCGCTGTGTCGCTAATGCGACGCCTTCTCTGCGGGTAGTGGTCCGAGGGGACCAATTTCTTCGTGGTACACGCTGATCGGATCATAGCGGAAACGCAGTTGGAACATTCCCCATCGCATGCCAGTGCCAATCCGTTCCTTTTGCGGGTCGGGGAGAAAGTACGCACGCTTCGCAACCGACGCGGCATGACACGCCGTGCACTCGCAGCGCAGGCCGAAGTATCCGAACGATATCTGGCGCAACTCGAGACGGGCAGTGGAAATTGCTCGATCGCTCTGCTGCGACGCATTGCCGACGCCGTAAGCGTCCCGATCGCTGAACTCGTCGACGATCGCGAACGTCCGATCGAGACGATGCTGCTGGTGCAGATGCTCGAACGGCTCTGTCCGAGCCAGATCGTCGAGGCGCGCGAGCTCCTGCTATCGCGGTTCGGCGGCACGAACATAGAAACGCGGTCCGGGCGCATCGCCTTGATCGGCCTGCGCGGAGCCGGCAAATCGACCCTAGGGCGGATGTTGGCCGAACGCCTTGGCGTTCCCTTCATCGAGCTCGATCGCACCGTCGAGCAACAGAGTGGGATGGCGCTAGCCGAACTGTTCGAAATGCTCGGACAAGCCACCTTCCGGCGCGTGGAACGGACGGCGCTAGAGACGATCTTGCACGAGACGCCGCGTTTTGTGCTCGCCACCGGCGGAGGCCTGGTGACCGAGCCAGGCACGTTCGAGTTGCTGATCGCCTCCTGTTTGACAATCTGGCTACGCGCCACGCCGCAGGAACACATGGCGCGCGTCATCGGGCAGGGCGATCTACGCCCAATGGCGGGCCATAAGCAGGCGATGGATGATCTCGTCTCTATTCTGGCAAGCCGCGAGCCGCTTTACGGTAGGGCCGATCTGACCCTCGATACGGCAGGACAGACGCCTCATCAGAGCCTTGCCGAACTGCTTGCGCTGCTCGGCGGCAGGCTGGAACGGCAAGCGTCAAGAGTGCGCGGCGCGAAGGGCGGCAGCAAATGATCATGTAATTTATTTCCACTTCTTGACCCAAAATCTCTTCATTCGGGCTTAAAACGCATTATAATGCAGAAAGGCAGGGAGGATATGAGCGACGCCAACGGCAACGCCGCCGATTATTTTGTCGCGCGCCATCTGCGCGAGGGGCGCGGCGACCGCATCGCCTTTGCCGATCCGTGGCGCAGCCTCACCTATGCCGAACTCGACGCTGCCTCCACTCGGTTCGCCGCCGGGCTCAAGGCCGCCGGCATCGAGCGCGAGCGGCGCATCGCCCTCATCATGCTCGACACGATCGATTTCCCGATCGCGTTCTGGGGCGCGCTGCGCGCTGGGGTGGTCCCGATCCCAATCAATACGCTCCTGCCGCCCGACATCATCGGCTACATCTTGCAGGACAGCCGCGCCGCCGCGCTGTTCATCTCAGCGCCGCTACTGGAGCCGCTGAAATCGGCGGCGCGCCGGGTCGGTCGCGTCGTCGTCAGCCACCCCGATGGCACCGCTGCCGGCTTCTCCGATTTTCCCGCCGGGCGTAATTCGTCTTCTATCGAAGAATGCTCGCCCGACGAGACCGCGTTCTGGCTCTATTCGTCGGGCTCGACCGGGGCGCCCAAGGGGGCGCGCCACGTGCATTCGAGCCTCAAGGCGACCGCCGACACCTACGCCGCCACGGTGCTGAAGCTCACCGAGGACGATGTCGTGTTCTCGGTGGCGAAGCTGTTCTTCGCCTACGGGCTCGGCAACTCGATGACGTTTCCAATGGCGGCCGGCGCCTCGACCGTGCTCTTCCCCGACCGGCCGACCCCGGATGCGGTGCTCGACATCATGCGGCGGCATCGTCCGACGCTCTTCTGCGGCGTGCCGACGCTCTACGCGGCGCTGCTCGCGCATCCCGAGCTGGGACGCGGCGCCGGCTCCGACCGGCTGCGCCTCTGCATCTCGGCCGGCGAGCCGCTGCCCGAGCATATCGGAACGCGCTGGCGCGAGAAGACCGGCTGCGACATCCTCGACGGCATCGGCTCGACGGAGATGCTGCACATCTTCCTGTCGAACCGTCCGGACGACATCCGCTACGGCAGTACCGGCAAGGCCGTGCCGGGCTACAAGCTGCGCATTCTCGATAACGACGGGAACGAGGTTCCCGACGGCGAGAGCGGCGAGCTGGTGGTGCGCGGCCCCAGCGCCGCCGACGGCTACTGGAACCAGCGCAACAAATCCCGCCGCACCTTCCGGGGCGAGTGGACCCATACTGGCGACACCTACACCCGCGACGCCGACGGCTACTACCGGTACTGCGGCCGTACCGACGACATGCTCAAGGTCGGCGGCATCTGGGTGTCGCCGTTCGAGGTCGAGGAGGCGTTGATCGCGCATCCTGCCGTGCTGGAGGCGGCGGTCGTCGGTCACCCCGACGCTGATGGCCTGATCAAGCCCAAGGCCTTTGTCGTCTTGCAGGAGTCGGCGCAGCACGAGGATCGCGCTGCCCTCGCCGCAACCTTGCAGAACGCGGTCAAGGATCGCATCGGCGTGTGGAAGTACCCGCGCTGGATCGAGTTCGCCGATACCCTGCCCAAAACCGCAACCGGCAAGATCCAGCGTTACAAGCTGCGGGATCAATAGAATTGCTCGTCATCATATTCTCACGCTCCCCGGCGAAAGCCGGGGCCCATGTTTCAACCGCGCGAACAGCGGATAGATGGGTCCCGGCCGGAGCCTGTCCTCGGGCCGCGCGAAGCGCGGACCCGTGGGCCGGGACGATCGGCGTCATGGCTTCCCTATGACACCGATCGATTTCCGCACCGACCCCTCGCGTTACCGTCACTGGCGGCTGGACTGCAACGGCCCAATCGCGACCTTGACCCTCGATGTCGATCCTGCCGGTGGCCTCTATCCCGGCACCGAATTGAAGCTCAATTCCTACGATCTCGGCGTCGATATCGAGCTCGCCGACGCGGTCCAGCGCCTGCGCTTCGAGCATCCCGAGGTGCACGCGGTCGTCATTGGCTCGGGCAAGGACAATGTGTTCTGCGCCGGCGCCAATATCGGCGCGCTGGCCAAATCAACGCATGGCGACAAGGTCAATTTCTGCAAATTTACCAACGAGACCCGCCTGGCGATCGAGGACGCGTCGGAACATTCCGGTCAGCGCTACCTCGCCGCGGTGAGCGGCGCCGCGGCCGGCGGCGGCTACGAGCTGGCGGCCTCGTGCGACTGGATCACCCTGATCGACGACCGCCGCTCGTCGGTGTCGCTGCCCGAGTTGCCGCTGCTCGCGGTGCTGCCTGGCACCGGCGGGCTCACTCGCCTCACCGACAAGCGCAAGGTTCGCCGTGACCGCGCCGACCTGTTCTGCACGACCGAGGAAGGCGTGCGCGGCCAGCGCGCGCTCGACTGGCGCCTTGTCGATGAGATCGCGCCGCCCTCGTCGTGGGACGAGCGGATCGCCGAGCGCGCCGCGGCGTTGGCCGCCACTTCCGACCGGCCGGCCGATGCTAAGGGCGTCGTGCTGCCGCCGCTGGAGCGCGAGATCGGCGACAGCGCCGTCACCTATCCAAACCTGCGTGTCGCGCTCGACCGCGCCAAGCGCCGCGCCGAGATCACGGTCTACGGACCGGACACTCCCCCCAAGGCGGCCGCGGACGTCCACAATGCCGCATTCTGGCCGCTGGCGCTGGCGCGCGAACTCGACGACGCGATCCTTCATCTGCGCGCCAACGAGCCCGAGCTCGGCATTATCGTTTTCCGCAGCGAGGGCGATCCCGGCGCGGTAGCCGCGATTGACACGCTGCTCGACGAGTGCGCCGACGATTGGTTCGTCCGCGAAATCCGCCTCTATTGGAAGCGCGTGCTGAAGCGTATCGACATGACCTCACGTAGCCTCTTCGCGCTGATCGAGCCGGGGAATTGCTTCGTCGGCTTTCTGGCCGAACTCGTTTTCGCCGCCGACCGCGCGCTGATGTTCGCCGGCAGCCGCGCTGGCGACAACCGGCCCGAGGCGACGCTCAGCCTGTCGGCGCTCAATTTCGGCGCTTTCCCAATGGGCAACGGGCTGTCGCGCCTGGCGACCCGCTTTCTCGGCGAACCCGCCAGCCTGGAGCGCGCCAGCGAAGCCATCGCCGAACGGCTCTCGGCGGAGGATGCCGAGCGGCTGGGCCTCGTCACCGCCGCCTATGACGAGGTCGATTGGGACGACGAAGTGCGCCTGATGCTGGAGGAACGCGCCAGCTTCTCGCCCGACGGGCTAACCGGGCTCGAGGCCAATCTGCGCTTCGCTGGGCCGGAGACGATGGAGACCCGCATCCTCGGACGCCTTACGGCCTGGCAGAACTGGATTTTCCAGCGCCCCAACGCAGTCGGCGACGGCGGCGCGCTCAAATCCTACGGGACCGGCAAGCGCCCCCATTTCGACCCGAGGCGGGTTTGAATATCGATGCTAAAATTGCCGCAATGGCGTGCTACGCCTCACCACATGCTATAGCGAGGAAAGGTTTTTTGCTGCTGATTAGCTGTTTTAGCAGCAAAACCGGCCTCGCGAGGAGCTGACCGATGCCCAGCGATATGGCGGTCGATTACGACGGGCTGATCCCCAACAATGTCGGGCTCAACGCCGACCCGCGGCTACGCCGCGCGCTCGAACAGTGGCATCCCTCCTACCTCGATTGGTGGATGGACCGCGGGCCCGACGGGTTCCAGGCGGCCGACGTTTATCTCCGCACCGCGGTCGGGGTCGACCAGGAAGGCTGGGCCAAGTTCGGCTATGTCCGCATGCCCGAATACCGCTGGGGCATATTGCTGGCGCCGCAGGTCGAGGGCCGCACCATCGGCTTCGGCGCCCACAAAGGCGAACCCGCCTGGCAAGAAGTGCCGGGCGAATACCGTGCCATGCTGCGCCGGCTCATCACCGTGCAGGGCGACACCGAACCGGCCTCGGTCGAACAGCAGCGCCGCTTGGGCGCGACCGCACCGTCGCTCTACGACCTCCGCAATTTGTTTCAGGTCAATGTCGAGGAGGCGCGGCATCTCTGGGCGATGGTCTACCTGCTGCAGAAGTATTTTGGCCGCGACGGGCGCGAGGAAGCCGAAGACTTACTACGCCGCCGCTCCGGCGACCGCGACAGCCCCAGGCTCCTCGGCGCCTTCAATGAGCGCACCCCCGACTGGCTCGCCTTCTTCATGTTCACCTTCTTCACCGACCGCGACGGCAAGATGCAGCTGCACGCGCTGGCGCAATCGGGGTTCGACCCGCTGTCGCGCACCTGCCGCTTCATGCTGACCGAGGAAGCGCACCACATGTTCATCGGCCAGTCGGGGATCGGCCGGGTGCTGGAGGCGACCTGCGCCGCGATGAAGAAAGCCGGGATCAATGATCCGACCGACATCGCCCGAGTGCGCAAACTCGGCGTTATCGACCTGCCGACGATGCAGAAGCGCGCCAACATGCATTTCTCGCTGACCTTGGACCTGTTCGGCAGCGAGCTCTCGACTAACGCGGCCAATGCGTTCCAGGCGGGGATCAAGGGCCGCTATCTCGAGGACCAGATCGACGACGATCACATGCTGACCGGCACGACCTATCCTGTGCTGCGCCTCAAGGACGGCGCGATCGTGCGCGAGGAGGTGCCGGCGCTGTCGGCGCTCAACATGCGGCTGCGCGACGATTTCGTCGCCGATGCGCAATCGGCGGTCGAGCGCTGGTGGAACCGCATCATCGAGCGCTCGGGGATCGACTACCGGATCACCCTGCCGCATGTCGCCTTCAACCGGCGGATCGGCGAGTTCGCCGCGATCGAGGCCGACCCCGAGGGCAATGTGCTGACCAGGGCGCAATGGACGGCGCGGCGCGACGAATTCCTGCCCTCGGCTGATGATGACGCCTTTGTCGCCAGCCTCATGACGCCGGTTCGCGAGCCCGGAAAGTTCGCCGCGTGGATCGCCCCGCCGCGCACCGGCATCGACAACAAGCCCGGCGATTTCGAGTACGTGAAGCTGGCGTAGCTGGCCCCATGGTCGAGTTGGCGCCTGGCGAAACCTATCTGTCGGACACGCCGGCGCTGGCGGCGCATGCCGGGACGCAGCCGGATCTGTTCTTGCGCTGGAACCGTATCCCAGAAGCCGCAACATCGGTCGATGTCGCCGTCTTCCTGCACGGCTTCTCGCAATCGGGCGGCGCGATGCCGCTCAGCGAGAAGATCGAACGCAGCGGGCTGATCCTCACTGGCCGGACCCGGCCGACCCTGGCGATGCTGCCGCGCGGCAACTGGATCCGGCACTATTATTACGACTTCCCGGCGCTACTTGGCGGCGGGATCGACCTGCTGCTTGCCTACGGCTTGCACTGGTTGTCGGAGAAGCGCGGTGGGCCGCTGGCGCTCGACAGCTTCATCCTCGCGGCGCATTCGGGCGGCGGCATGCCGGCAATCGATGTCATGGCCGACGCCCAGGCGCAGCCCGACGAGCTTTACGTCTTCGATGGGCTCTACGGCCGCGACCCGGCGCAGGGCGATCCGCTGCAAGGGATCGAGATTGTCGAGCACTGGCTCGGCGAAAGGTTCGCGCAGGAACCCGCCCGGCCCGGCGCGCTCAGGGTGGCATTCATCGAAAGCCAGACCGGCCCGTTCTCGCGCGCGGTCGCAAAACTCGTGGCCGCCCGCCTCGACGGCGCCGAACCGACCCTTCGCCCTACCCTCGCCCGCCGCTACCGGATCGAGGCGTCGGGCGTGCAGCATTCGCAGGTCGCGCGGGTGGCGCTCCCCGAATTGCTCGCCGCCTCGGACGCCGAAATCGACTGGTACGCCCCGCCGCGCCCGCTTTAGGGGTGCTCAGGGCAGAGTGCTTGCCTCCAGCACCTCGGCGTCCGGCGCCGGTTCGAGCTCGCAGG
>DATNJF010000138.1:0-20708 GCA_035604035.1 Allostellaceae bacterium | reverse complement strand
CAAACACGCAGCGCAAGGGGGTCGTCGCGCCGGTGAACTTTACGGCGCCGATGAGTGAAAAGCCGTACTCCTACAATTACGACCCACCCCCGGGCGTGCCGGTGCGCAACACTGAGAACGAGGAACACCCGGTCACCGTTTGCGACGCGCGCGACGCGGCGCCGTCGCTCGACCGCGAGGGCTTCGCGCTGGTCCATCACAAGACCGCCGCCAGCGACCTCTACGACGAGAAGATCATCACCGAAATCTACTACCCCGAATGCGAGCGGCTGATGCGCGAGGCGACCGGCGCCAAGAAGGTCGTCGCCTTCGACCACATCGTCCGCAACGCCGCCAAGGCGGCGATTAAGGGCAGCGGCGTCAAGATGCCGGCCGGCCGCGTCCACAACGACTACACCGCCTGGTCGGCGCCGCAGCGCGTGCGCGATTTGATGGGCGAGGAGGCGACCGAACTGCTCAAGCACCGTTTCGCGGTCAACAATGTCTGGCGCCCGATCGCCGGCCCGCTGCTGCGCTCGCCGCTGGTGCTGTGCGATTCCCAGACGCTCGACTACGACAATCTCTTACCGTCCGATTTGCGCTACCCCGACCGCACCGGCGAGACCTATGCGGTCACCTATAACCCGAACCAACGCTGGTACTATTTCCCGAAGATGCAGCCGGACGAGGCGATCCTGATCAGCTGCTACGATTCTGCCCGCGAGCACGCGGCGCGGTTCTCGGCGCATGGCGCCTTCGACGACCCCAACACGCCCGACAACGCCCCGCCGCGCGAGAGCATCGAGGTCCGCACCCTGGTGTTTTTCTAGGGCTGCTCGACAAATTCGTCATCCCCGCGAAAGCGGGGACCCAGGGGCGGCCGCTCCATCGCTAGCCCGAGCTTCCCGCCTGCGCGGGAATGACGATTGAGACTACTGCTTCTCTCAAACCACCCCGGCGAAGGCCGGGGCCTATTCCCGCCATGGGTCCCGGCCTTCGCCGGGATGGCGTCCTTATTGCTGCGTTACGCTCGCCGGCACCGCCCGCTCAACCGCTGGCAACCGTCCTTCCTCGACCGCATGACAGGCGACGAGCGTCCCGTCGGTGTCGATGAGCTTCGGCGGCTCGACCCGGCAGCGCGCGTTGGCATAGGGGCAGCGCGGGTGGAAGCCGCAGCCGGGCGGCGGGTCGATCGGGTTTGGCACCTCTCCGGCCACCGGCTCGCGCTCGCCGTGCGGGTCGAGGCGCGGGATCGTCTCCAGCAGCAGCCGCGTGTACGGATGCCGCGGCCTCGCGAAGAGCTGGTCGGCGCTCGCCAGCTCCACGAGCTTGCCGAGATACATCACCCCGACCCGGTCACTGATCTGATAGATCACCGCCAAATTGTGCGAGATGAACAGATAGGTGAGGCCGAGCCGTCGCTGCAAATCCTTCATCAGATTGAGGATCTGCGCCTGCACCGATACGTCCAACGCCGAGGTCGGCTCGTCGCAGACGAGGAACTCCGGGTTCGCCGCCAAGGCTCTGGCAATCGAGATGCGCTGGCGCTGCCCGCCGGAGAATTCGTGCGGGAATTTCTCGCCGTCGGCCGCCGACAGCCGCACCTGCTCCAACAGCTCGCCGACCCGCGCGCGCAGCTCGCCTTTGTCGGTGACGAGCCCATGCGTTACCAGTGGCTCGGCAACGATCTTCTTCACCCGCCAGCGCGGGTTGAGGCTGGCATAGGGGTCCTGGAAGATCATCTGCATGCGCCGCCGCACCGGCGCCATCGCCTTGCGTTGCGTCAGGCTCGCAAGATCGACCCCGTCGAAGACGATGTTCCCCGCGGTCGGCCGATAGAGCCCGACAATGCAGCGCGCCGCGGTAGTCTTGCCGCAGCCAGATTCGCCGACCAGCGAAAAGGTCTCGCCGCGCTTGATCGAGAAGCTGACACCATCCAATGCCTTCACCGTGGCGCGGTGTTTGCCTTGCAGCAGCCGCTCCAATGCCGGCGGCGACACGTCGAAATGGCGCTTCAAGTCGGTGACTTCGAGTATCGTGTCGTCGGTCGGCATTAGCCCCTCACCCCAGCCCTCTCCCCGTAAACGGGGCGAGGGAGCGCGCCGGTGTTCGTTCCCCTCGCCCCGCGAACGCGGGGAGAGGGAGGGACCCGCGGCGAAGCCGTGGGAGGGTGAGGGGCCGCCGCCTAGACACGAACGCGCTCAGCCGTCGCCTCGACGTAAAGCCAGCACGCCGCCAGCGTCTCCTTGGCCGGCATCAGCTCGGGCCGGTCGACCCGGCAGCGGTTGAAGACCTGCGGGCAGCGCGGGTTGAACGGGCAGCCCGGCGGGATCGCGGTGAGACGCGGCATCGACCCGTCAATCTGCTGCAGCCGGCCGCGCTGCCCGCTGGTGCGCGGGATCGACGCCATCAGCCCGACCGTATAGGGGTGGCTCGGGTGGTCGATGATGGTGCGCACCGGGCCGATCTCGACGATGCGCCCGGCATACATCACCGCGACCCGGTCGGCGGTCTCGGCGATCACCCCCATGTCGTGAGTCACCAGCATGATCGCGGTGCCGTGGTCGCGTCCCAGCCGCTTTAACAGCGCGATGATCTGCGCTTGGATCGACACGTCGAGCGCCGTCGTCGGCTCGTCGGCGATGATGAGGCGCGGGTTGGCGGCGAGCGCCAGCGCGATCACTACCCGCTGGCGCATCCCGCCGGAGAACTGATGCGGGTAGTGGTCGATGCGCTCCTCGGCGGCGGCGATGCCGACCTCCTTCAACAGCGACAGCGCTCGCGCCCGCCCCTCGGCGGCGTTCATATCGAGATGGGTGCGGATCGTCTCGATCAGCTGCTGGCCGACCGTGTAGAGCGGGTTGAGGCTGGTCAGCGGGTCCTGGAAAATCGCGCCGATTTCCTTGCCGCGCACCCGCCGCATCGCCTCGTAGCGCAGCGTATCGATCCGCCGTCCGCCGAGGCTGATCCGCCCGCCGGCGATCCTGAGCGGCGGCTCCAGCAGCCCGATGATCGCCGCGCCGGTTAGCGACTTGCCGGCGCCCGACTCGCCGACGACGCCGAGCACCTCGCCCGGCGCGATGTCGAAGCTGACATCGTCGACCGCGACCAGGATGCCGCGCCTTGTCGGCACCTCGACCCGGAGGTTCTTGACCTTGAGCAGCGGCTCGATGTTGCGCACGGCTATCTAAGTTTGGGATTGAACGCGTCGCGCAGCCAGTCGCCGAGCAAATTCACCGACAGGATCAGCAGCGCCAGCACGATCCCCGGGAAGATCGAGATCCACCAATCGCCCGACAGCAAATAGTCGTTGCCGACGCGGATCAAGGTGCCGAGCGACGGCTGGGTCGGCGGCAGTCCGACGCCGAGGAACGACAGGGTCGCCTCGGTCAGAATCGCGGTCGCCAGATTGATCGTTCCGATCACCAGCACTGGCCCGATCACGTTGGGCAACAAATGTCCGACGACGATCCGCGCCGGGCGCACCCCGATGACGCGCGCCGCCTGGATGTATTCCTTGTTGCGCTCAACCATCGTCGAGCCGCGCACCGTGCGGGCGAAATGCACCCAATAGCTGAGCGCGATCGCCAGGATCAGTACATAGATCGTGATCTCGTTCTGCGCGTCGCGCGGCAGCATCGTCCGCGCCACGCCGTCGATCAACAGCGCGATAAGGATCGCCGGAAAGCTCAGCTGCACGTCGGCGACGCGCATGATCACCGTATCGATCCAGCCGCCGCGCCAGCCGGCGATAAGGCCGAGCGTCACCCCCAGCAGCATCGACAGGATCACCGCCGATACCCCGACCGCCAGCGACAGCCGGGTCCCGTAGAGGATCGTCGACAGCACGTCGCGGCCCTGGTTGTCGGTGCCGAGCGGGTAGCTCCAATTGCCGTCCGCGAGCCAGGCCGGCGGGTCGGTCGCGTCGAGCAGGCTCAGCGAGGCGAGGTCATAGGGATCGTGCGGCGCTATCAGCGGCGCCAGCAGCGCCGAGGCGACGACGATGAACGCGACGGCCGCCGCCACCACCGTCACCGGCGAGCGTCGGAAGCTGTAAAGCAGGTCGCTCTCGGCGAAGCGTCGCAACCGGCCCGGTAGGGCGGCGATCGACGGCGGGGCGGTGATTTCAGCCACCGGCCACCTCACGCTCGACCCTGAGGCGCGGGTCGACGACGTAGTAGAGCAGGTCGACGACGAGGTTGATTACCACGAAGAAGAATCCGACTAACACGAGATAGGCCGCCATCACCGGTATGTCGGCAAAGGTCACCGCCTGGATGAACATCAGCCCCATGCCCGGCCACTGGAACACCGTTTCGGTGATGACGGCGAATGCAATGATCGAGCCCAATTGCACCCCGGTGATCGTCATCACCGGCACCAGCGTGTTTTTCAGCGCGTGGCCGAAATTGACCGCGCGGCTGGTGAGGCCGCGGGCGCGGGCGAATTTGATGTAGTCGGTGCGCAACACCTCGATCATCTCGGCGCGCACCAGCCGCATGATGAGCGTCATCTGGAACAGAGCCAGCGTGATCGACGGCAGGATGATCGCGCGCCAGCCGTCGACGGTGAGGAACCCCGTCGTCCACCAGCCAATATGCACCACCGAGCCGCGCCCGAATGAGGGCAGCCAGCCGAGGACCACCGCAAAAATGAGGATGAGGAGGATGCCGATGAGAAAGGTGGGCAGCGATACGCCGACAAGCGATATCGCCAGCAAGGCCTGTGATGTCCAGCTACTTCGGTTGAGCCCGGTATAAATTCCCATCGGCACGCCGAAGAGCAGCGCCAGGAACGCGGCCATGAAGCTCAACTCCAGCGTCGCCGGCATCTTTTCGAGAATGATCGTACCGACCGGCCGCGCCTGCTGGTAGGAGAGGCCGAAATTCCCTTCCGTGGCGTGCCCGACAAAGCGCGCGAACTGCACCACGAAATTGTCGTTGAGCCCGAGTTCCTGGCGCAGCCGCTCGCGGTCGGCGAGAGTTGTGTCTTGGCCGACCATGCTGTTGATCGGGTCGCCGACATAGTTGAACAGGGCAAAGGCGATCAGCGCCACGGTCAGCATCACCAGCACGGACTGCAACAGGCGCTGGATAACAAAGGCGAGCATGCCCTTACGCTCCCCGGCGAAAGCCGGGGCCCATGTGTCGGCGAGAAGCGGCGCGGCCCAATTTCATCTCGACCCTCATGCCCGGGCTTGGAACCGGCGACCCCGATGGACCCCGGCCTGCGCCGGGATGACCGACCGGGTCGCGACCCGGTCGGTCACTTCATTGTCACGTATCTGAGCTGGAACAGATTGTTGCCCATCGGCGCCACGGTGACATTGTCGCGGGTCGCCCACACGACGATCTGCTGGTGCAACGGGATGTAGGCGTAATCGTCCTTGATCAACGTTAGCGCCTGAGCGATCAGCGAGTTGCGCTTGTCCTGGTTCAATTCGACCTGGATTTTGCCGGCGAGGTCGTCGAGCGCCGGGTTCGAGTATCCCCCGACATTAAAGGTGCCGATCTTGCCGCTGCGGGTCATTGCCAGCGCCTTGATCATGTCGAGCGCGTCTTGCGTTCCCGGCGTCCAGCCCAGGAGATAGAAGCTCGTATTGTATCCCGGCCCGAGGATCTTGCCGAAATACTTAGCGCGGGTTTGCGCCAGCAAGTTCACCTTGACTCCGATCTTGGCGAGCATCGCCACTACCGCCTGGCAAATTTGCTCGTCATTGACGTAGCGGTCGTTCGGGCAGTCGAACCCGACCTCGAACCCGTTGGGATAACCGGCATCGGCGAGCAGCTTCTTCGCGCCGTCGATATCGACCGGAAAGCGTTTGTCGAGCGCCGGGTCGTAGCCGTTGACCCCGGGCCCGACCATCAGCCCGGTCACGTGGGCATAGCCGCGCATCACCTTGGTGGCGATCGCGTCCTCGTCGATCGCCTTGTAGAACGCCTCGCGCACCCGCTTGTCCTTGAACGGGTTCTTGCCCTTGATGTTCGATTCCAGCAGCTCGTCGCGGCTCTGGTCCATGCCGAGGAAGATCGTTCGCAATTCCGGCGTCTGCCAGATTTTCATCCCCGCTGTCTTCTCGATCCGGTCGGTGTCCTGCGGCGGCACCGTGTAGACAAAATCGAACTCGCCCGAGAGCAGCGCCGAAACCCGCGTCGAGGCGTTCTCGATGCGGTTGAACACAGTGTCGTCAAAGCCGATGGAATTGTCCTTCAGCCCCCACCAATCCGGGTTCTTCTTCAAGGTGGTTTTCACGTCCGGCTGGCGGTCGACAAGGATGAACGGGCCGGTGCCGTTCTCGTTGCGGGTGGCGTAGCTTTCCTCGTTCTTGGTCAGGTCGGCGGCGCGGGTGGTGTTGTGTTCCTCGCACCATTTCTTCGACATGATCGCGACGGACGGGAGGTTGTTGGGCAGGATCGGGTCCGGCCCGTCAGTGACGAAGTCGATGGTGTAGTCGTCGATCTTGTTCACCGCCTTCACCGTCGCCAGCGGGCTCGCCACGTTGGAGCCCGGATGCGTCGCCCGGTCATAGGAGAACACCACGTCGTCGGCGGTGAACGGCGTGCCGTCATGGAACTTCACCCCCTGGCGCAATTTGAACCGCCAGGTGGTTGGGTCGGTCTGGCTCCATTCCACCGCCAGCGCCGGCTCGAGCTTCATGTCGCGGTTCCACTGCACCAGCGGCTCGTAGAAGCTCATGTCGAACAGCAGGAGGAAGGTTTCCAACCGGGCGTAAGGGTCCATCGAGTTGCTGTCGCCGTCATTGGCCCAGCGGAAGGTCGCCGCCTCCGCGCTTCCCGCCAGTAGAGCGAGCGCGAATGCCGCGCCGATGAGCCGCCAGAATCCGCTCGCCATGCCAATCCTCCCCGCTATCGTTGACCTGTCTTAGCAAGGGCCATGCCCCTGCGGCAAGAAAGGCCGCCGGTGCGGGCTTCTGGTCAGGGAGCCTGGCCACTATGATCCCCGGATGCAGCGCTTCGACGCGATCGTCATCGGCGGCGGGCTGGTCGGCTCGGCGATCGCCTATGGGCTGGCGCGAGAAGGGCTGAAACCGGCGCTGATCGATGAGGGCGATGTCGCCTTCCGCGCTTCGCGCGGCAATTTCGGCCTGGTCTGGGTCCAGTCGAAGGGGTTCGGAGCGCCGCATTACCAGCGCTGGACCCGGCTCTCCTCGGAGGAATGGCCCTCGCTCGCCGCCGAGCTTAAGGAGCGCACCGGCATCGATACCGGCCACGAGCGGCCGGGAGGCGTCCACCTCTGTCTCTCCGACGCCGAGTTTGACGAACGCCGCGCCCGCATGGAGCAGATGCGCGCGGAGGCTGGCAATTTCGGCTTCGAGTACAAGATGCTCGGACCCGCCGACTTGCGCGAGATGCTCCCCGGCCTCGGCCCGGCGGTCGTCGGCGCGTCGTGGACGCGCTACGACGGCCACGCCAATTCGCTCTATCTCCTACACGCGCTGCACAAGGGCTTCATCGCCCGCGGCGGGACCTACATCCCCAACCGCACGGTCGATTACGCCGGCGTCGCGCCCAATGATTTCCGCCTTGGCTCCGGCGCCGACGAGATTTCGGCGCCGAAGATCGTGCTCGCCGCCGGACTCGGCAACGCGAAGCTCGCGCCGCTGTTCGGCCTCTCCGCGCCGGTGCGCCCGCAGCGCGGCCAGATCCTCGTCACCGAGCGCGCGTCTCGCGTGTTCGAGATGCCGACCACCACCGTCCGCCAGACCGTCGAGGGCGGCATCATGATCGGCGACAGCATGGAGGATGTCGGCTTCGACACCTCGCAGCGTCCCGACGTGATGCGCGCGATGGCCGAGCGTGCGGTGCGCTCGTTCCCCTTTCTCGCCGAACTGCAGGTGGTGCGCGCCTGGGCGGCGCTGCGGGTCATGCCGCCCGACGGCACGCCGATCTACGACGAGAGCGAGAAATTCTCCGGCGCCTTCACCGCCAATTGCCATAGCGGCGTCACCCTCGCCGGTGCCCACGCCAACGCCTTCGCGCCGATGATCGCCGCCGGCACTCTCGATCCAATGATGGCGCCATTCTCCGCCAAGCGCTTCGATGTTCCGCAGGCGGCCTGAGGCAGTTGGCCCGACGGTGACTGTCACCGTCGAGGGCACCGAGCTGCACGTCCCCCAAGGCGTCTCAGCCGCCGCGGCGATGCTCCTCGCCGGTCTCGCCAGCGTCCGCGAGACCCCAGTTACCGGCGCGAAGCGGTCGCCCTATTGCCTGATGGGAATCTGCTTCGATTGCCTCGCCGAGATTGATGGCCAGCCCAACCGGCAAAGCTGCATGGTCACCGTCGCTCCCGGCATGGCGATCCGCCGCCAGCGCGGCAAGCGCAGCGTCGGGATCGAATGACGCTCGAGCGGGTAGATTTCGCGGTGATCGGCGCCGGGCCGGCCGGGATGGCGGCCGCGACGCTCGCCGCCGAGCTCGGCCTCGACACCGTGCTAATCGACGAGCAGGAAGCGCCCGGCGGCCTGATCTATCGTGGCATCGAGCGCGCAGAGGACCACTCGCCGCTCGGCGACGATTATCTCGCCGGCCGCCAGCTCGCCGGTGCCTTGCGCGCCAGCGGTGCAACCTACCGCCCCGCCACGACCGTCTGGCACCTCGACCCAGAGGGCACGCTGTCGCTGATCTCGGGCAGCGGAACCGAGACGCTCCGCGCCCGCCGCATCCTCGTCGCCACCGGTGCGATCGAGCGCCCGGCGCCGATCCCGGGCTGGACCCTCCCCGGGGTAATGACCGCCGGCGCGGCGCAGATCATGCTCAAGACCGGTGACCTCGTGCCGTCGGGTCGCGCGGTGCTGGCCGGGCAGGGGCCGCTCCTTTGGCTGGTCGCGGCGCAACTCGTCCGCGCCGGCGCGACGCCCGCCGCGATCCTCGAAACCGCGCCGCACCGCAATTACCACGCCGCCGCGCGCTTGTTGCCGCGCGTGTTGTGGCCGGCCCGCCGCGCCCTTTGGAAAGGCCTCAGCCTCATCCGCGAGGTTCGCCGCGCCGGCATCCCGATACGGCGCGAGGTGACCGGCCTGCGCGCGCTCGGCCGCAACCGGCTCGAGGCCGTCGCTTGGGATTCCGGCGAGATCGCCGCCGATCTTCTGCTGCTGCATGAAGGCGTTATCCCCAACACGCAGATAAGCCTCGCGCTTGGCCTCGAGCACCGCTGGGACGACGCCCAGCTGTGTTGGCGCCCGGTGGCCGACGAATGGGGCGCGACGAGCTTGCCGACCATCTCAATCGCCGGCGATGGCGGCGGCATCGCCGGGGCCGAGGCCTCCGCGCTCACCGGCCGCCTCGCCGCGCTCGACGTCGCCGACTTCCTCGACAAGCTCGACCCGGCGGAGCGCGACCGCCGCGCCGGCCCGATCCGCGCCGCGCTCCGGCGCGAGCTGGCGATCCGTCTGCTGCTCGACCGGCTCTACCGACCGGCGCCCGCGATCTTGGTGCCTGAGGACGACATCATCGCCTGCCGCTGCGAGGAGGTGACGGTGGGGCAAATCCGCCGGGCCGCCCGGCTCGGCGCCCAGGGCCCAAACCAGGCCAAGGCCTTCACCCGCTGTGGCATGGGGCCGTGCCAGGGCCGTATCTGCGGGACCATCGTCAGCGCCGTAATGGCCGACACGCTCGGCCGCCCGATCCAGGAAATTGGCGCCTACCGCCCGCGCGCGCCCTACAAGCCGATCACCCTTGGCGCGCTGGCGGGGCTGGACGCAGAGTAACCCTCACCCGCCTCGCTTTGCTCGGCACCCTCTCTCGCTTGCGGAAGAGGGAAGGGGCCCCATCGCGCCTGCGATGGGAAGGGTGAGGGTATGCATCGCTGGCCCTTGCGCTTACCCGCATTTGCCCGAAGGATGGGCAATCCCGCCCTCCACCGCGATGCCCCCCATGCCCGATCATCCTCTTGCACCTTTGTTGGCGCCGCGTTCGGTGGCGATCTTCGGCGCGTCGAACGATCCGACCCGAATCAGCGGCCGCTCGCTGCGCTATTACCGCGAGGCCGGGTTCAAGGGCGCGATCTACCCGATCAACCCGACCCGCGACGAGGTGCAGGGCCTCAAGGCATACCCCGACCTGGCCTCGGTCCCCGGCGCGGTCGATTTCGGCCTGATCGCGGTGCCGGCCAATCTCGCGGTCGAAGCGATGGAGGCCTGCGTCAAGAAGGGCGTGCGCGGCGTCGTCATGTTCACCGCCGGCTTCGCCGAGATCGGCCCGGAGGGCCGCCTTCTGCAGGAGCAGATCACCAAGATCGCGCTCGATAGCGGCATCCGCCTTTGCGGCCCGAATTGCCTCGGCCTCTTCAACATGCGGATCGGCCACACCCCGACCTTCTCGTCGTTCCTCGAGGAAGGCCCGCCGCAATCCGGCCCGCTCGGAATGGTCACCCAGTCGGGGGCGTTCGGCACCCACCTCCTGGCCCTTACCGCCCGGCGCGGCATCGCGGTCGGCGTGTGGATGTCGACCGGCAACGAGGCCGAGGTGCAGGTCGCCGACGGCATCTCGTTTCTCGCCGACGACCCCGAGACCCAGGCGATCGCGTGCTACATGGAGGCGATCCAGGACGGCGAGCGTTTCGCCGCCGCGGTCAAGCGGGCGCGGGAGAACGGCAAGCCGGTGATCGCGATGAAGGTCGGCGGCTCGGAGATCGGCGCCGCCGCCGCGGCCTCGCACACCGCCTCGCTCGCCGGCAGCGACGCGGTCTACGACGCGGCCTTGCGCCAGCTCGGCGTCGAGCGCGCCAAGACGCCGGAAGACCTCGTCGAGATCGCCTATGCCTGCACCCGCGGCCGGCTGCCGCGCTCGCGCAAGCTGGCGGTGATGACGATGTCGGGTGGCGCTGGCGTGTTGATGGCCGACGCCGCCGAGGAACAGGGGCTGGAGCTCACCCCGCTCGCCGCCGACTCGCAGAGAGAGGTGCTGAGCTGGGTGCCGTTCGCCGCCCCGCGCAACCCCGTCGATGTAACGGCTCAGGCCCTCAATGACCCAAGCATCCTCGACAAGAGCTTCGACCTGCTGCTCGGCAAGGAAAAATTCCCCTCGATGGTCGGCTTCTTCACCACCTGGGCGTCGTCGCCGCAAATGGCCGAGCCGCTCTACAACTCGCTGACCGGCGCCGCCGCGCGCTACCCCGACTGCTACATCGCGCTCTCGGCCATCGCGTCGCCCGAAATGCAGCGCCGCTACGAAGCGGCCGGCATCGGCGTCTACGAAGACCCGTGGCGCGCGGTCGAGGCCGTCGCCGCCGCGACCCGCTGCGCCGAGCGCATCGCTGCCCCGCCGCACCCCATCACGCCGGTGTCGGCCGGGCTCGCGAAGCTGCCCAAGCACGCGCTCGGCGAGCACGAGGCGAAGGCGATCCTCGCCGCCGCCGGCGTGCCGATCCTTGAGGAGCGGCTCGTCACCAGCGAGGCCGAGGCCAATGCCTGCGCCAGCCTCGGTGAGAGGCTGGTGCTCAAGATCGTCTCGCCCGAGATCACCCATAAGACCGAAATCGGCGGCGTCATGCTCAACGTCGCCGCCGCCGACGCGGCCTCCGCCTTCACCGAGCTGATGACCCGCGTCGCCGCACGCGCCCCGCACGCCAATCTCGAAGGCGTCCTCATTTCGCCGATGCTCACCGACGGGGTCGAGATGATCCTCGGGGTCCAGCACGACGCGGTGTTCGGGCCCACTGTGCTGCTCGGCCTCGGCGGCATCTTTGTCGAGGTGCTGCGCGACGTGACCTTCCGTATCGCGCCCTTCGGATTGGAGGAGGCGCGGGCGATGATCGGCGAATTACGCGGCGCCGCCATCCTCAAAGGCGCCCGCGGCAAGCCGCCTTGCGACCTCGAGGCGCTCGCGCAAACCCTGTCGAAACTGTCGCTCTTCGCTGCCGTGCAAAAGGGCCAATTCTCGTCGATCGACATCAACCCGCTGCTGGTCCGCCCGCAAGGCAAGGGCGTCGTCGCCCTCGACGCGCTGATCGTCACCGAGGCGACGCCAGCGGGCCACTAATCGGGCGATGACCCGCTACACCGTCGGCGTCGATATCGGCGGCACCTTCACCGACATCGTTTGCGCCGGGTCGGACGGCTCGCTGCGCCTGATGAAGCGGCCGACGACGCGCGGTGACCCGGCTGCCGCGGTGCGCGACGCGCTCGCGGCGATGCGCGCCGAATGGGGCATCGACCCCGCCGCGATCACCCGTTTCGTCCACGGTTCGACCGTCGCGACCAACGCCGTCATCGAAAGGAAGGGCGCGCGCACCGGCATCATCACCACCGCCGGCTTCAAGGACGTGCTCGAGATCGGCCGGCAGATGCGCCACCGCATGTACGATCTGGTGCTGTCGCCGGAAACTCCAGGCTTCCTCGCCCCCGGCTCGCGCCGCAAGGAGGTGCGCGAGCGCATCTCGGCGCAAGGCGACATCGTCACCCCGCTCGACGAAGACGATGTCCGCCGCGCCGCCGCCGAGCTCGCCGCCGACGGGGTCGAGGCCATCGCCATCGTCTTCCTGTTCTCGTTCCTCAACCCCGCGCATGAGCGCCGCGCCGGCGAGATCGTCGCCGCCGCCCACCCCGGCATCGCCGTCTCGCTGTCGTCGCAAGTTGACCCGGCTTTCCGCGAATACGAGCGCACCGCGGTCACCGCCTTCGACGCCTATCTGAAGCCGGTCGTCGCGGGGTATCTCGCGCGTATGGCCGCCGACCTCGCTGCCGTTGGCGTCCCGGCGCCGCTGCAGATCATGCAGTCGCGCGGCGGGATCAGCGCGG
The DNA here is from genome assembly GCA_035604035.1 of Allostellaceae bacterium. Lineage (GTDB taxonomy): Bacteria > Pseudomonadota > Alphaproteobacteria > ATCC43930 > CGMCC-115725 > DATARH01. The sequence goes on along the minus strand of DATNJF010000138.1, from coordinate 7,972 downwards.
CGGCGAACGCGGCGCAACGCCCGGTGCGGCTGTTCCTCTCGGGCCCGGCGGCCGGGGTCGTTGGCGCGCTGTCGGTCGGCAAGGCGGCCGGAGCCGGCGACCTCATATCGATCGATATCGGCGGCACCAGCTGCGACATCGCGCTCGTCAGCGGCGGCGAGCCGCTCGTCCGCGCCGAGGGGGTGATCGACGGCTACACAATCCGCGTGCCGATGGTCGACGTCACCGCGATCGGCGCCGGCGGTGGCAGCATCGCCGTGCTCGACGATGCCGGGGCGCTCAGGGTCGGGCCGCAATCGGCCGGGTCCGAGCCGGGCCCCGCCTGCTACGGGCGCGGCGGCAGCGAGGCGACCGTGACCGACGCCTCGCTGGTGCTCGGCTATCTCGACCCCGATTACTTCGCCGGTGGCACGCTGCGCCTCGATCCCGAGCGCGCCCGCGCGGTGACCGCTCCGCTCGCCGCGCGCATGGGCGTTTCAGTGGAGACTGCGGCGCTCGGCATCCACCGCGTCGTCAACGCCCAGATGGCCGAGGCGATGCGGCTCGTCTCGATCGGCCGCGGCATCGACCCGCGCGGCTACACGCTGGTGCCGCTCGGCGGCGCCGGCCCGCTGCATGCGGCGGCGCTGGCCGCTGAGCTCGCCATCGCCCGGATTCTCGTCCCACCGCATCCAGGCGTGCTGTCGGCGGCGGGGCTGCTCGCCGCGCCGATCGAGCACGAGCTGTCGGCCGCCTACCCGCGGCCTCTGGCCGGCGTCGATTGGGGCGATGTGCAATCGGTGCTGGGCCGGCTCGACATGGCCTGCTCCGAGGTGATGCAGGGCGAAGGCGTCGCGCCCGGCATGGCGACGATCCGCCACTTTGCCGATGTCTGCTATATCGGCCAGGGCTACCATCTCGAGATCGAAATCCGCCCCAGGGACCGAGGGGGCGAGCCCGACCCGCTCGGCGCGCTCTACCGTGATTTCCTCGCCACGCACGACCGGGTCTACGGCCACGCGACCGAAGCGCCGGCGAGGTTCGTCAACCTCCGCGCGATACACCGGGTGATCGTGGCGCCGCCCCGCCTCGTGGCGTCGCCCGCGCCTTCGCCCGGACCGCCGAAATCGCACCGCCGCGTGTTGATTGAGCCGACGAGCGGGCCCGAAACCGCTGCCGTCTATGACCGGGCTTCCCTGGCTTCGGCGCGGGAGTTTTCCGGCCCGGCGGTGGTCGAACAGCCCGACGCCACCACCCTCGTGCCGCGCGGCTGGCGCTGTCGCGTGGCGGCGGGCGGAATCCTCGTGCTTGAGCCGGTTTCGCGGCCGTGATTTCAGGCTTTCCTCAGGCCCGGAAGGGTTCAAAACATAACGGAAAATTAACGCCAAAGGTTTAGCCCTTACCGGCAGATCGGAAGGAATCTCTGTCGTGCGGTACTGGCTATTCGCGCTCCTTTTGCTGCTGGCTCTTCCGGCCTCTGGCCAAGAGCTCCCCGACATCCACCTCAAGGTGGTGGGCGGGCTCGGCCAGACCATCCAGTTCAAGAACTTCGAGGAGCCGTTCTGGAGCAAGCAGCTCGCCGAACGCTCCGGCGGCCATATCACCGCGGAAGTGACGCCGTGGGATCAGTTCGGAATCAAGGGCGCCGAGCTACTACAGTTCACCCATCTCGGCGCGATCATGTTCTCGACCGTGTCGCTGAGCCAGATCGCCAGCGAGGATTCGGAGGCCGCGGCAGTCGATCTCGCCGGTCTCAATCTCGACATTTTGAGCTTGCGCCGCAGCATCGATGCGTACTTGCCGGCGCTGCGCGATACCTACCGCGAGCGCTACGGGCTCGAGCTTTTGGCGGTTTGGAGCTATCCGGCCCAGGTCATCTTCTGCAATAGAGCCATCGGCAGCCTCGCCGATCTCAAAGGCGTCAAGGTTCGCGTCGCCAGCGCCATGCATTCGGACTTTGTTGAGGGCCTCGGTGGCGTCGGCGTCACCATTCCTTTCGACGGGCTGATGGAAGGGCTCAAAAAGCACGTCGCCGATTGCGCCATCACCGGCGCCATGTCCGGCTACCGGCTTGGGCTCTACAACGGGACCACCCATCTCGATGCGACGACGGTCAGCTGGGGCCCCTATGTCCTCTTCGCCAACCGCGCCGCGTGGGAGCGCCTCGATCCCAAGGTGCGCGATTTCCTGACCGCCCAGATCGACGAGCTCAGCGGCAGGCTGTGGCAGGCCACCGACCAGGAGACCGATGAAGGCATCGCCTGCCTGACCGGTCACGGGACCTGCAACGCCGGGACGCCGGCGAGCATGAAGCTGGTCCCGACCACCGACGATGACCGCAAGCTGGTGCGGCAATCCTTCACCAAGGTCGTGTCGCCGCGCTGGTCCGACCGCTGCGGCGCCGTGTGCGTCAAAAATTGGAACGAGACGATTGGCCGGCAGCTCGATATCACCGTCGCCGCGGGTCACTGAGGTAAAGAGCTGGCGGATGGCGAGACCATCGTGGCTCACCGGCTTCACCCGGCACGTGCGCCTGCAGAACGCGATGATCGTGCTGTGCACGATCCTCGTCAGTGCCTACGGCGCCAGCATGTACGGCTCGCTGCATCGCTCCTTCCGTCAGACTCTCGACGATGCGACCGGCGGGCTGCAGAGCATTGCTCGTTCCGCCGAGGTCGGCACCAACCGCTCGATCTTTGAGATTGACGCCATGCTGCTTGGGGTCGAGCGCATGCTCGAAACCATGCTTCCCAACGCGCCGCTCAGCGATCCCAGCGTTAAGCAGCTGCTCAATCAATTCAACGATCAAACGCTGACCGTCCGAGACATCGTGATCGTCGATCGCGATGGCCAGCTGATCAACAACGCCGGTTCGACCGCCACCACGCCGCCGCGCGATCTCGCCAGCCAGCCCTGGTTTACCGCGCATCAGAAAGGCGGCTTGCCCTCGCTTTATGTCGGCCGCCCCGAGCGCAGCCGCGCCACGGGCAGCTGGTCGATCATGTTGAGCCGCCCGCTGATGCAGCGCGAAAAAATCGTCGGGGTGATCGCCGCCGAGGTGCCGATCACCGTCTTCACCGACTTTTACAGCTCAGTGGTGGCGAACGGTGCCGTGCATGTCGCGCTGCTGCTCGACGACGGCACCTTGGTGGCGAGCGAGCCGCACCGCGAGGAAGCGATCGGCCACCAGCAGGCCGACATGGCCGCTGTGCTTGTCGCCGCAAGACAGCGCCGTGCCGGCGTCATCGCCAGTTCGCCGGATGGCACCGGCGACGTCAACCTCTTCAGCTTCGAGCATATCCCGGCCCGCCCGCTGATCCTCACCGCCTCGCGCACCCGCGACGACATCCTCGCTCAGTGGCGCTCCGAATGTATCGGTTCGTTGGTGGCCTTCGTGCTGTTCGCGGCCACCGCCGGCACCCTCACCTGGATGATGGTGCGAGCGTTCGATCGGCAGCAGCGCGCCGCGATCGAGCTGCGCGCCGGTGAGGAGCGGCTGAAACGGCAGAGCGACCTCCAGCAGAGCACGCTCGAGAACATGGGTGAGGGGCTCAGCGTGTTCGATCGCAAGGGGCGTCTCATGGCGTGGAACTCACGCTTCGTCGAGATGCTCAGCCTCCCGCCCGATCTATCGAGCGAGACCACCTTGCAGGACATATTGGCCCTGCAAGCGGTCCGCGGCGATTTCGGCCCGGTCGACACCAAAACCGAGGTCCAGGAGCGGTTCAAAAACTTCTTTCGCGACATCCCCTATGTTCGCGAACGCATCACCCGCAACGGACACACCTTGCAGATCCGCCGCCGCGCCATGCCCGGCGGGGCGGTCGTTTCACTTTATTCGGACATCACCGAGCGCAAGGCTGCGGAGGTCAAGATGGCCCAGGCCTGGGCGCAGGCCGAGCTCGCCAATCGAGCCAAGGGCGATTTCCTCGCCAATATGAGCCACGAGCTGCGCACGCCATTGAACGCGATCATCGGCTTTTCCGAGATCCTCAGCGGCGAGCATCTTGGCCCCCTCAAGAACCCGCGCTACCTCGAGTACTCGAGCGACATTCATTCGAGCGGGTTGCATCTGTTGTCGATCATCAACGACGTGCTCGACATGTCGAAGATCGAGGCCGGCAAGCTCGACATCCATGAAGAGGAGATCGAAATCCGCCAGCTTCTGGCGAGCAGCTTGCGCATGGTCCGCGAGCGCGCTCGCAAGCAGCAGGTCGAGCTGGTCTGCCATGCCGACGATCCCTATCTCGCGATTTTCGCCGACGAGCGGGCGATGAAGCAGTGCCTGCTCAACCTGCTCTCGAACGCGGTCAAGTTCTCCAAGACCGGTGGGCGGGTCACCGTCGACGCGCATGTCGATGCCGAGCATCGCACGGCGATCACCATCACCGATGACGGCATCGGCATGACCGAGGCGGAGCAGGAGAGGGCGCTGCAACCGTTCGGCCAGGCCCACGCCTCGACCACCCGCACCTACGGCGGTACCGGGCTTGGCCTGCCGATCACTCAGGGCCTCGTCGAGGCCCATGGCGGCGCCATGTCGATCGTCAGCAACCCCGGAACGGGAACGTGCGTGTCGATTATCCTACCGGCCGAGCGCACCCGGACGGCGCCGGCCGCAGCCCAGCTCGCGGTTCGCGTCTAGACCTGAAGCGAAGCGGGTCAGCACTTGCCGCGCCGCTGCCGCGCCGGTCAGCCAGCGCAACACGACGATCGCCGCCAGGTTTGGCAAGGCAAGCATGATAAATGACGCGGCCCAGGCCCGGCCGCTTTGCGCGCCGCCGGCGAGATCGAGGATCACGCCGAAGGCGGTCGGCGCCACCAGACCGGCGGTGAAGCCGAGCATCGAATGGACACCCAGCGTCGCGCCGCGCTGCTCGGGCTTGGCCGCGGCGACGGTGCCGGCGGTGAGCGCGCCGGAATCCGCCATCACCGTCGCGTAATAGCAGGCGAGGAGGGCAACTGAGAGCGCGAACGACACCTGCCATGAGAGGCCGGTGGCGACCCCGAAAACAAAGCCGAGCGCCATGATCCCGGTGATCAGGTTGGCGCGGCCGAACCGTTTGGCAAACTCGTTGCAGCCGATGCTCGACGCGATCCCCCCTAGCGAGATGATCGAGGCCAAGGTCGGCGCGTCGAGCCCGCCCCCAGGGCCTGTCGCGGTGCCGGTCGCGGTACCGGCGGCGAAGGTCAGGAACGCGACCATCCACGCGCGCGAACCGTAAAGCTCCCAGCAATGCGCGACATAACCGCTGATGTAGCCAAGCGCCGCCTTGTTACGGAAGACCAGTCGGTAGCTCTCGATAAAACCGGGACGGTTGGCGGCCGGGGCGGGGGCCTTCGGCGCCATCAGCAGGAACACGAGCAGCGCCGCGAAGAGCGGTCCCAGCGTCGCGAAGGCGAAGGCGAGCCGCCATGACGCGTGCGCCGAGACAAAACCGGCGAGGAAATAAGAGCCCGCGAGGCCGAACCCGGACAGCGAGGTGTAAAGCGCCGTGGCGCGCGACTGCAGCCCTTCCTCGATGCGGTCGGACATCGCCTTGAGGCCGGGCATGTAGATGCCGGCGAAGCCGACCCCAAACAGCGCCTGCGCGATCATCGCCCCGATAAACCCGTCGGCGAAAAGCGCGAACACCGCCGAGCCGCCAGCCGCGAGCAGGCACGAGCCGAGATAGATCCGGCGCGCGTCGATGCGGTCGGTCAGGCTGGTCAGCACCGGCACCGAGCCGACATAGCCCAAAAACAGGATGCCGCCGACCAGCCCGGCCGCGGCGTTGGTGAGCCCCCAGCCCGAGCGCAGCACGGGCAGCAGCGCCGGATAGGTGGCGAACCCCGCCATGCACAGGATCTCGGCGGCGCACATCAGCGCCACCAGGCGCGGGCTGCTGGTGACGCGGGTCATGCGGCGCGGACCCGATGGGTGCGTTGGGGAACGGGGCGTCGGCGGCGGTTGACGACCATCTTGTCGTGGAGCGATCTGATCACCCCCGAACCGGTGTGAGTGAACAGAAAAGGAAAGATCGCGTGGACGAAACAGGCGAGCCCGCCGGCGATCATGCTAAAGCTGAACCCCGAGGCGACGCGCAAATGCTCGAAGTAGCTCTCCCCGACGGTGGCCGGGTGCTCGGTGAAAGATACTTTCATGGGTTTGCTACCCCTTGCGCGGCGCTGCCCTCGGCAGCGAGATGAAACAGAGCCTGCCAGCGGTCGGGCGCGTCCGCTGCTGCCGCACCGCCAAACGCCGCCGGGTGGTCGGCGTCGAGCTCCTTGCGGTAATAGAGGCGGACCGTGGACGAGGTGTCGTTGTAGGTCTTGAGCGCATCGCCGCGCCGATAGCCGAGCCGCTCGTAGCGCCGATGCGCGTCCGACAGCTTGACGTCCGACCACAAGTCGACCGCGTGCGCGCCGCGCTCGCGCGCCTCGCGCTCGACGAGATGGCAAAGAAACGTGCCGAGCCCGTTTTTTCGCATGCTGCGCGCGACGTAGAGCTTTTGCAGCTCGACGACGCCGTTCTCGGCGCTCGGCATCAGCGCGATCGTGCCGATGATCTGATCATTCGCCTCGACCACCCAGAACCGCCCGCCAGCGCGCGCATAGGCACTCGCCGGTTTCAGCAGCTCGGGCATGTCGGTAGCGGCGATTAGGGTCTTGCCCGGATACTCGGACCAGACCTCCGACACCAATGCGATGATCGCGTCGGCATCGTCGTCGCGCGCATGGCGCAACACCAAACTGGCAGAGGAGCCGATGATCGCCCCAGGCGATACCGGGGGCACACGCACGGACAAGTTCTCCCGTGGCGCCGAGCTACTCTCGGTTGTCATAAATCCTACCCTCGAATGCCGGGGTCTGCGCGGCCCCGCGCCTTATCGCTCCGAATTTTTCCGGAGCAGGGGCCAAGTCTCTACAATTTGATATAATGCTTCGTGAATTTGTCGTGAAAACGATGCGAATTTTAATTATATACTGATCGCGGTCGAGTGGGGCCGCCATGAGGAGCGCGTGCCGAGTGGCGGGACGAGAAGAACAGCTTGCGGTCGCTAAGAGATGCGGAAGGCTCGCTCGACCGCCGAAAGATCGCCGTGCAGGGTCGAAACGATGACGGAACCCTCGCCAGCGGTGGGAGGTCGACACTCGCAGCAGCAAGACGCGCGGCCGGAACTCGCCAAGTTTCATCTGCTCGGGGACATGCGGGTTGTCGCGGCGAACGGGACGGAGCTCGTCGTTCGCTCCCGGAAAACACGGGCCATACTTGCCGTACTGTGTCTTTCAGGTGGTAGGCGCGTTTCCCGCAGTCGTCTGATCGGGTTGCTCTGGAACCTTTCGGCTCACACGCAAGCGCGCATGAGTTTGCGACACGCTCTTTCTGAACTGAACGGCCTCTTCGGCCGTGATTGTCCCGATCTGATCGAGATCGACCGGGAGGGCGTCCGCCTCAATACGGCTTTATGTTGGATCGATGCTCTGGCGGCCCCGGATCAACCGGAGCGGCTGTTGGACGATATGGACGGGATTTCGGCGTCATTCGATCAGTGGCTGGCCTCGGAGCGAGCTCAATTCGACGACCAGCGCCGAGAGAAGCTGGAACAAGAAATCGACCGACTCGCCAAGGACAATGCCCCTCTTGAGTTACAGATCGGCGCCGCGCGAAGGCTCATTGCCTTCGAGCCGACCCATGAAGCTGCCGTACGCACTCTGATGACAGCGCTTGTCAAATCGGGTGATCGCGCACGAGCGATACGAGAGTACGAGCGGTGTCGAGAGGCGCTTCGGGCAAAGTTGGATTTGCCGCCTTCGAAAGAAACCGAGGCCTTGTACGAGGCCCTTCGACTCATGGCCGCAAATCGCAACCGTGCGGAGGCGGCCGAAACCTCCGGCGCCGAACCGTATGCGAGTGCGCCGTTCCATTCCTCGAAGGATCGAGGCGAGAGGCATGATCTCACGCACCAGCCGTCGATCGCGGTATTGCCGTTTGTGGACCTCGCCACCGGCA
>DATNJF010000137.1:0-5582 GCA_035604035.1 Allostellaceae bacterium | reverse complement strand
CGGCATCGGCAATGGTTACGGAGCCGCCGCGACGCTCGCGAAAGAAGCCGAGGAGGAAGCGGCCATCGGGCCCGAATTGATCGCCCGCGCCGTCGCGGCCGGCGCCCTGACGTACCGGATGGAGACCAAGACGGGGATTCGCGACGACGTGATGTTCGTCTACGACCTCGAGGTGCCGCCCGATTTCGAACCGCGCAACGATGACGGCGAGATTGCCGGTTTTGAGCTGATGCCGCTTGACGATATCCTCGAGCGCATCCGCACGACCGCGGACTTCAAATTCAACGTCAATCTGGTGATCCTCGATTTCGCAGTGCGCCACGGCGTGCTGCGGCCGGAAGACCCAGAATATCTCGACGTCGCCAACGGGCTGCATCGGCCACTCGACTAGCTTGGCTTACGCCGCCGCCGATCTTGCCCTACCGTCGCGGCGCTTTCGCCGGACCTCACCATGGCCGTGACGGTCAAGAACCTCATGCGGATCATGGACCTGCCGGAGCTATTGCCGGCTGGCGGCGCGATCCTCGAACTTGGCGCCCAGCAGGTCTACTGCCAGGGCCATGAAGACGTCGTCCGACAGTTCGTCGAGAGTTTTACCGGACGAAGCGACCATAGCCGCAAGACGATCGCACGCTTCGCCGATGGCGGCTATTTTGGCGAGCTGCTTACGGCGTGCGGCTTCGACTACCGCTCAGTCGATCTGATCAACGGCTTCAATACCTTCCTCCTCGATCTCAACATGCATTCTGCGCCGGAGGAATTGAGCGGCCGGTTCGATCTGGTGACCAATTTTGGTACGACCGAGCACCTGATCAATCAGCTGCTGGCGATGAAGACCGTTCACGAGGTGACGAAGCCCGGTGGGATCATCTATCACGACCTGCCGATGTCCGGTTACCTGCAGCATGGGTATTTCCTCTATACGCCGGTTTTCTTCAACGACCTGGCCGCCGCCAACGGCTACCGGATCGTGCGGCAATACTATTCGCGGGAGGCGAAGCCAGCCGCCGCGCCGGAGTTCATGCGCGAGAACGGCTTTCCCGACCCCGATTTCACCGATTTCGGCATCGAGTTCATCCTGCAAAAAACCTCGGACGCAGCGTTCCGCATGCCGCTCGATCCGACCACCAGCCTCAGGATCGATCAGGCGGTTTGGAATTCCTCGAGGCCCGGCGATTTAACCTATTCGTCGAACCAGGCGACGTCACTCGACCGGGTATCCGGCCGGGAACTGCAACGCGCGCTGTTCGCCCGCTACCGCAAGAAGTTAGCGCGCTGGTTCAAGCGCTGAACCGAGCCCGTCTAATGATCTCGCCGGGCTGTATTCCGGCCTTACGCATGTCACGCACCGTCGCCGCCGTGTCGCGCTTGGCGAGCCGGCGGCCAGACGCGTCGGTCAACAACGGGTGATGGCGATAAGCGGGTGTCGGCAGGCCGAGCAAGGCTTGCAGCAAGCGTTGGATATGCGTCGCGGCAAGGAGATCGACGCCGCGGGTGACCAGGGTCACGCCCTGCAGGGCGTCGTCAACCGTCACCGCGAGGTGGTAGCTGACCGGCACGTCCTTACGCGCCAGCACGACATCGCCGAGCGCCTCCGGCGTGGCGGCGACCGGACGCCCATCCTCCGACCATTCGAGCCGGCCGGTGTGGGCGGTTGCCTTGGCGACATCGAGGCGTAGCGCATAGTCAGCGCCGGAAGCGATCTTTGCCTCGCGCTCGCTTGGCGACAGGCGCTTACAGGTTCCCGGGTAGAGCGGCCCCGCCTCCCCTTGCGGCGCACCGCCAGCGCGGGTGATCTCAGACTGGATTTCGCGCCGCGTACAAAAGCACGGATAGAGCATTCCCTCGCCATCGAGCCGCGCCAGCGCCGCTGCGTAATCGTCGAAATGCTCCGATTGACGGCGCACGTCGCCATCCCAAGTAAGACCCAACCAGGTCAGATCTTCCAGAATCGCGGCGTCGTATTCGTGGCGGCAGCGTGTGCGGTCGATATCCTCGATCCGTACCAGAAAACGGCCGCCCGCTTCGCGCGCGGCATGCCAGCCTTCCCAGGCCGACCGCACGTGACCGAGATGGAGATACCCGGTCGGGCTGGGGGCAAAGCGGGTAACGATCATCGTTCCGTGATGCCCTTGTTCGCCTCGCCCGACATCGGCTATGCCTCTGCCACATTCCGCCGGAGTGTGACGCGATGAACCTTACCCTGTCCGGACCGTCCTTTCCGCCGCAATCGGGGGCCAAACCCAGCCGTTTGGTGATCCTGCTGCACGGGCTCGGCGCCGACGGCAACGACTTGATCGGCTTGGCGCCGTATTGGGCGCCGCTCTTGCCCGACACTGAGTTTTTGTCGCCGAACGCGCCGTTCCCTTGCGACATGGCGCCCTACGGCTATCAGTGGATGAGCATACGCGACCCGAGCCCGGAAGCGCGGCTGGCGGGCGCGCGCGCCGCCGCGAGTATCCTCGATGCGTTCATCGACGACGAGCTGAAGAAACGCGATCTCACCGAGGCGCAGCTCGCTCTTGTCGGGTTCTCACAGGGAACGATGATGTCGCTCTTCGTCGGCCCGCGGCGCGAGCGGCAGCTTACCGGGATCGTCGGCTTTTCCGGCCGGCTGATCGCGCCGGCACTGCTGAAGAGCGAAATCCGCTCACGCCCGCCAGTGTTGCTGGTTCACGGCACAGAGGACTCGATGGTCCCTTACGATTCGATGGCCGAGGCCGAGATCGCGTTGACCGATGCCGGCGTCACGGTCGAAACATTGAGCTGTCCCGGCGTCGGCCACGGCATCGATGAAGAGGGGCTGCGTCGCGGTGGAGAGTTCCTGCAACGCATGCTCAGCGCCCAGGGCTAACCGGCGGCATCAGTTTCGTCAGCACCGCGACCATCTGGTCCGAGTCCCACTCAGCGCCGCCCTCGACCTTGCCCAACACCTTGCCGTCAGGGTCGACGACCAGGCTGGTCGGCAGCCCTCGCGCGCGCAGTGCATGGATCGCCGTGCTTTTGGGGTCGAGGCCGATCGTGAGTTTGTCGAGGTCGAACTTGGCGAGGAATGGCTTCACCACCTCCGCTCCCCCGCGATCTTCGGATACCGCCAGCACCACCAAACCCGGCCCGAGCCTTGCTTCGAGCTTTTCGAGCGACGGCATCTCCTTGAGGCAGGGTTGACACCATGTCGCCCATAGGTTGAGGACGACCAGCTTGCCTTTGAAGTCGGCGAGCGAGACCGGCTTTCCATCGAGCCCGTCGAAGCTCATCTCCGGCGCTGGCTGCGGCGTTGCCACCGGGATAAACTCGCCGATCTTGATATCGGGGTCGCTGGACAATTGCGCCGCGGCGCCCACGGTCGAGGCGACCAGGATCAAAATGGCCACAATGATGCGGCAGCCCGTCATAAGGCTCCTTCCCGGCGAGGGAGGCGGCACCCCGTGACCCGGCCGACACGGCGTTCGCCTGGCGCCACCGCGTCGGCGGCGCCAAACCCGCTATGGGGCGGCCGTTTTGCCGGCGGTCCCGCCGCGATCATGCGCCGCATCAACGCCTCGATCGATGTCGATCGGCGCCTCTATGACGAGGACATCGCCGGATCGCAGGCGCATTGCGCGATGCTGGTCGCGCAACGCATTCTCACGGCCGAAGATGGCGCGGCGATCGCCGAGGGTCTAGAGCGAATCCGCGGCGAGATCGAGAGCGGCGCCTTTGTCTTCCACGAGGAAAACGAAGACATCCACCTCAACATCGAGGCGCGGCTCGCCGAGCTGATCGGCCCAGCCGCCGGAAGGCTGCACACCGCCCGCTCGCGCAACGACCAGGTAGCGACCGATTTCCGCCTCTGGGTACGCGGCGCGATCGACCGCCTCGATGCGGCGATGATGTCCTTGCAGATCGCGCTCCTCGACAAGGCCGAAGCGCAAGCGGCGACGGTCATGCCGGGCTTTACCCATCTGCAGATCGCCCAGCCGGTGACCTTCGGCCATCACCTAATGGCCTACGTCGAAATGGTTGGGCGCGACCGCGGCCGCTTCGCCGATTGCCGGCGGCGGCTCAACGAATGCCCGCTTGGCGCTGCGGCGCTGGCCGGCACCGCCTTTCCGATCGACCGCGACGCGACCGCGGCGACGCTCGGCTTCGACCGGCCGGCGGCGAACTCGTTGGACGCCGTGTCCGACCGGGACTTTGCCATCGAATTCCTCGCCGCGGCGGCGCTCGCCGGCACGCATCTCTCGCGCCTTGCTGAGGAGATCGTGATCTGGTCGAGTGAGCCCTTCGGTTTCATCGCGCTGAGCGATGCCTTCACCACCGGCAGCTCGATCATGCCGCAGAAGCGCAACCCGGACGCGGCCGAGCTCGTCCGCGCCAAGACCGGCAGGCTGAATGCGTCGCTGGTCGCGCTGCTGACGGTGATGAAGGGCCTGCCGCTCGCCTACCAGAAGGACATGCAGGAAGACAAGCTGCCGGTCTTCGAGGCGGCCGACGCGCTCGAACTGTGTCTCGCGGCTGCGGCGGGCATGGTCGCGGACATGCGGCCGCAGGCGGACCGGCTGCGCGAGGCGGCCGCGCGCGGCTACAGCACGGCGACCGATCTGGCCGACTGGCTGGTGCGTTCGCTCAACATGCCGTTCCGCCAGGCGCACCATGTCACCGGCGAGATCGTCAAGCGCGCCGAGGCGCTGGGCCATGAGCTCGCCGAGATGCCGCTCGCCGAGATGCAAGCAATCGAGCCGGCGATCAGCGCTTCGGTGTACGATGTGCTCGATGTCGAGCGGTCCGTGGCGAGCCGTACCAGCTTCGGTGGCACCGCACCTGACCGGGTTCGCGCCGCGATCGCTGCCGCGCGCAAGAGGTATTGCCGATGAACCAAGACAATCCCTCCGACCATAATTCTGGCCGCCGCGCGAGAGCGCTGCGGATCGTCGTGGTATTGCTCGTCGCGCTGGCGCTCGCCGGGTGTGGCCGCAAAGGGGCTCCGCAGCCGCCTTCGGATGAGCCCACTACCTATCCTCGCCCCTATCCGCGTGCGTGACTTGTTTGCCTACCGCAACGGCGAGCTTCACGCCGAGAAAGTGCCGGTCTCGCGCGTCGCCGCGTCGGTCGGTACCCCGTTCTATCTCTATTCCGCCGGCGCGTTAGTATCGCGGTACCGAGCGTTCGCAGCCGCGTTCGGAGCGCGACCGCCGCTCATCTGTTACGCGGTCAAGGCCAATTCCAACCAGGCGGTGCTGAGCCTCTTCGCCGGGCTCGGCGCTGGCGCCGATGTGGTCTCCGAGGGCGAGCTGCGCCGCGCGCTTGCCGCCGGCATCCGGCCAGAACGGATCGTCTTCTCCGGCGTCGGCAAGACCGACATCGAGCTTGCTGCGGCGCTCGACGCAGGCATCCACCAGATCAATGTCGAGTCGGTGCCCGAGCTCAAGCTGCTGAGCAAGATCGCCGCCGAGCGCGGCCGTACCACGCGGATCGCCATCCGGGTCAATCCCGATGTCGATGCGTTAACCCACGCGAAAATCGCCACCGGCAAGAAGGAAAACAAATTCGGCATCGATATCGACGACACCTTTGACGCCTATCGGCTTGCCGCCGACTTG